>JANNWV010000025.1:0-4732 GCA_031408815.1 Gammaproteobacteria bacterium
CTGGTGTGCCGGAGGACGGGCGCCGAGGCCGGAGTTATCCTGTCGCCGCGTTCAACCCGTCTATCGATATTTCGAACTGAAAGGAAATTCCATGGCGTCCGTGGTTCCGGTTCCCGCGCCCAGGCGCTCCTGGCTTGCAACCATGTCCGCCGGCCTCGGCCTGCTGGCGCTGCTGGGCGTGCTGTGCTTCCACTTCCCGCAACTGCTGACCAGCCGTGAATTCCGCGCCACCTATGAAGAAGGATTCGCGCGGCAGCTGTTGCTTCTGGGCATCGTCGCCGCTTTCATCTTGGGCACCGTGGCTATCCTGCGCGGTCGCGACCGGCGCGTGGCTTTGCTGGGCGTGGGCAGCGCGGCACTGGCGGTACTGGCCGGGGGCGCGACGGTGCACTTCGGGCGCATCGAATCCACGCCGTATTCGCTGGGGCTGGACTGGTTCGTCATCTCGCTGTTCTTCTCGACCATCGTGTTCGTGCCGATCGAACGCATGCTGGGCGTGCGCCACCAGTCGCCGCTGCGCCCGGAATGGCGCACCGACCTGGCCTACTATTTCCTCAGCCACGTGCTGGTGCAATTCGTGTTGATCGCAGTCACCGCCTCCACCAGCACGATGGATGCCTTGGTGGCATCGCAATCCGTGAAGGCGGCCGTGCAGTCGCTGCCGATCTGGGCGCAATTTCTGTTGGCGGTGTTCATGGCCGATCTGTTCCAGGCCGGATTGCATCGTATTTATCATCGCGTGCCCTGGTTGTGGCGCTTCCACGCGGTGCATCACTCCAGCCGGCACATGGACTGGCTTGCCGGATCGCGCATGCACATCGTCGAAGTCTTGCTGACCCGCTCGGTGGTGCTGATGCCGCTGGTGGTGCTCGGCTTCGCGCCAGATGCGGTCAACGCGTATGTCGTGCTGGTCGGTTTGCAGGCGGTGCTCGCGCACGCCAACCTGGGCCTGAATTTCGGTTGGCTGGAATATGTGCTGGTGACGCCGCGCTACCACCACTGGCATCACGCTCGCCATCCCGACTACATGGACGTGAACTACGCGATCCACCTGCCGCTGGTGGACATGCTGATGGGTACCTTCAAGCGCCCGCCACCGAAAGCCTGGCCGGAGGAATACGGCGTGATGAAACTCGAGTCGGTGCCGCGTGGCATCGTCGCGCAGACCGTGATGCCGATGGGCGCGAAAAAGTGCTTCGACGATTATGTCGGTCGCGAGTCCTGACCGGCTGCGGGTCGCGGGAGCAGGCTTTCGATCCGGTTGATCAATTCGTCGACCGATACCGGCTTGGTCAAGTGGGCATCGAAGCCTGCTTCGGCCGTCGCGGCGCGATCTTGCTCGGTGCCGCCAGCGCCGCCAGTCCGTCGTGCACGACGGCCACGCGATAACCGGTCAGTTCCAGGGCAATGCGAAGCGTGAACGTTGCATCCTCATTCGTTACCTTTGGATGCGTCTGATTCCTTTGCCATGGGCCCGGCTCGTCCGGCCACCACGTTTTAGGGGCGTGTTATGCCTGCGGCTTTCGACTTCTTTCAGCATCATCATCAACTCGGTCCACTTCGGGCTTTACACCGTCGGCCCCAAATTTATTGCGGAATTCCATGACGGTCAAGCCCAGGCCGACAAGCATCATCGCGAAAACAAATATGGCCAGGTAGAGAAGCTCCATCGAACTCATGATTTTCTCCCGAGCAATGCGAGCAGCTTGAAGTAGATGCCAAAGCAGAAGATCGATGGAATCCAGATCGCGGTATAGATTGCCTGCTGACGGTCCTGAACAACGAACCACAAATACGCGGAGATGCAGAACGAAATCATCACTGCCAAAAGGATGAAAAAATCAGACTTCCTGAACATTTGGATTCTCCCGAGGTTTCACTTGCCAAAATAGTCCGCCAAGCCATAGCCGATGGCGCTAAGCAGACAGCCGGTTATCGCCACCGTGCCAATCACCCGTATACCTGACGAAATACCCACCGCAAACGACTGGGCGTCGATCACGCCGCTCAGCGCCAATAAAAGGCCCAGGCAGCCAACGGCGGTGAGCGTGTTGCCCAGCAAGGTCAGCGGGCCGCTGATAAACTTCTGTGTCATATTCACTATGCATTCCAGGCGGTGCCTGTAGCGGCGTTGTTGCTAGATATCGAACCCTTGCCGCTGAATGGCGACCCAGACCTTCGTCTGGCTGCCGATCTTCGCGGGCAACACACGCCAGTGCATGATGAAGGGCGACCCGTCCTTTCTATAGTTTATTGCCTTTCCTTCGAACCGGCCGTTGTTCTTCAATGCGTCGCCCAACCGGGCGATCACGTTCCTGTCGGTGGCCGGACCCTGCAATATTCGCGGCGTCTTGCCGATGACTTCGGACGGAGCGTAGCCAGTCAGCGTCTTGAATGCCTTGTTCGCATAGATGATTTTTCCAGCTCTTGTCGCATCGGTGACCAGGATCGAATCGTAGCTGTTCTCCGCGAGCACCCGAAGAACCTTGAGTCCGACCCGGGCATCCTGTAACGCTTTTTCCAGTCCAGTGGCCATTATCATTTCCTTCCGCGATGGTGGTGTGAGTAAGAGGCAGGAATTCCAATGCGCCCGTCCTTCGTAGGCTACGCCGTTTCTCGGCGCAGGGTTGCCGGCAAATGTGGCGTCAATCAGGCCACCTGTTCCAGATGCAGCGGATTACGCCATCGCGCCAGCAGTTCCGCTTCTTTCGCCTTGGCTGCCTGCAACTGCGCTTCCTTGACATGGCCGTAGCCGCGGATATGTTCCGGGATGCGCGCGATCTCGACGGCCAACGCGTGGTTGCCCAGGCTCAGGTCGGCGATCAGCGCTTCGATGGTCGTGAAATAGTCGGTGATCAGCTGCCGCTCCATCTTGCGTTCGTCGGTCTTGCCGAACACGTCGAACGCGGTGCCACGCAAGAACTTCAGGCGCTTCATTACCTTGAACGCAGTGAACACCCACGGTCCGAACTCGCGCTTGACCAGGTGGCCCTGGCTGTCGCGCTTGCTGAACATCGGCGGCGCCAGGTTGAGGTGCAGTTTGAAGTCGCCGTCGAACGTGTCGCGGATGCGCTTCTCGAAATCGCCGGTGCTGTACAGGCGCGCGACTTCGTACTCGTCCTTGTAGGCCATCAGCTTGAAGGCGTAGCGGGCAACGGCCTCGGACAGGCCGGTGAAGCCGGGGGTGCGCTGCGCTTCAATGGCGCGGACCTTCTTGACGAAGTCGGTGTACTTCAACGCGTAGCTGGCGTCCTGGTATTCGGTGAGGAATTTTTCGCGCAGGGCGATGGTTTCATCGACGTTGTGCGAGAGTTTGCCTTCGCCGATGAAGGCGGCCGAGGTGGCGGAGAGCATCGCGGTCGAAGGCATCGCGGCTGAAGCCGCTCCCACAAAGTCCAGGGCGACTGGGGCGGCAGTGATGCCGGCGGCCTGCTGCACGGTGGCGAGGTCGTGGGCGGCCATGCGGCCCCAGGCGAAGGCCTTGCGATTCATCTCGACGGCGGCGCCGTTGAGTTCGATCGCGCGCATCAGCGCTTCGAAGGACACCGGCACCAGGCCCTGCTGCCAGGCGTAGCCGAGCATGAACAGGTTGGTGGCGATCGCGTCACCCATCAACGCCAGTGACAGTTCCGAGGCATCCACCACCGACGGATCGGTGCCGCCGAGCGCGGTCTTCACTGCGGCAATGATTTCGCGCGCGGGGAATTGCAAATCGGTGTTGCGAGTGAAGGTGCCCGGCATTGCTTCGTAGCTGTTCAACACGACGTGGCTGCGATCGGCGCGGATCTTCGACAGCGCCCAGTAATCATTGACGACCACCATGTCGCAACCCAGCACCAGGTCGGCTTCGCCGGCGGCGATGCGCACGGCGTTGATGTCCGCCGGCGTCTTGGCGATGCGCACGTGCGTGGTGACCGCGCCGCCCTTCTGGGCCAGGCCGGTCTGGTCGAGCACGCTGCCACCCTTGTGTTCCAGGTGCGCGGCCATGCCCAACAAGGCGCCGATGGTGACGACGCCGGTGCCGCCGATGCCGGTGATCAGGATGTTCCAGGGCTCATCCAGCGTGCTCTTGAACACCGGCGCGGGAAGCGCATCGAAGTTCACTGCGCTGCCCGAACCCTTCTTCTTCTTGATGCTGCCACCCTTCACCGTGACGAAGCTCGGGCAGAAACCAGTGACGCAGGAAAAGTCCTTGTTGCAATTGCTCTGGTCGATCTCGCGCTTGCGGCCGAACTCGGTGTCCATCGGCAGCACGGACACGCAATTGGACTTGACGCCGCAATCGCCGCAGCCTTCGCACACGGCCGGGTTGATGATGGTGCGCTTGGCCGGGTCCACCATCTTGCCGCGCTTGCGACGGCGACGCTTTTCCGCGGCGCAGGTCTGGTCGTAGATCAGCACGGTGGTGCCGGGGGTTTCTCGCAGGCGGCGCGATACCGCATCGAGTTCGACGCGGTCGAAGAATTCCACGCCGCTCGGGAACAAGGAACGGTTGCTCCACTTTTCAATCTCGTCCGACAGCACGACGATCGTCTGCACGCCTTCGCTGCGAACCTGCTGGGCGATGTCGGGCACGGTCAGCGTGCCGTCAACCGGCTGGCCACCGGTCATCGCCACGGCGTCGTTGTACAGGATCTTGTAGGTGATGTTGACCTTGGCCGCGATCGCCTGGCGGATCGCCAGCGAACCGGAATGGAAATAGGTGCCGTCACCCAGGTTCTGGAATACGTGT
>JANNWV010000026.1:0-13591 GCA_031408815.1 Gammaproteobacteria bacterium
TGCTGGCCGCGCAGAAGGGCGGCACGGTCACGCCGCAGGTGCTTGGCGCCCTCACCAACGACCTCGTCTACACGCCGGTCGCGCCCTGCCGAATCCTCGACACCCGCAACGCCGGCGGCCCCATCCTCGCCGGCCAGACCCGCAGCTTCGACGCGGTCGCCAGCAGCTTCACCTCGCAGGGCGGTAGTGCCACGAATTGCAATACCCAATTGACGTTCACGGCCCTTGCGGTGAACCTGACCGCGGTGACGCCCGCGAACCCGGGCTTTGCGACCGCCTATCCGTTCGGCACGACCCGCCCGAACGCGGCGAGCATCAACTATACCGCTGGCGCCATCGTCAACAACGGGTTGATCGTCCAGATCAATAACCCGCTCACGAGCGATGACTTCACCCTCTGGACGTTGTCGACCGCGGATTTCGTCGCCGATGTCGTCGGCTACTTCGCGCCGCCGGTTGCTACGGCAGTCCAGTGCCTGACCACGAGCGTCACCTCGGTGGCCTTGCTGGCCAACGCCACTGGCTTTGCGACCGCGCCGGCCTGTGCGGCCGGATACACCCAGACGGGCCTGTACTGCCGCATGGATTTTTTTGTGGACACTATCGTTGGCCTCGAGGGCTCCAACTGCTTTGGCAGGGCCGGCGCCGGTGCCACCAGCATCAACGTCTCCAGCCGCTGCTGCCGCGTGCCGGGCCGCTAATCCCCCAACGCAAGTGTTAACCGGAGGGGCCGGGATTTCCCGGTCCCTTCACCTTTGAGATCGGACCCTCGCTTCAGCGCAGGCCTGGATCAAGGCGACGCGCTTCTGCGGGCAAATTTGTGCCGTGAGTAATGAGCTGGGGTAATCCAGGCATTGCCCTACGCGGCGCATCCCGTAAAATTCCCCCAGGATCACCTCCCCACGCACCGCAGCGGCATCGTCCTCGGCGAGCAGCCAGTAGCTGCCTTGATGGGAGTCGATTGCCTGCTTTGCACGCAACTGCATTCCCCGGCAATCGGACGGCGATAGTATGTTGTTGGATACCGCGACCATCGGTACGTCCGGCGGCAGTCCCAGCGCCAGGAAAGCCAAGGGCTCGCCGCCCGCGATCAGGATCATTGCATCGCCGTCAACCGGAGCCGGCTGGATGCCGAACATCTGCGTATTGTCGTGCGAGTGTCCCCAGTTCGGCCGAGTGGTTGCGGCGGTGACCAGGAGCAAGGCCGCGACCAGCGCCAGATTTCGCCATTGGGGCAGGTACGAAACCAGCAAGACCAGGCTGAGTGAGCCAAGCAGTTCCAGCGTGGCGACATAGCGATAGATGCCGTACTGAAGCGCCCAGATAAGCAGCGCGGAAATGAAGAAGACGGCGAGCATCGCTGCACGGATTTTCAGGTTTGCAGCGCGTCGGCGCGTCAACCAGACCCAGGCGATCAGACCAAGCAACCCGACCAACACCCGAGGGTCCTTGATATACAGTTCCGAGTGCGTGGTCGCCTTGCGCAACAATTCGAAGGGGATAAGCAGTGCTTCGCCCAACCCGTGCGCCCGGAAGCGACCGTCTGCGTAGTCCAGCAACCCCAGTTCGGGCGACTTGAAGAAATTGTTGTAGTACGGGAAGAAAGGGTTTCCGTAGAGCTTGAACAGGCGCCAGCCCCAGTAACCGTAGCTGGCGATGAAGCCAATCACGCCGCCCACGCCCAATGCCGACAGCCGCAAGACGCGATCCTTCCAAGGCCCGGCTACCAGCGCGGAACAGGCAAGTGCCAGGCAATAGACACTCGCTGTCAGCTTCAGCCCCATCATCGCCCCGGCGATCAGGCCGGCCAGAAGCCAGCGCCGATGGCTCGCATTTTCAGGCACCAGCACCAGCACGAGTCCGCCAAGGATGGCCGCGGCAACGAAGCCATCGTTCATGCTGTTGCCAATGGTGGCGTAGGTGGTCGCGCCAGTCAGCGCCAGAAAAGCCAGCACCGCTTGGCTGGTTCTCGTCGGCGCAATGGGGCTGAGCGCGACGTGCAGGCGGAGCAGCATCCAGATGGCGAACGCGAAGGGCAGGGTGAGCCAGAGGCTGGTCCACCGCATGTCGAGCCCCGACACGGCCAGCAGGTAAAGGGGCACATCCAGCATCGGGTTATGCCAGGTCTGCAATTGCGCGGGCGCAACGTCGATGGCCCAGCGCCCGGTCAGCCAGGCATGCGGGTTGTAAAGATGGTAATTACGCAGGTCCCAGTTCGCATCCACGCCGCGCAGGAACACCAACACCAGGGCCGGTATCAATACCAGCGAAAGCATCCACAGCCATTCCAGTCGCGCGGCCCTGGGGTTGGATTCGGTCATGGATTGCGAGCCTTCTGGAATCGCGGCAGTGTAGCAATTCATGGCATCCTAACCAGATGCATTCCAGGAACCGATGTTGATGCAAACCATCCCGCTGGTCATCGTCGCGCCGGTGTACGAGGACTGGGAAGCCTCCAGTCAGTTTTTCATGGAGTTGGCCAACAATTTTGGTGCATCGGCCTTCGTGGTTGCGGTGGACGACGGTTCCGTGCGCGAACCGCTTGATCCCGAAAGCCTGAGGCGGGCGGGGCTGTCCGGCGTCGTCATCAGGCTGCGCCGCAACATTGGCCACCAACGCGCCATCGCCGTGGGCCTGGGCTTCGTCGCCGACGAGCTGTCCCATGCCGACCGCGTCGTGGTGATGGATTCCGATGGCGAAGACCGCCCGGCAACCATCCACGCGCTGCTCGATACGCTGCAGTCTCCGCAGTTCGACATCGCCGTGGCGGGGCGAAAGAGTCGGGTCGAGACGCTCAGGTTTCGAGCCTTCTACGTAATCTACAAAATCATTTTTGGCGCGCTTACCGGTCGTCGCATCAGCTTCGGCAATTTCATGGCGCTCAAACCCGAAGCCGTGAAGCGCCTGGCTGCCATGCACGAGACCTGGACCCACGTAGCGGGTTCAGTGCTGGCATCGAAGCTGCGGCTGGCCGTGGTGCCCATCGACCGCGGCGCCCGTTATGCGGGGCAAAGCAAGATGAATTTCGTCGGCTTGGCACTGCATGGTTTCAAGGCCCTGATGGTCTTTGCCGAAGACGTGCTGGTGCGTGTCGGTCTGGCATGCATTGTCATTTCGGTGTTCGCGGTGCTGGGCGCCCTTCTTGCGATCGTGCTGAAGCTGATCGGCTTCGCCACGCCCGGTTGGTTCTCGGTTGCGCTCGGCGTGCTGTTCCTGGTTTTCCTCCAGACGGCTGCGCTTACCCTGATGACCTTGATGCTCAGTGGCGTGGCCCGGGGCGGGGCGGTCTTGGGGGATGCCTACCGTGACTTCGTGGACAGCGTCATCCCGGTCAGCGCCTTCGACCGCGAATGAGCCCCGCGCGCGCGCAGTTGCTGCGCTATCTCATCAACGGACTGGTGGCGACAACGCTGCATTTCGCCATCCTGGCATTCAATCTTGAAGTCCTGCACGTTGCATCGGCCGGCCTCGCCAACTTCGTGGCCGCCTGCATTGCCATCACCTTCTCCTTCTTCAGCAGCCGGCATTTCGTATTTCGTGCTGCGCACGCGCCGATGCTGCGGCAGGCGGTGGCATTCGGCGTGCTGTACGCCTTGCTGGCCGTCGCCCACGGCGTGATCCTGTATCTTTGGACGGATCGCGCCGGGCTCGACTACCGGATAGGCTTCCTGCTTGGCGCTTGCGTCCAGGTGGCGGGCAGTTTCATCGGCAACAAGCTACTGGTATTCAAGACATGAACAAATTCCTGAAGGCCTTCCTCGCCACCGTCTTCTTCGTCGCCTGCCTGGTGGTCGCCTACGTCCTGCGTATGCGCTACGGCCAGGTGGACGTGGTGTTCTACAGCACGATCGGCTGCGCGGTGGTGGCGGTGGCGGTTGCGGGTGCACTCTTGTTTCTGTCGCGCGCGTTCTCGAATTTCAGCGGGTTGGAAAAACTCCAACTGCTCGTAATCTGGATGCTGCTCGGCTATGCCTTCGCCATTTCCGTGCCGACCGTCATTGACCGGTCGCTGTCGTTCTACCTGCTGGAAAAACTGCAGCAGCGCGGCGGCGGCATTCGCCAAGACCGGTTCCAGGATGTGTTCGTCAAGGAGTACATGATCGAGCACCGGCTGGTGGACGTGCGCCTGACCGAACAACTCCAGTCGGGCACCATCGAAATCAATAACGGCTGCGTCCGGCTGACGCCGCGCGGCGAGCGACTGGCGGGCTTCAGCCGATGGTTCCGTGCCAACCTGCTGCCGCGCCATCGCCTGCTGATGGGCGAGTACACGGACGACCTGACTAATCCGTTCCGCAACAGCACGGCGACGGTGGACTACACCTGCCGCTGAAGCTTCAGTCGGGCGTGTCAGTCGGGCGCGCGCGAGCCCAGCGACAACAGTTCTTCGAAGTAGGCGATGGTGCGGCGCAAGCCTTCGTCCAATTGCACGGTCGGTTCCCAGCTGAGCTTGCTGCGGGCGAGCGTGATGTCAGGCTGCCGCTGCATCGGGTCATCCGTGGGCAGTGGACGAAATACGAGTTTCGAGCCTGCACCGGTGAGCTCAATCACCTGTTCCGCCAACTGCCGGATGGTGAACTCGCCGGGGTTGCCGAGGTTCACCGGCCCGGTGAAGCCCGGTTCGGTCGCCATCAGTTTCAGGAAGCCGTTGATCAGGTCGTCCACATAACAGAACGAACGCGTCTGCTGGCCTTCGCCATAGATGGTGATGTCCTCGCCGCGCAACGCCTGCACGATGAAGTTGGACACCACGCGGCCATCGTTGGGATGCATGCGCGGACCGTAAGTATTGAAGATGCGCGCGACCTTGATGTCGAGCTTGTGCTGGCGGTGGTAATCGAAGAACAGCGTTTCCGCGCAGCGCTTGCCTTCGTCGTAGCACGAGCGCGGGCCGATCGGGTTCACGTTGCCCCAATAGTTCTCGGTTTGCGGATGGACACTCGGGTCGCCGTAGACCTCGCTGGTGGACGCCTGGAAGATCGGGCAACCGAGTCGCTTGGCCAGGCCCAGCAGGTTGATGGCGCCATGCACCGATGTGTTGGTGGTCTGCACGGGATCGTGGCTGTAATGGATCGGCGACGCCGGGCAGGCCAGGTTCCAGATCTCGTCCACTTCCAGGTACAGCGGAAAAGTCACGTCGTGGCGGATGAACTCGAAGCGCGGATTTCCATGCAGGTGTTCAATGTTCCGCTTGCTGCCCGTGAACAGGTTATCGGCGCAGACCACGTCGTGGCCCAGGCCCAACAGCCGGTCGATCAGGTGGCTGCCGAGGAAGCCCGCGCCGCCGGTGACCAGGACCCGCTTGCAACTGTCGTAATTCCTCAATGCCGGCTCCGGATATTGTCGTGGGCCCCGGCCAGCGCAAGCGCGGCGCGGGGTCCGACCGATTCTAGCAGCCACTGTCCTTAAGTACGGGTACCCGCGCGCGGGGCAGCCGCTACAATACGCACTCAGTTTCGAGGAGACCGGCGCCATGACCGACCCCGCACGCAACGCCCCGGCGCGCAGCCGCATGGACAAGGTTTATCCCTCCGCGGCCGAGGCCCTGCACGGCATCGTCGCCGACGGCCAGACACTGGCCGTGGGTGGCTTCGGCCTGTGCGGCATTCCCGAAGCGCTGATCGCCGCACTGCGCGACAGCGGCGTTTCCGGCCTTACTGCTATCTCCAACAATGCCGGCGTCGATGGCTTCGGCCTGGGCATGCTGCTCAGCACCCGCCAGATCCGCAAGATGATTTCGTCCTACGTGGGCGAGAACAAGGAATTCGAACGGCAGTACCTGGCTGGCGAGCTCGAACTCGAATTCAATCCGCAAGGCACGCTGGCCGAGCGCCTGCGCGCTGGCGGCGCGGGTATTCCCGCTTTTTTCACCCGCACCGGCTACGGCACCATCGTCGCGCAGGGCAAGGAAACGCGTGAGTTCGACGGCCAGCAATACGTGATGGAAACCGCACTGCACGCCGACGTGTCTCTGGTGAAGGCGTGGAAGGCTGACAAGGCAGGCAACCTCGTGTTCCGCAAGACGGCACGCAATTTCAACCCCGCTTGCGCCATGGCCGGCAAGGTCTGCGTGGCGGAAGTGGAGCAGATCGTTGAAGTCGGCACGATCGATCCGGACCAGGTGCATCTGCCCGGTATCTATGTTGATCGCATCGTCTTGAATGCAACGCCGGAAAAACGAATCGAGCAACGCACTGTGCGAGTGGAGAACTGACATGGCCTGGACCCGCGATGAAATGGCGCAACGCGCCGCGCAGGAACTAAGTGACGGCGCCTACGTGAACCTGGGCATCGGCTTGCCGACGCTGGTGGCCAACCATATTCCCGAAGGCATGGACGTCTGGCTGCAATCGGAAAACGGCTTGCTCGGCATCGGCCCGTTCCCGACCGAATCAGAAGTGGACGCCGACCTGATCAATGCCGGCAAGCAGACGGTTACGGCGCGCGCAGGCGCGAGTTATTTCGGCAGCCACGACAGTTTCGCGATGATTCGCGGCGGCCACATCGACCTGGCGATCCTGGGCGCGATGCAGGTGACCGGTCGCGGTGACCTGGCCAACTGGATGGTGCCCGGCAAGATGGTGAAGGGCATGGGCGGCGCGATGGACCTGGTGGCCGGCGTGAAGCGCGTGGTCGTGCTGATGGAACACGTGGCCAAGGACGGCGGACACAAGATCCTGCCCGAATGCAGCTTGCCGCTGACCGGCGTGGCCGTGGTCAACCGCATCATCACCGAGCTTGCGGTGTTCGATGTCGGCGTGGACGGGCTGGAACTCGTTGAAGCAGCGCCGGGCGTCAGCGTGGACGAGCTCCGCGAAAAAACCGGCTGCCCGTTCCGCTAGTCAGGAATCAGTGACTCGCGCGTCGTCAGCGTCGCGCGTTCGCCGCGCGACCAGGTGCCCGGATGGCGGCTGAAATAGGCCGCGTCGTAACGCAGCTGGTCTGCGTCGTTGAAAAATCCAATGGGCATGGATGGAAACGCTGCGGTACAACATAGGTCGCCAACGTCGCCGACGCATGGCTGGTGTTCGGCATCCAGAACCTCAACCCGCATCCCGAGCCCGCGGCAGGGAATCTCGCCGCGATACACCGGCAGCACCGGTGCGCCCAAGGCAAGACAGGCCAGCGTGTCGCCGCCCGTGCTGATGGGCGCGAGCAATACGCGTTCCTTCACGTGGCGATAGACGAAGTCGTAAGCCTCGGGCGACAGGCGCGCGCCGGCGGTCAGGATCGTCTTCAATGCCAGCAGGCGATGGCTTTCCATGGGCTTGAGGCCTGAACCCGCGGCGGCATCGAGCCACTGGCTGTGCACGCCCAGCACGCTGATGCCGTATTCATCCAGCAAGTCCCACAAGGCGGCGCCATCGGTGGGAAGTTCATCGCCCGAATGCAGCACCAGCGTCGCGCCCGTGGCCAGGCTCGATGCCAGCCAATACCAAGCCATCGTGTCGGTGCCGGCATGGAAAAACACCTTGTCCTCGCGCCGCAGGTCCACGTGCAGTACCAGTTCCTTCAGGTGCTGGATCAAGGTGCCGCCCGCGCCATGCATCAGCAGTTCGCGGGTGCCGTCGTTGACGGTGGTGCAGGTCAGATACAGCGGATGGTCGAAGGGCAGGGTTTCGAATTGGGTATCGGCCGCTTCGAACGGCGTCACGAAGTCTTCCAGGTCGCCGGTCGGGCCCACGACGACGATGCGCCCCGACGCCAGGCGCGCGGCCAGCGGCAGGTTTTCCGGCGTGGTGAAGATCAGCGCCGGCTCCACCGATTGCATGGCTGCCAGCGCATCGTCCTGCGCCAGGTGCGAGGGGCAGGCGAACCAGGTGGCGCCGACGCAAGCCGATGCCAACATCGCCACCAGCGTGTCCGGGATATTTGGCAACAGCGCCGCGATGCGGTCGCCGGGTACCACGCCGGCAGAGCGCATGGCGGCAGCGAGTACGGCGACGCGGCGTTGCAATTGCCCGTAGGTGATGTCTTCGTGTTCGTCCGTCGAACCATGGCTTCGAATCGCAATTCGATCATCGTCAAAACGAAGTAGATTCTGCGCGAAATTCAGATTGACGCCGGGAAACCAGCGCGCCAGCGCCATGCCGTCGTCGTTCACCAGTACCGGCATGCGTTCGCCGCTGCCGCGGATGCCGACGAAGTCCCATAGCAGGGTCCAGAATTTCGCCGGCTGGTCTATCGAAAAACGATAAAGCACGGCATAGCTGTTGAGGTCGGCATTGCCGACCTCTTCGCGCACGAAGCGCATGAACCGGCTAAGGTTCGCCCGGTCCAGCCGGTCCTGGCTGGGGCTCCACATCGGTTTTTCCATCGTTGCGTCGCGTTACAGCGACCTCTCCAACTCGGGAATGATCTGGAACAAGTCGCCAACTAGGCCGTAGTCGGCAATCTCGAAGATCGGCGCATCGCCGTCCTTGTTGATCGCCACGATGGTGCCTGCATCCTTGATGCCGGTCAGGTGCTGGATGGCGCCGGAAATTCCGATCGCCACGTACAACTCCGGCGAAATGATCTTGCCGGTCTGGCCGACCTGCAATTCATTGGGCACGTAACCGGCATCCACGGCAGCGCGCGAGGCGCCGACAGCGGCGCCCATCTTGTCGGCCAGCGAATAGATGATGGAGAACGCGTCGGCCGAACCGAGCGCGCGGCCACCGGATACCACCTTTCGAGCGCTCTGCAGGTCGGGGCGATCGCTCTTGCCCTGCTGCAGTTCGACGAAGCGCGTGTGGGTCGGCAACGCAGCGTCGCTGCTGACCGATTCAACCGATGCACTGCCACCGTTGCCGGTGGTCGGCCACGACGCGGTGCGCACCGTTGCAACGACCGTCTGGTCGGCCGGTGCCTTCACCGTGATGATGGCGTTGCCTGCATAGATCGGGCGCTTGAAGGTATGCGAATCTTCCACCGACATCACGTCGCTGACCTGGGCCACGCCCAGCAACGCCGCCACGCAAGGCAACAAATCCTTGCCGAAGGTGGTGGAAGGCGCGAGCACGTGCGTGTAACCGGCGGCGACTTTGGCGATCTGCGGTGCGAGTACCTGCGCGAGTGCATGCGCATTGGCGGCATTGGCGATGGTCAGCACCTTCGATACGCCGGCAATCTGCGCGGCTTCGGCGGCGATGGCATCCGGCGCATCGGCCAGCACC
This sequence comes from Gammaproteobacteria bacterium, assembly GCA_031408815.1. Taxonomy (GTDB): domain Bacteria; phylum Pseudomonadota; class Gammaproteobacteria; order Xanthomonadales; family Xanthomonadaceae; genus Arenimonas. The sequence goes on from JANNWV010000026.1 coordinate 9,159, forward strand.
AGCACGTCGATGGAATCGGCCTTGATCGCATTGGCGCAGGTAACGCAACGCGAAGTTGCGGAATTCAATTTGCCGTTCAAATGTTCGGCGATGATCAGGATCTTGCTCATGCGAGGCCCTTTGATTTCAGTGCGGCGACCAGTTCGGCGACGTCTTTCACCATTACGCCCTTGCTGCGTTTTGGCGGCGGCGCGTAATGCGTGGTCGTCAGCAAGGCGGCGGCGGGCACGCCGAGGTCGGCGATGGCGATGGTTTCCATTGGCTTGGATTTAGCCTTCATGATGTCCGGCAGCTTGATGAAACGCGGCTCGTTCAATCGCAGGTCGGTGGTGATGACGGCCGGCAGGTCCACTTCAAGCACTTCAAGGCCGGCATCCACTTCGCGGGTAACGCGTGCGGTCTCGCCGTTGATTTCAACTTTGCTGGCGAAGGTCGCCTGCGGGCGGCCCCACAGCGTGGCCAGCATCTGGCCGGTCTGGCTGGCGTCGTCGTCGATCGCCTGCTTGCCCAGGATGACGATGGCGGGTTGTTCTTTTTCCACCAGCTTCAGCAACACGCGCGCGGCGGTAAGCGGCTGCACGGCTTCGTCGCTGACCACATGGATGGCGCGGTTGGCGCCCATGGCCAGGCCATTGCGCAGGTGCGCCTGGCAGTCGGCCGGGCCAATGGTGGCGACGATGACTTCCGTGGCCAAACCCTTGTCGCGCAGGCGCAGGGCTTCCTCGAGTGCGATGTCGTCAAAGGGATTGGCGGAGAGCTTGACGCCCTCGGTTACCACGCCCGACCCGTCGGGGCGGACCTGGATGCGGACGTTGTAGTCCACCACGCGCTTGTAAGCGACCAGAATCTTCATTGCGGATTTCCTGCAGAGGGGGCCATCGGCCCCGAGGGACGCCCCATTTTACAGGGGAACGGCCCGCAGAGGCAGCCGAGAGACCCTTCGATGCAGGGAAGCGGCAAAACGATCAGCCGAGCCCTCGGCGAATGTGAAGAACAGCGACGGTTCGGTCAGTTCCAGTTCCAGCAGGCAGGGCGAGCCGTCCGGGGCGCGGATCAGGTCCACGCGGGCATAGGCCAGCGGACCGTCGGGCAGCGCGGCGAGGATGGCGCTGGCCAAGGCCAGTTCGTCGGCTCCCGGTGTGCGCGCCGTGATTTTTTCCGGCGCGAACAAGGCGCGGGTTGGGCCTTCATCCTTCTGCAGCAGCGCACCCTTGCGAATGGCATGGCTGAACACGCCATCGAAGAACAGCAGCGCGGTCTCGCCATCGGAATCGACTGAGGGCAGGTAGGGCTGCATCAGGACGCTGCGATGCGCGGTGAGCAATCGCGAAACATGCCGTGTCGCTTCGCTGAATTGGTCGCGTCCATAGCGCTGCGCATCGCGCGAGCCCGCGCCGACGGCCGGCTTCACCACGAAGTCGGCCGCATCGCGATGCACATCGAGGAATTTCTGCAACGCGGCGCCGGCATCGTCGCCCGGCTCGGCGAATGCGCTGGGCACCACGGCCAGGCCCGCGGCGGCGAGCTGCGCGAGGTAATGCTTGTCGGTATTGGCGCGGATTACCGACAGCGGGTTGATCAGCGTGGTCTGCTTGCTGGTGGCTTCGGCCCAGTCCAGGAATTCCGGCAGGCGGTCGGTGTAGTCCCAGGGCGATCGCAGCAGCGCGGCATCGAAACGCTGCCACGAAACGCTGGCGTCATCCCAGGCCAGGATCGGCGCGTCGACGCCGAGGGCCTGCAACGCCTTTTGCAGGGGCGCGAGGTCCTCGTCAAGAGAAAAGGCGGCAATGGCCGTGACCAGGGCGATCTTCATGCCCCGATTCTGGCATGACTCAGGCGGCCCGGGACAGGTCCCGTGTCGGCTCGCCGGCCAGCGGCGCGTCGCCGAACCAGTGCAACTCGTTGGCCAGCGCTGCCACCTCGCCCAGTATCAGCAGGGCGGGGGAAACCACGGCCTCGGCACGCGCCCGCTCCGGCATGTCATCCAATCGCCCGGTGATGACCCGCTGTTCCGGGCGCGAACCGTTTTCTATCAGTGCGAAAGGCGTGGACGGGTCGCGGCCATGGGCCAGCAACTGCGCGCGCAAGGTATCGAGTTCGGACACGCCCATGTAAACGGCCAGCGTCTGTCCGTCGCGCGACAGGGCCTGCCAATCAATGGATTGCCAGGATTCTTTTCTTTGCGCGGTCATCAGGCGAACCGATTGCGCGTGCTCGCGGTGGGTCAAGGGGATGCCCGCATAGGCCGCGCAGGCCAGCGCGGCGGTGATGCCCGGCACGACTTCGTAGGCGACGCCATGCGCGCGAAGGAACTGCAGTTCTTCGCCGCCGCGGCCGAAGATGAAAGGATCGCCGCCCTTCAATCGCACCACGCGGCGGCCAGCCCGTGCGTGCTCGAGCATCAGGGCGTGGATGTCGTCTTGCGAAGTGGAGCGGCCGCGCGCGCGCTTGCCGACGTCGATGCGTTGCGCATCGCGTCGCGCCAGTTGCAGCACGGCGTCGCTGGCGAGATGGTCGTGCAGTATGACGTCGGCCTGGTTCAAGACGCGCAAGGCGCGCAAGGTCAGCAGGCCCGGGTCGCCGGGTCCGGCGCCCACCAGCGCTACGCGGCCAAGACCTTTGCGCGCGGGCAATTTGTCGAGCGCTGCGTCGAGTTCCTGCGCGGCAGCTTCGTGCTGTCCCTGGCGAAGCAATCCGGGCAAGGGGCCGGCCAGCAACTCATCGAAGAAGGCACGTCGTTCCGCCGGTCGCGGATAGCGCGCACGGATGCGGCCGCGCGCAGACGACAGCATCTCCGCCAGCGGGCCGAAGGATTCATCGATCTCGGTTTCCAATCGCTCGCGCAGGTGCCGCGCCAGCATCGGCGCGCCGCCGCCGCTGGAAATCGCGATCTGCAAAGGGCCGCGTTCGATTCGCGCCGGCACGTGGAAAGCCGACAAGCGCGCATCGTCCACCACATTCACCCAGAGCTGGCGTTGCGTCGCGGCGGCGGCGACCTGCCGGTTGACGTCGTCGTCATCGGTGGCGGCCAGCACGAGCCAGGCATCGTCGAGCCACGCTTCCGCGAACTCACCGGGCAGGAATTCGATGCGTCCCTCGGCGAGCAATTGCTTGACCTCCGCGCCGAGGGCCAATGCGCCCACGCGCACATGGGCGCCGGCCTCAAGCAAGGGCTGGATCTTGCGTGCGGCCACGGTTCCGCCGCCCACCACCAGTACCCGGCGGCCGGACAAATCGAGGAACAGCGGGAACAAGGGCGTGGACACGGGCGACTCGGGGCAGGGTGCAGGACTCCACGCTAGGCCCTGCGCACAAGCGGCGGAAATAAGCAGAGCTGCTGGGGTCATGCCGGCCAGTCATAAGCGACGCTGGCCTGCCCGCGACCTTTGAGTGGACGGCTCGGCCGGCATGGGCTAGCGTGGAAAAATGACCCTGACCCAGCTTCGCTACCTCGTCGCCATCGCCGATTCCGGCCTGAACATCACGCTGGCCGCGGACCGCGTGCATGCGACGCAACCGGGCTTGTCCAAGCAACTCAAATTGCTCGAGGACGAGCTGGGTTTCCTGTTGTTTTCGCGCAAGGGTCGCAGCCTGGATGCCATCACGCCGGCCGGCGAGCGCGTGCTGTCGCATTCGCGCCGCATCCTGGATGAAGCCAGCAACATCCGCGCCTATGCCGCCAACGAGCGCGGCGAACACGAGGGCCGCCTGGTGCTCGCCACCACGCACACGCAGGCGCGTCACGTCTTGCCCTGGGCCATCGCCGGCATCAAGCGCGCGTTTCCGCAGGTCAGCGTGCACCTGCGGCCGCTCGATGATGGTGAAGTGCTGGACCAACTTGCCCGCGGTGAAGCGGACTTCGCCGTCATCAGCAGCTCGGGCGAAATGCCCAGCGGCGGACTGGCGGTGCCGCTGTATCGCTGGCGTCGCGTGGTGCTGGTGCCGAAGGATCATGCGTTGGCATCACTCGACCATTCGCCGACGCTGGCGGAATTGGTGGCGCATCCACTGGTCAGTTATGAATCTTCGATCCGTCCCGAGTCCTCCCTGCGTCGCGCCTTTGTTGCCGCCGGCTTCGAGCCGCGCCTGGCGATGACCGCGCGCGATGCCGACCTGATCAAGACCTATGTGCGTGCGGGCCTGGGTGTCGGCCTGCTGGCCGAGATGGCGGTCAGTGCGCGCGAGGACAGCGACCTGGTGTCGCGCCCCGCACCGCCCGAACTGGCCGAATGCGTTACCTGGGCCGTGCTGCCGCGCGAACGCGTGCTGCGCGACTACGCGCTGGAATTGCTGAGCGCGCTGGCGCCGCAGATCGACCGCCGCGATTTGCGCCGCGTGCTGGAAGGCAACGCCGAGCCCGACTGGCCGCCGCCGCCGACCTGGATCGAACTCAGCCAGACCATCACCCAATAACTGTTCTTACTGTGGGAGCG
>JANNWV010000027.1:0-1646 GCA_031408815.1 Gammaproteobacteria bacterium
GAAGGTCTTGCTCTTGCCCTTCACGTTCAGCACATTGACCGCTTCGACCTTGACGTTGAACAGTGCTTCCACGGCCAGCTTGACGTCGGCCTTGGTTGCAGTCGTCGCCACTTCGAAGACGTACTGGTTGATTTCCTGCAGGCGCGCGGTCTTTTCAGACACGCGCGGCGCGCGGATTACGTTGAGAAGTCGGATATTGCTCATGCCAGCCACTCCTCGATTTTCTTGACCGCTTCCGAGGTCATGACCACGTGCTCGGCGCCGACCAGCGATGCCGGATCCAGGCCCTGCACGTCACGCACTTCCACGTAGGGAATGTTGCGGGCGGCCAGGAACAATGCATCGGAGCCGTTTTCGGTGACGATCAGCGGACGCTTCGACAAGCCGAGCTTCTCGAGCGCAGCGATCATCGTCTTGGTCTTGGGCGCGTCAATCTCGAACTGCTCGACCACGGTCAGGCGACCCTGGCGGTTGAGCTCGGAAAGGATGGCGCACATCGCACCGCGGTACATCTTGCGGTTGACCTTCTGCTCGAAGCTGCGCGGCTTGGCCGCGAAGGTGACGCCGCCGCCGATGAAGATCGGAGCGCGGTAATCGCCGTGGCGGGCGCCGCCGCCCTTCTGCTTCTTGAATTTCTTGGTGGTGCCGCGAACTTCCGAACGCGTCAGCTGTGCCTTGGTGCCCGATCGACCGGCGTTGCGGAACGCAACGACGACCTGGTGCACGAGGTCCTTGCTGAAGTCGCGACCGAAGACTGCGTCGGAAACCGACAGCTTCTGCTCGCTACCATTAATGGCGAGTTCCATGATCTAGCTCCTCAACCCTTGGTGCCGGGACGAACGACGACGTTGCCGCCCGGTGCGCCTGGAACAGCGCCTTTGATGGCGATCAGGCCGCGCTCGGCGTCGACCTTGACCACTTGCAAATTCTGGGTGCTCTGGTTCACGGCGCCCATGTGGCCGGACATTTTCTTGCCCGGGAACACGCGGCCCGGCGTCTGGCGCTGGCCGATGGAGCCCGGCGAGCGATGCGACAGCGAGTTACCGTGGGTGGCGTCGCCCATCTTGAAGTTCCAGCGCTTGATCGTGCCCTGGAAGCCCTTGCCCTTGGTGACGCCCTGCACGTCGACGATCTGGCCGACAGTGAAGATGTCCGCCTTGATTTCGCCGCCAACCTCGAAGTTGCCCAGGTCCTTGGCGTCGACGCGGAACTCCCAGAGGCCACGACCGGCTTCGACCTTGGCCTTGGCGTAGTGCCCGGCCAGCGGCTTGGTGACCAGTGCGGCGCGCTTGGCACCGGCGGTGACCTGCACGGCGCTGTAGCCGTCGATTTCGTCGGTCTTGATCTGGGTGATGCGGTTGGCAGACGCCTCGATCAGGGTCACCGGGACGGAACGACCGTCTTCGGTGAACAAGCGGCTCATGCCGGCCTTGCGGCCAATGATTCCGATAGTCATGTCAGGCCCCTCAGCTGAGCTTGATCTGGACATCGACGCCCGCCGCCAACTCAAGTTTCATGAGGGCGTCGACGGTCTTGTCGTTGGGGTTGACGATATCGAGGACGCGCTTGTGGGTGCGGGTCTCGTACTGGTCGCGGGCGTCTTTATCGACGTGCGGCGATACCAGGATGGTGTAGCGTTCGATGCG
>JANNWV010000028.1:0-12871 GCA_031408815.1 Gammaproteobacteria bacterium
TGTGGTCGCAAACCTACGACCGCCCGGTGGCCGATATCTTCGCCGTACAGGCCGACATCGCCGCCAACATCGCGCGCGCACTGGACGTGGTGCTGGACGCCAAGCGGCGCGAGGGCATGCTGGCCAGCGGCACGCAGAATGTCGAAGCCTTCCTGGCCTATCGGCGTGCGCTGCAGATGCTCGATGACTGGCACGCCACCGACCATCGTAGCGGCAAGATGTGGGACGCGTTGGCGGTGCTGGACCAGGCGACGAAACTCGATCCGAACTTCGTGATGGCGCAACTCGACAGCGCCGACCCGTACACGCACTACCTGATGGGCCACATCCCGCCGCCCGAGGGCGGCATGGACACGGCCACGGCGCTGTCCAATGTTCGCGCGCATTTCGACCGCGCCTACGATGCGGCCCGCGATCCCGACACCAAGCTGTGGATCGATCTCGAGAGACAGGTATTCGCCGACCGCTGGGACCGCGTGCCCGGGTTGATCACGCAGTTGCGCCAGCGCATCGCCGCCGGCAAGCAGTTCAACATGATCTGGCTCAACGACGTGTTGACCGTCACCGGCCACGCCCGCGACTACCTGGAAATGGTGGAGGCGGGCGCGAAGTTGAATCCGCTCGATCGCGAGCAACGCGGCAAGGGCGCCCAGGCGGCGGAAGCGATCGGCGACTACGACCGCAGCGATGCGATGGTGCGCGACAGCCTCGCGCAAGTCGGCCGCACTGGATTGATCACCGAGGCCGAGGTCCGCACCGCGCTCAGCCGCGGCCGACCGGACCGTGCACTGGCCGTGTTGGCAACGCTGGACAAGAACAACGCCAACCGATCCTTCCTGGCCATCGCCCAGGCAGCCAATGGCGACGAGGCGGCAGCGCGCCAATCGCTGGCCGCGCTCGAGGCGGAAGGCGAACGGCCGGCGATGCTGATCCTGGTGTATTTCCAGTTGGGCGACATCGAAAAAGCCAACCAGATGGCCGCGCAGGTGGATGCGCGACCGCTGGGGTCACTGGAATTGCTGGGCGAAGTGGCGGGGCTGGCCGGGCGACTGCCGTTCGACCCGGCGATGGCGCCCAACTTCATGCGGCGGATGAAAGAGGCCGGGGCGGAGACGCGGCCGATGGTGGCGTACACGTTACAGCGCTGAGCTGAAGCTCCGGCCTGCTACCTGCGCGCAGCGATCTGTTTGCGGGAGAGCGGTCGCAACTCAAGATGAACCTGCATGTCCAGCGCCGAGGCGGCGCGGTTCAAGGTGTCCAGCGTCAAGCCGGTGTCGTTGGCATCCAGCAGTCGGTCCAACAGCGAACGGCTAGTGCGCATGCGTGCGGCCATGGCCACCTTGGTCATGCCCGAGCGCTTCATGGCCTCGGCGATTTGCCAGGCAACTACGCGCTTCATCGCGACCGCAGTCGTTTCGTCCAGCAAGTCGTGGGCTTGCAGGAAGCTTTCGAAACTCGAGCCGATTCGACTATTTCGGGCCACGCTGGATCTCCTTCATTCTTTTGCGCGCCAAGCTGATGGCGTCCTGCGGAAGTGCCTGTGACTTCTTCACAAATGCGTGCACCAGCACCGCATCGGCATCTGCGATGGTGAAGAGGACGCGCACAATTCCAGCCCTGATGTTGCTACGCATTTCCCATAAGTCCGGCTCCAGCTTGCGCACCAACGGCATGCCAAGCGGCCAGCCAAATTGCAGGGTGCGCAAATCTTCGCTAACGACGCGCAACGCCGCACGGTCCAATGCCGAGAGCCATTCGCGCACCGGCTCGCGTCCGGATGCCGTGACGTAAAAGCTCACTGCCAATCGGGGCGGGTCCCGGTCGCTCAAAGGATGTACTTATATCGGTACATTGTCAATTCTGGCATGGCTCCGGAGGGAGCCTGCGAACAACAATGCAACGCGCGCAGCTCGACAACCGTCAGGAAATGACAGTCATGCGGGTACGAAACTTCAGGCGCTTGTGCGTCCGGCCTACTTGGACTTCTGAATGCACTTTCGCGCGGACTCGACCTTCTGCATCGTCTCGGCCATTTCCCGCAACTCAAAACGAGCGAAACGATTCAACGCATTGCGCATCAGTGGTTGATAGCCGATGCCGTGATATCTGGCGATCAATTTCAAGTCGTCGATAAGCGACTTCTGCAGCCGAACGGAGATCGGCTGCAGGCACAATGCGTCGTCCAGGGCCGCCTCGACATCGGGTGAGGCGACGACAACATGTTCGTCGCTACGACCGAGGGCTCCGGACTCCCAAGGGCTCTGCCCGATGGGATGCTCGGCCGCCTTGCGTAGTCGTCGCTTTGATTTCTTGGTGATGGCCATGGCGCACTCCAAAGTGTCAGCTAGCTACATGTGCCGTACTTGCGATAGATCCGCAGTTCTTCGGAGACCGGTTCAAAGGCTGATTTGAGGAAGACATCTTGTCCCCGTTGCACATACACAATCTTCAATGGACGACCCCGATCAGTCTGTGCGATGAACCACAGCGTTGGTGGATCGGTTTCATGCTCCTCCCGACTATCGGATAGGAGCCTGCCTTCGCGATTCTCGAAACACTGCTCGACTTCGTTGCGAGAGACAGCATGCTTGCTCGCCAACTTGGCCAGAACAGCTTGGCTGATGATGAGCCGCATGCGGCTATCTCCAAGTAATATTGTATATACAAAGGGAATACAAAGCAAGGCGCCTGCCACGCTGGGGTCTGGAGGCGACATGCTTGGACTTCGAGTCTCATTGCAGGCGACCGAGAGCCACAGAGGAAAGCTGCTCGGATCCGCTCGGGAAACCACTTGCGCCGCTGTCAGGACTAGAATCGACGCGTGATGAAGAGACCCGCCATGAAATCCGAATACGACCTGTCAAAAATGCAGTCGCGTAAGAATCCGTACGCGGCCAAGCTCAAGAAGCAGGGTTCCACGCGACCGGCCGAAGACGTCGTCGTCAAGGTCGATGTCAGCTGGCCGCCCAAGCCTGCCTAGGCCCCCCAAACCCTAGCCCCGCGCCCCAGCCTCCGGTACTGTGAGGCGCGGCGGTCGCTAGGCGGCGCGCCCCAGGGGATTCAATGACCGAGCACGGCGCCATCACCATTCCGGGCTATACGCTGCTGCATTCCATCGGCACAGGCGGCATGGCCGAGGTTTACCTCGCCACGCAGGATTCCCTGGGCCGGCAGGTGGCGCTGAAGATCCTGTCACCGGCCATGGCGGCCGACCCGGTACTGCGCGAACGGTTTTTGCAGGAAGCGCGCATCGCCGCGCAATTGCACCACCCCAACATCATCGCCATCTACGACGTCGGCACGCACGATGGCACTGCCTATATCGCGATGGAGTACGAACAGTTCGGCACCGTCGCACCGCCGCAAGGCACCGCGCTCGACAGCCACACTGCGCTGCACATCGTCCACGACATCGCCGGCGCACTCGACTACGCGCATGCGCAAGGCGTTGTGCATCGCGACGTCAAGCCCGACAACATCCTGCGTCGCGCCAACGGCAGTTGCCTGTTGTCGGATTTCGGCATCGCCCGGGCCATGGACTCCCAAGCCGCGCTGACCCGTGAAGGCACCAGCATCGGCACGCCGCAATACATGAGCCCGGAACAATTGCGCGGCGAAAAGATCGACGGCCGCAGCGACCTCTATAGCTTGGGTGTAGTGCTGTACCAATTGCTGACTGGCGACCTGCCCTACAAAGGCACCGACGGCTGGGCCATTGGCGTGCAGCACATCAGCGGCGAGATTCCGCGTCTGCCGCCGGCACTGTCGCGATTGCAACCGCTGATAGACGCGATGATGGCGAAGGATCCCAACGCGCGGCCAGCCACGGGCGGCGCGGTGCAGAAGCGGATTGATGCGCTGGGTACTATCACCAGCCCGACGGCAGTGATGCAGCCGACGCATGAAAAAACCAACCCGCGTCGCGGCCTGCTCATCCTCGCTGCGGCGGCCGTGTTGCTGGTCGCTTCCGTCCTTGTCTACAAGCAGATGTCTGGAAAGTCCGAAGGCGTAACTGCCACCGCTGCCAACGCAGCCGCGACCGACGCCGCCGCCACCGCAAGCACCCCCGCACTGGCCAAATCCATCGCCGTCATGCCCTTCCTCAACATGTCCGCCGACAAGGAACAGGAATATTTTTCCGACGGCATGACCGAGGAATTGTTGAACGCCCTGGCCAAGGTGCCTGGCCTCAACGTGACCGCACGCACCTCGGTGTTTTCATTGAAGGGCCAGCGCCACGACGTGCGCGAGTTGGGCAAGTTGTTGGGCGTGGCTTACGTGCTGGAAGGTTCCGTACGCAAGGCCGACGGCCAGGTGCGCATCACCGCGCAGCTGGTGCGCGCCGACAACGGATTCCACCTGTGGTCGGAAACCTACGACCGCAAACTCGAGAACGTCTTCGCGCTGCAGGCCGAACTGGCCGGCGCCATTGCGCGCGAATTGCAATTGCCGCTGGGCCTGGGCGGCAGCGACGGCCTGGTCAGCCAACGCACCACCAACTCGCAGGCCTATGCGCTGTACCTGCAGGCACGCGCCGCCTTCAAGGCGCGCGGCGACGGCGTCGCGCAATCCGTCGACCTGTTTCGCCAGGCCGAGAAGCTCGACCCGAAATTCGCGCCGGCCTGGGCGGGCGAGTGCGCCAGCCTGGGCGTGCTGCCCTACTGGCTGCCGGAAGAGGAGAAGAAGCAGAACACGCCGAAAATCCTAAGCGAGGCCGAAGCCGCCTGCAAGCAAGCCCTGCAACTGGCGCCGGACCTGGCCGAAGCGCACACCGCGCTCGGGTCGCTGTACGCCTTTCGCTGGGATTGGGCTCGCGCCGAGCCGCATTTCGAGCGCGCGCTGGAACTCGCGCCCAACGACCCGGAAGTCCATTTCGCCCGCTCCAAATGGCTGGGTGGGCTAGGCCGCCTGGAAGAATCCCTGCAGGCCAGCACGCGCGCCGTCGAACTGGACCCGCTGGTGCCCATCTACCTCAATGGCCAAGCGTTTAGCCTGGACGTATTGGGCAAAAACGAAGAGCAGATCGCGCCCTTGCAGGCGGCCTACGCCTTGGCCCCGGACCTGGGTTTCATCGCGCCAAACCTGTTCCGCGCCTACCTGGATACCGGCCGCCTGGACGACGCCGAAAAACTGCTGGACCAGATCCGCCCCGCCGCCCTGGCAGACAACGCCCGAGCCGCGCTGCAGCTGGCGCGCCATCCGGAACAGCGCGACGCCATCCGCAAGCAACTCACCGATGCACAATTCGAGCGCGTGTTGTTCGTGCTGGGCGACATCGACGCGACCCTGGCGGTGCTCGAGCACGAGATCGACGCCCACACCACCGGCACCGACCCGGTCCGAATCCTTCACGGCTCCTACTTGAAGGCGTATCGCAAGGACCCCCGGATGGTGCGGATGTTTCGCAAGGCGGGGCTTGGTGCGGATGGCAACTTGCCGTAGCGGCGAATCGCGCGACCACCCTATGCAGTCAACTTGCGCGCGGTAGCGAGCAGACCCTTGAAGATGGGTTCGGAAACCGAAACCGGGAATCTATCGGGCAAGCCGCGTGAAACGGTTTCCACCACGGTCGAAACCTTGGGTAGAACCTGGCCCAACACGCTGTCGATCTGGATGCCACATCGGCGCGCCATCTCGCCCCAGTGTCGCGGCTGGATTTCGGTAAGCGCGTAATGTTTGTTGGCGGCCACGACCGCCATGGCCATCTTTGCCACGCGCGGGTCCAACTGGTTTTTGCCGCGACCAAGCACGGGGTATGCCGACATTACGTCGTATAGCGGCGTAAGCCGAAAGCTGCCGCCCGCACCGATGAACAAGCTGAAATTCTTTGCGTGTCCGTCGATGGCCGCCAACAGCCAGAACAGCAACTGCGAGGTAAAGAACGCCTGCCGATCCCGCTCGGGTTGTTCGGAGCGACCAAGCAAGTCCATCACCGCGATAACACCGGGTCCGCCGTCGGATTCGTATTTGCTTTCGGGCGGCAATCCAAGCGCCTGGCACAGGTCTTCCTGCGGCTGGCGGATCCACCAGCGCCCGTCGGCGCTGGGTTGCCGGTCAAATCGCTCAACGATCAAGGCCTTCTGGTCTTCGAACACGCCGATTTGCGTCCTCGCAATCGACAGGCCAAAGGCATGCAATAGTTCGCTGCACAGCCATTCGTTTTCGACCGAACCGGCAAAATCAGCCCGCATGTGGCCGACCAAGCCCAACGGAAGTTTGAACAAATGTGTTGTCGGTGTTGCCTTCAAGGGGCGGCACCAGCGGCCTTCGTGCCATAGCAGCGCTGTTTTTTCCTGCGCGCCCGCCAGCGAAAGCCGAAATCCATCGCCGCCGTCCTGTCCAAGCGCAGCGACCGACGTAACACCGCGCAGCACCTGGGCAACGTCATGTTCGGTAAGCGCAACGCAGTCGATGCGTTCTGCATCGTCGGGCGCCTTGCCGTCGGCAACCAGCTGCACGGCACCGGCGCAGTCGCGGCCCAGTTCCCACAGCAAGTCGAATGCGCGGGTTGACCGGGCCCGCACGCGCTGGCCGATGCGTCGCCGGATTGCGTCGCTGTCGGGCAGCAAGTTTTCGAAATAGTTCGCGACCGCCGCGCCGCGGTGCACGCCGCCGTCAGGCAGAAACGGGAGAGAAAGCGACAGCGGTCGTCCCTGGGGCGACTGCATCCAGGCGCGTGCATAGTGCAGCGACGCCATGCCCTTGCCTTGTTCCCACACCCCCACGTGCTGGCCATTCATCCAGATGCCAAGTGCGCCGCGGGAAGCTCGCCCGGGCACCGTTACCATGCCCCCGGCTCGGACACCTTGGCGGCTTTGCGCGGGCTCAGGACGACGTCCACTTTCAACACGGCCAACACCCGCATCAGGCGCTCCAGCGTCGCCGCTTCCGGGCGTCGCTCCAGCGCGCTGATTGCCTGGTGGGTAATGCCCAACCTGGCCGCCAGGTCCGCCTGCGAGAGTCCGGCCTGTTGCCGCAACGCGCGCAGGATGGGTGCCAACTGCTGGGGGTGGTGCAGGGGATAGTCGTCCATTGGCCCTCCTTGGCATTCAATATATAGATTGAATTGCGTGATTACAACCTATAGATTGAATTTAGGAAATTCAACCTTTAGGTTGAATTAGTTGAGCGCGGACTACGGCGCTCGCTCAGATTCTTAGGCAAAGTCATTGTTCGGGAAGCTGGCCGGCTAAGGCCTCCGGCAGCGGCACCCCAACCAGCCAATAGGCCGCCGAACGACCGCCGCCCGCGCGTTCGAGCACACCTGCGTCCACCAGCGCGCGCAAGTCTCGCAGCGCGGTATCCGAAGACGTTTTGGCAAGCGCTGCCCATTTGCGGTTGCTAACGGGTTGGTCGAACTCGTCCAACACGCGGTTGAGCGCTTTTATCTGGCGCTCGCTCAACGCCACATGCGCAACGCGCTGCCAAAACAGGGCCTTCACCAGGACGCGGTCAAGTTCCTGGTCTGCGCGGGCGACGGCACGGGTCAGGCAGTCCAGGAACCATTCCAGCCATGGCGTTACATCGAGTCCCCCGCGCTGCGTGCGCTCCAGCATGGCGTAGTACCCATCGCGCTCGCGCTGGATTTGCGCGGAAACGCTGTAATAGCGGTAGGGCTCCTTGTCATTTCGCGACAGCATCAGGTCGCCGACCGCACGCGCGACACGGCCGTTCCCATCATCGAAAGGATGAATCGTCACCAGCCATAGGTGTGCGAGGCCAGCGCGGAGCAGTTGCGGCTCGACCGACGGTGCTTCGCACCAGTCAAGGAATGGCTTCATTTCCAAATCGAGCCGTTCGGCCGGCGGCGCCTGGTAGTGCACGTGATAGCGGCCGATCGGACCGGAAACGACCTGCATGGGACCGGCGGTGTCACGGCGCCACTGGCCGACAAGGATTTCAGACAGACCGCTCCGGCCAGTCGGAAACAGTGCTGCCTGCCACGACTTCAGCCGTTCGGCGGTGAGTGGCGCGTCGGCATTTTGCGTGGCGTCCAGGTTCATTTCCACCACACCGTCGACGTGGCGATCCGCGTGCGCGCGCTGCCCATCTTCAACGCCCAGGCGCCGAGCAAGCGACGAGCGCACGGCGTCGAGATCCAGCGTCTCGCCTTCTATGGCGGAAGACTGCAGAACATCCGCCGTAAGTGCGGCCAAGGCGGCGCGGTTGCGGTCGCCATCGGCGAGCGTTGACACGCGGCCTTGCAGTCGGCCGACCGCCAGGGCGACGGCCGACAGACGGCCTGCCAGCGCCGCGTGGTCGTAGCGAAGCTCCGGCCAACCGGGTTGCTCCCATATCCAGAGCGCATAGGCGTTCATGCGGTGAATATAGCAGCTATTCGCCGCACATCAAGCGGTGAATAGGCGGATATTCACCGCTAGTCGAATCGTGACTTGAAGTCTCGGGTTCGTTGCAACCGGGCGGCCTGCGCGCTTCACAACGCCGCGCTAGACGGCGCCTGGTCTTGCCATCCGTTGTAATTTCAGCAACAATCGTTGTCATGATGACAACACACCGAAGCGCCAAGGCCACCGAGCCAAGCGCCTTGCTGTTTGGCGACAGCCGTCGGCGCCTGTTGGGAATGTTGCTGCTGCGCCCTGAACAAAGCTTCCACGTCCGTGAGATCGCGCGGTCCACCGGCTTGGATGCGGGCAATGCGCATCGCGAGCTCAAGCGCCTGCAAAACGCTGGGCTGGTTACGTCGATGCGGGTGGGCAATCAGCTCCGCTACCAGGCGGATGAAACGTGTCCGATATTTGGTGAACTCGCCAGCATCATGCGCAAGACCACCGGCATGGCCGAAGTCTTGCGTGAGGCGCTGCTGCCGCTGGTGGACCGTATCTCGGTCGCGTTCGTTTTCGGCTCGATGGCCAAGGGCGAAGAAGGCCCCCACAGCGACATCGACTTGATGGTGGTGGGAGACGTCAAATTCGAAGAGCTGGTGCAAACGGTGCATGCCGCGCAAGAACGGCTGCGCCGGGAAGTGAACTCCATCGCCATGCAACCCGACGACTTTCGCCGAAAGCTGGCAAGCAAAGAGCGTTTCGTCACACGTGTGATGTCCGAGCCTAAGTTGTTGCTGCTGGGAGCATTTGATGAGCCTTGAAGGCCTTGAAAAGATCGGACAGATCAAGCCGCACCCTGTGGACGCCGCGGAAATAAAGCAGCTGCTAGCCGCCGCCGCGCGAAATCTGAAGGATGCCCACCTACAGGACAACAGTACGGAAACTCGCTTCGACTGCGCCTACAAGGCAGTGATGCAATCCGCGCTGGTCGCACTGATGGCTAACGGCTATCGGCCAAGCACCAATGTGCCCGGCCATCAGATGACAATGATCCAGTCGCTGACCATCACGATGGGCCTGGAGCCAAAACGCATGGTTGTTCTTGACGCCTTGCGCCGAAAGCGAAACCTCAACGACTACCTTGGCGCTGATCTGGACGAGGAATCCACGCAGGCCTGTGTCGCCGAAGCGATCCGTTTGCGGGACGATGTTACTGCGTGGCTCAAGACTGCTCACCCGGAGCTTGCATGAGCGAGACCGCAAAAACGTCCTTAACGGATGTTTCGCAAGGCCGGGCTTGGTGCGGATGGGAAGTTGCCGTAGCGACCTAAGGCGCTCGCCTGGTCAGCAACTCCGCCATGCGAGTCTGCCAACCAGGACCGGTTTCCTTCCAGTGCTCGAGCACCGATGCCGGCAGGCGAATGGTTACCTGGCGCCTCGGGTCCGTTGCGACGGGGCGGCCGGCGCGCTTCAAGACGCCGCGCTCGAGCATGGCTTCCGTTAGTTCGGGTAGGTCCTCGTATTCGTCGGGCGCGACCCTGTGAGCGTCGATGCGCTTGAGGTCAGATTTCAAAGTGCGGGCCGATGCGGCCGTGTTCGCGTTCATTGGCTTTCTTGATGGGATCGTAGCTAATCCGCATGGATTATCGTAACTACAACAATATCGACTGACAAGTGCCTGAAAAGCCAGTCATTGCGCCACCCCATCCAGATTCGCATGCAAAAACTGCAGCAACCGCGCATAAAAATCCTCACGCTGCTCCGCCAGCCGAATGCCATGCCCCTGGTACGAATACTCGATCAAATCCACTTTCTGGTTCTTGCTGCGGTTGATCGACTTCTCCATCGCACGCGCAAACCGAAAGTCGGCAATGCTGTCCAGCCGGCCGTGCGCCAAAAAGACATTGGCCTTGATGCGGCCGGCCTGCGCCGCAGGTGAGTGGGCTTCCAGGTCGGCCTTGTCGGTGCCCAGCGCGCGCTTCAGGTAGTCCAGGCCCAGGTCGCTGCGGCGCAGGTTGTCCCACTTGTACATCTTGTTGAGGTCGTACACCCCGGCGTAACCGGCGGCGCAGCGGTACAGGTCGGGTTCGCGGATGGCGCCCATCATCGCCGAGTAGGCGCCGTAGCTGCTGCCGAAAATGCAGACGCGCGTCGGGTCGGCGATGCCCTGCTTGATCGCCCACTGCGTGGCGTCGGTCACGTCGTCCTGCATGGCCTTGCCCCACTGGCGCATGCCCTTGTTCAAGAAGGCCTTGCCCGCGCCGCCACTACCGCGAAAGTTCACCTGCAATACCGCAAAGCCTTGCTGCGCGATGATCTGCGTTTCGGTGTCGTAGCTGAAGGTGTCCATCACGCCGTAGGGTCCGCCATGCACCAGCACCACCAGCGGCAGGTTTTTTTCCACGGCGCCGGGCGGCAGCGACAGCACGCCGCGCAAGGGCAGGCCGTCGCGCGCGGTCAGCGTTATCTCGCGGCTGGTGGCAAGCGTAGAAGGTTCGACCCACGGATGCGATTTGGTCAGCACCCGCGCCTTGTTGGCCGTGCGGTCCAAAAAGTAGAAGGTGCCGGGGTCGGTGTCACCGCTAACCTCGAACACCACCTTGCTGTAGTCGCGGCTGGCGCTGGTAAGGGCCACGAACTTGGTCGGGAAAAGTTTTTGCAGGTCGGTCATCAGCTTCGCCTGCGGATGCTGCGGATTCCAGAACTGCATCCGAGGGCGCGTCGCGTTGTAGTAGGCGCCAATCGGTTCCTGCGTGTCGGTGGCCACGATGTACCACAAGGGGTCGGAGGTGGCGTCGCGCAGCAGGTCGGTGCGCTTGCCGGTGGCGAAGTCGTAGCGTTCCACCACGTCGGTGCCTTCGCTGCGTTCGGCCTGCAGGAAGGCGGACTTGCCGTCGCCGGCCACGCCCATCGGAAACACCACCAGGTCGGTTTTGGCCTCGTCGTTTATTTCAGCCCAGGTCTTGCCATCGCTGCCCAGCACCCAGGTCTTGCTGGTGCCGTCGTCGGCCCAGCTGATGGCGAAGTGCACCTTGCCCTTGCGGTCGGTAAGCAGGGTGGCGTGCGTGGCGGGCCCCGTGGTCTGCGGCTCGCCCCGGCGATACAGTCGCCCGATAAGCGCTTTACGTATCTCCACGATGCAGCTGCCACTGTCGTAATTGCAGCGGCTTACCAACAGGTGGTCCGGGTCGCCATCAATGGCGGCGACGAAGTTTTCCGGCAGTGAAATAACCTCGCCCTGCGGCGCCACCGGCACGATGTACAAGGACGGATCGCCGAAGGCCACGCCATAGGTGCCACTGGACCAATTGGCGCCCACTACCAGGCGCGTCTCGTCCAGCCATTGCACCGTGCCCACTTCGCCGTTCTTGCCCGGGTCGATGCTGCGCACTACCTCCAGGTCCGACACCCGGTTGATGGTGACGATGGTGCCCTTGGGCATGCGCCGCGCGAAGGCCAGCAGCTCGCCGTTGGGGGACAGCACGACCTGTTCGAACTCGGGCCGCTGCAGCAGGCGCTTGGTCTTGGCGTCGGCCTGCAGGGAGTCTGCGGCGGATGCGGTGTTGATGAGTGCGGACAGCGCAATCAAGGACAGCACTAGGAGACGAGTAGTAGAATGATTTATCGGCACAAGAGTCTACCTTTGTGTGGTCGAGCGGCGCTCACGGCGACCCACCCGCAACGTTATAGGCGGTCGCCAGTCGAGCAAGAATCTCGGCCTTGCTGCCGGGAATTTTTAGCGCCTTCAGGTCAATGGTCTCGTCCCGGGCCTGCGCCAGGAACGTGGCGAACTGCGCCGTCATTCCCGAAGGCAACGTGATCGCAGTCTCGCCGCCGAGCAACTGGGAGAGTCGAAACACATCGTTGAAGTGCTTACGAATGTCCTTGGCGTCAATCTTCTCGCCTTTGGCCGCGCGCGCACCTAGATCCTGCCAGGCGATGGCTTTGAGCGGAATGAGACGGTCTGCGTCGATCAGACGCAACTTATTGATCTCAATCCGCCCCGCCAAGACGAAGTCATAGGCTTCATCGTCCATCAGGATGGCCGAAAGGCTCGAGATCGCTTCTTCCATGGGAAGTGGCGTCAGGCCTGCATTTTCTCCCAGCTCGACGCCGTCAGGCTGCCTCGAAAATAATTCAAGCATGAAAGGGTAATCCGCGTTGGCCGGCTTCGCGAATCGGTAGCGCCTGGGCTTTTCATCCGTGACTTGCCGGATCTCGTATTGCCCCGCTTCAATGAACTTCCAGAAGCGGTCGACGAAAGCGGCGTCCAGCATCTCCACGACCAGCACCACATCAAGGTCCTTTGTTGCGCGAAATTCAAGGCCCGCATCTTCCATCACAAGCGAGGCGGCAACGCCGCCAATCAACACATACTGGTCCTTATAAGACGCAAAATGATCACGAAACAGTTCGAGCCCTCTTACCACGGCAGGGTTCCTTCGAGGTGCTCAATGGCCTGCAGGACGCGCTCGTCGGTTTGGTCGCGCAAACTCAAAATCAAGGACAGCGGGTCCACCGTCTTGCTGGACGCTTCCAAGATCGGCCCATAGCGCCAGACTTCGATCTGGATCGCGTCGCGATCC
>JANNWV010000029.1:0-36057 GCA_031408815.1 Gammaproteobacteria bacterium
TTCCCTTCCCCCCGCCCCACCGCTAGACTCCCGCGAGATCACAGCGTGGAGGGCGTCAGTGCAACCCACCGATATTCGAAATCCCGACTACTTTCATAAAGTCGTCGATTGCCAATGGGCATGTCCCGCCCACACCCCCGTTCCTGAATACATCCGGCTTATCGCCGCCGGCCGTTACGACGACGCCTACCTGGTGAACTGGGAATCGAATGTCTTTCCCGGCATCCTCGGTCGAACCTGCGACCGCCCCTGCGAACCCGCCTGCCGCCGCGGCCGGGTCGAAGAGAACAACGGAGATAAGCCGGAGCCGGTCGCCATCTGCCGGCTAAAGCGCGTCGCTGCCGACAACAAGTCCGATATCCGTGCCCGACTGCCAAAAGCGGGCAAGCCCAACGGCCGCCGTATCGCCTGCGTGGGCGCTGGACCTGCTTCGCTGGCCGTGGCGCGCGACCTCGCCCCGCTCGGTTACAAAATTACGGTTTTCGACAGCGATCCCAAAGCGGGTGGCTTCATGCGCACGCAAGTGCCGCGCTTCCGCCTGCCCGAAGCAGTGATCGACGAGGAAACCGGCTATGTGCTCGATCTCGGCGTGGAATTTCGCGGTGGCGAGCGCATCGACTCATTGAAGGCCTTGATGTCGCAAGCCTATGACGCGATCTTCGTCGGCTGCGGGGCGCCACGCGGGCGGGATCTGGACCTACCCGGCCGCTGGGACGCCAAGGACAACATCCATATCGGCATCGAGTGGTTGTCGTCGGTGTCGTTTGGCCACATCGAAAAAATCGGCAAGCGCGTCATCGTGCTCGGCGGCGGCAACACCGCCATGGACTGCTGCCGCAGCTCGCGCCGGCTCGGCGGCGAAGACGTGAAGGTAATCGTGCGTTCGGGCTTCGACGAAATGAAGGCTTCACCCTGGGAAAAGGAAGACGCCATCCACGAAGGCATCCCGATCCTGAATTTCATGGTGCCGAAATCCTTCGAGCATCGCGATGGCAAGCTGATCGGCATGAAGTTCGAAAAGGTCGAAGCCCGCCGCGATGAAAAAGGCCGCCGCAGCCTTGTGCCGACGGGCGAACCGGAAATACTTGTCGAATGCGACGATGTGTTGATCGCGGTGGGCCAGGAGAATTATTTCCCCTGGATCGAGCGCGACATCGGCCTGGCCTTCGATGAATGGGGCATGCCGTTGGTGGACAAGGTGTCGCTGCAGTCGAGCCTGCCCAATGTGTTCTTCGGCGGCGATGCGGCATTCGGGCCCAAGAACATCATCTGGGCCGTTGCCCACGGCCACGATGCGGCCATCTCCATCGACAAGTTCCTCAACGGCGAAGATGTATCGCAGCGGCCCGATCCGATGCTGAAGATGATCTCGCAGAAGATGGGCATCCATGAGTGGAGCTATGACAACGAGGTTTCCGGCGACGAGCGATTCAAGGTACCGCTGGAAGAACAGGTCAAGGCGCTGAAAAGCATCTCGATCGAAGTCGAACTGGGCTTCGACGCCGGCACCGCCTTCAAGGAAGCCGAGCGTTGCCTCAATTGCGACGTGCAGACGGTGTTCGCCAAGGATGCCTGCATCGAATGCGACGCCTGCGTGGATATCTGCCCGATGGATTGCATCACCTTCACCAGCAACGATGAAGAGGCCGCGTTGCGCACGCAACTGACCGCGCCGGCGGTGCACCTGGATCAGGACTTGTATGTTTCAGGGCCTCTGAAGACAGGCCGCGTCATGGTGAAGGACGAAGATGTCTGCCTGCACTGCAGCCTGTGCGCCGAGCGTTGCCCCACCGGCGCCTGGGACATGCAGAAGTCCCTGCTTGAACTCGCACGCGCCGGGCAACCAGGCTGCCGCGACCGCGCGAGGAAAGCCGCATGACCCATCGCCTGGCCCTGCACGGCGTATTGCGCGAGGCAACGGTTCCGGCAATCGAGGCAGTGAACGACTTCGTCGTGAAGTTCGCCAACGTCAACGGCTCCGGTTCGGCCTCGGCCAATGAACTGTTCGCCAAGGCCATCCTGCGCATGGGCGTGCCGGTCAGTCCGCGCAACATCTTCCCGTCCAACATCCAGGGCCTGCCGACCTGGTACGAAGTACGCGTTACCGAAAGCGGCCACCTGGGCCGGCGCGGCGGCGTGGACCTGATGGTGGCGATGAATCCGCAGACCTGGAACGCTGACCTGAAGGAGATCGAGCCGGGCGGCTACCTCTTCTACGACAATTCCAAACCCCTGCCCGCCTCGAAATTCCGCGACGACGTGCACGTGATCGGCGTGCCGCTGACGGAAATCTGCAACGCCGCCTACAGCGAGCCGAGGCAACGCCAGTTGTTCAAGAACATCGTCTATGTCGGCGCGCTGTCGGCGCTGCTGGACATCGATGCCGCCGTCATCGAGAAATTGATCGGCGAACAGTACAAGTCCAAGCCCAAGCTGCTCGACTCCAACGTGCAGGCCCTGCAGATGGGCCGGGAATACGTGCGACAAAACCTCCAGCATCCGATTTCATTGCGGGTACGGCCTGCCGACGAGGTGGGCGACCGGATATTCGTGGACGGCAACAGCGCGGCGGCGCTGGGCTGCGTGTATGGCGGCGCCACCGTCTGCGCCTGGTATCCGATCACGCCGTCCTCGTCCTGCGCCGAAGCCTTCCAGTCCTACTGCCAGAAGTTTCGCGTGGACAAGGCCACCGGCGAAAACCTGTACGCCATCGTCCAGGCCGAAGATGAAATCGCCTCGATCGGCATGGTCGTTGGCGCCGGCTGGAATGGCGCGCGCGCCTTCACCACCACCTCGGGCCCGGGCGTGTCGCTGATGACCGAGTTCATCGGCCTGGCCTACATGGCCGAGATCCCGGTCACCATCATCAACGTGCAGCGCGGCGGCCCGTCCACCGGCATGCCCACGCGCACCCAGCAGGCCGACATCCTGAGTTGCGCCTATGCCTCGCACGGTGATACCAAACATGTACTGCTGTTTCCTCAGGACCCGCACGAGTGTTTTGATTTTTCGGCCGCAGCGCTCGACCTGGCCGATCGGCTGCAGACGCCGATCTTCGTGATGAGCGACCTCGACATCGGCATGAACCAGCGTCTGTGCGCGCCCTTCGCCTGGGACGCCGCGCGCGGCATGGACCGCGGCAAGGTGATGACCGCGGAAGAACTGGAAGCCGGCAAGGAATTCGGCCGCTACCTCGACGTGGACGGCGACGGCATTCCGTATCGCACCTACCCGGCCACGCACCCTTCGAAGGGCAGTTACTTCACTCGCGGCACCACCAAGGACGCTTACGCGCGCTATTCCGAAGCAGGTCCCGACTATCTGTACAACGTGCATCGGCTGCTGAAGAAATTCGATACGGCCAAGTCGCTGGTGCCGCAGCCCGAACAACGCAATGCCGCGCAGGCGACGCGTTTTGGCGCAATTTATTTCGGATCGACCAGCCCGTCCATGGATGAAGCGATCGCGGCGATGGAAGCGACCGGCATCCACCTCGATACGCTTCGGATACGCGCCTTCCCGTTCCCCGACAGCGTGGGTGAATTCATCGCGGCGCACGAAATGGTTTTCGTCGTCGAGCAAAACCGCGACGCGCAATTGCGCAGCCTGCTGGTCAACGAATTCGGCACGGACCCGGCCAAATTGACGCCCATCCTGCATTACGACGGCACACCCATCACGGCCCGCTTCATCGCGGCCGCCATCGCCCAGCGGATGCCTGCGTCGGGCCCCATGGCAGCGCCCTCGGCTCCGGAGGCCCGGCCATGACCTATATCGCGAAGCCCAAGCTGCATCATCCGTCGCTGACCACCAACAAGGCCTGCCACACGCGTCGCGACTACGAGGGAAAGATTTCCACGCTGTGCGCGGGCTGCGGCCACGACTCGATTTCGGCGGCCATCATCCAGGCCTGCTTCGAGATGGACGTCGAGCCGCACAAGGTCGCCAAGCTGTCTGGAATCGGCTGCAGCTCGAAGACGCCCGACTACTTCCTCGGCCAGTCGCACGGCTTCAATACGGTGCATGGCCGCATGCCCTCGGTGCTGACCGGCGCCAACCTGGCCAATCGCGAACTGCTGTACCTCGGCGTGTCGGGCGACGGCGACTCGGCGTCCATCGGCATCGGCCAGTTCGTGCATGTGATGCGGCGTGGCGTGAACATGGTCTACATCGTCGAGAACAACGGGGTGTACGGCCTGACCAAAGGCCAGTTCTCGGCGACCGCCGACCAGGGCTCCACGTCCAAGAAGGGCGTGGTCAACGCCGATACGCCCATCGACATGGTCAGCCTGGCGCTGCAGTTGGGTGCCACTTTCGTGGCCCGAAGCTTCTCGGGCGACAAGCGCCAGCTGGTTCCGTTGATCAAGGCGGCCATCGCGCACAAGGGCGCAGCCTTCCTGGATGTCATCAGCCCCTGCGTGGCCTTCAACAACCATCCGGGCAGCACCAAGAGCTACGACTACGTGCGCGAACACAACGAGGCGGTCAACCGCATCGACGTGATCCCCACGCGACAGGAAATCGTGGTCGATTTCGCCGACGGTGAACTGCTCGAAGTCGAACAGCACGACGGCAGCGTCCTGCGCCTGCGCAAGTTGAATGCGGACTACGATGCCAGCAACCGGATCGCGGCAATGAACTTCATCCAGGAACGCCAGGCACGGGGTGAAGTGGTGACCGGCCTGCTCTACGTGGACCCGGACGCGGCCGACCTGCACCAGCACCTCAATACCTGTGCCACGCCCTTCAATCGGCTGGAAGCGGCGCAGCTTTGCCCCGGCCCCGACGTACTGGAAAGATTGAACGCGTCCCTGCGCTAGGCCATCCCGCGCGCGGGGCAACGTTGTATAGTCCTTGCAGTCGCCCCCTACGGACACTGCTGGTGTTGGAAATACCCGGCTACAGCATCCAACGCATCATCGGCCACGGCGGCATGGCGACGGTCTACCTCGCCCTGCAGGAGTCGCTGGGGCGTGAAGTCGCGTTGAAGGTGCTGCTGCCGTCGCTCGCCAAGGATCCCGTCGCCACCGAACGCTTCCTTCGCGAGGCCCGGTTCGCCGCGCAGCTGCACCACCCCAACATCGTCGCCATCCATGACGTCGGCGCGCACGACGGCAACCCGTACATGGCCGTTGGCTACGAGCCCGGCGGAACGGTGGCCAACCTGATCGAAGGCCGCGAAGATCCGCGCTTCGCACTTCGCGTGGTTCGCGACATCGCCAGCGCCCTCGACTACGCCCACGGCAAGGGCGTCGTGCACCGAGACGTGAAGCCGGAAAACATCCTGCGGCGCCTCGACGGAAGTTGCGTGCTGTCCGATTTTGGCATCGCCCATGCATTGGCCACGCAGACCGGCCTGACCACCGAAGGCAGCAGCATCGGCACCCCGCATTACATGAGCCCCGAGCAACTGCGCGGCGAAAAAGTGGATGGCCGCGCCGACCTGTACAGCCTGGGCGTGGTCTTCTACCAGTTGTTGACCGGCCACCTGCCCTACCAGGGCACCGATGGCTGGGCGATCGGCATGCAACACATCAGCGCACCGATTCCGCGCCTGCCCGAACACCTGGGCCACCTGCAGCCGCTGGTGGATGCGTTGCTGGCCAAGGATCCAGCGCACCGCGTGCAGACCGGCGGCGACCTCGTGCGCCGCGTCGAGGCGGCCATTTCAGGCAACCAGCCGCTGGTCTCCGATTCGCAGATAGACCTGCGCAGCCAGCCTTCGCGACGCAGCAGCTGGCTGATCGTGCTGCCCATCGGACTGATCGTCATCGCGACGATGATGTTCATGGAAAACCGCGAGCACAAGCGCGAGGCCATCGCCGCCGCCGCGGTGATCGCCGCCGACATGCAGGGCGCGGAAAAACCCTCCATCGCCGTGTTGCCGATGGTGGACATGAGCGAAGCCAAGGACCAGGAATATTTCTCCGATGGCCTGTCTGAAGAACTCATCAACCTGCTGGCGCAGGTACCGGAATTGCAGGTCGTCGGCCGCACGTCGGCCTTCAGCTTCAAGGGCAAGAACCAGGACCTCAAGGACATCGGCCGGAAGCTCGGCGTCACGAACCTGCTGGAAGGCAGCGTGCGCAAGACCGGCGACAAGGTTCGCATCACGGTGCAGCTGATCAACGCGCAGACCGGTTTCCACCTGTGGTCGCAGACCTACGACCGCGACCTGACCGACGTGTACGCGATGCAGGATGAAATAGCGGGCGCGGTGGTATCGGCCTTGAAATTGAAACTACTGGCGGGTGCGACGCCGGCCGCGCATCGCCCGGTGAATCCGCAGGCCTACACCCAGTTCCTGCGCGCGCGACAGATCAAGTCGCGCAGCACGCCGGAAACCGCGCGCGAAGGCGTCCAGGCCCTGCAGGAAGCTATCCGACTTGATCCGGGTTTCGCTGCGGCGCACGCGCAACTCGCGGTCAGCCAGGGCTGGGCTGCCGACTACGCTGAAACACCCGCTGACGTTGCCGAGTTGCAGCGCCGGGCACTGGCAGCTGCCGACAAAGCCATCGAGCTCGATCCGAACCTGGCCGATGGATACTGGGCGCGTGGCAATCTGCGCGCCTCGGTAACGTGGGACTGGGAAGGCGCGCGATCCGATTTCCAGAAGGCCGTTGCGCTCAATCCCGGCGACGCCCGCGTCCTGCAGGGCTACGGCGCCTTGCTCGCATCATTGGGTCGGCTGCCCGAGGCGATCGAGACGACGCGAAAGGCTGCCGAGGTGGAGCCTTTGTTGTTCTCGGTGTGGCAGGCACTGGGCTATTACCAGGAAGGCGCCGGCCAGCTCGACCAGGCCCGGGTCTCGCAGGATCGTGCGCTCGCCTTGAAGCCGAAATTCCCGTTCGTGCATTTCCGCCTGGGCGTGCTCGACCTGCAGCAGCACCAACCGAAGAATGCCGCGCGCGCTTTCGCAGCGACCGGTTACGAGCCCCTGCAATTGCTGGGCACCGCACTCGCCGAACATGACCTGCGTCGCGGCTCGGAATCGCAGCATGCGCTCGACGCGCTGATCAAGGACTATGGCTACAACGCCGCCTACCAGGTCGCGCAGGCTTATGCCTGGCGCGGGCAGAAGGATGAAGCGTTCCAATGGCTCGACCGCGCCTTCGCGCAACGCGATGGCGGCCTGGCGGAAGTGAAATACGATCCACTGCTGAGCAGCCTGCGCAAGGACCCGCGCTACCGCGCGCTGCTCAGCAAGATGGGCCTGCCGCCGTAAGCCACGTCAAGTCTTCGCGCTAGCCTGCGGACGGGGCCAGGGCCACCAGCCACGTCCGGTCATCGCATAGCGGTCCGCCGCCTGTTCGAAACGGTTGGAAGCCGATACGCCGCCAAACGCGAAATACAGGGGCACGAACAAGGGGCCCAGCACCAGGTACTGATAGACGTGCGCACGCTCGTGGTCGCCGATGCGCACGCAATCATTGCCGCGGTGCGCGCGGCAGGCGTAGGTGGGCGCTATTTCGTCCAGGCTCTTGCCGGTATGCAGGATCACATTGCCAAGAGTCAGCGCGCCGCCCGGTCCGAAGGGCACGTGGTGGAACACCAGCGCGCCATCGGAGAACTTTGCACGCGCGCCAAACGCCAGCGCCGCCGTGCCAGCCACCAGGCCCGCCAACGTGTACGGGCTTGCCCAGACGACACCCATTCCCTGCACCAGGCCCAGCACGAATCGATTCAAGGCTGCCTGTCTCCGCCCAGCATGTCTTCCAGTTCCTCGATCCGGCGCCGGCTCTTTTCCCAACCCTGTCGGCTTACTTCCGCCAGCAGCCACTCCGACAGGGCCATCAGCGCGGTGCTCGAATCCCATACGGAAGGTACCGCGACGCGTGCCGACAGCACGTGCGTTGCCACGCGGACGATGGGTGAAAGCCACTGGTCGGTAAGCAGCACGATGCGCACCTGCCGTGCCGCCGCCGCATGCGCGAGTCGTTGCAGGCTGGCCTGGTAGCGACGGATGTCGAAAATGACCAGGACGTCACGCTTACCCATGTCCAGCAGCTGGTCGCGCCAGTTCGACTCCTGTTCCTGCATGTGGCTGACGCCCGGCCGCAGGATTCGCAACTGCACCGACAGGTAAAGCGCCAGTGCGTCGGTGAAGCGACCGCCGATCAGGTGGATCCGAAGCCGGGGGTCCGACACCAGTTGCACGATGCCATCGAACTCACCTGGTGGCACGCTGGCAAAAGTTTCCTGAAGGTTGCGCAGGATGGCATCTGAAAATTCGGCATGCGCCGGCTCGGGCTTGCCGGATCGGGCCTTGCGAACAGGCGATGGCTGCTTCGCCAGTGGCGAGCTGAGCTGCGCGGACAGTTCCTCGCGCAGGCTGCGCTGGAAATCGAGATAAGAGGCGAACCCCAGCCGCCCGACCAGCCGCAGCACGGTCGGCGCACTGACACCGACCGTGCGCGCGAGATGGGTCGCTGTCTGCAGGCCCGCGACCGGATATTCGGCAAGCAGCTGGTGCGCGACTCGTCGTTCCGTGGCCGGGAAGGCGTCCAGGCCCTCGCGCAGGCGTTCCACTATCGTCTGAGCCATTGACGCTCCACGGATCAACTTGACAACCTGAACGGAATGTTAGAGCTTTAACACCGCAAGTCACATGAAACACCTCTGTAATAATTATTACAACTGGTTTCCGGGAAATTTCGCCATCACCCCCCAGCTCGCAAGCGCCGAAGTGGCATTGAATGACCCGCCGGTGGCGGTGCTGAACCTGCACGGCCGCGGGCCCATCGTACTGATCTGCGAACACGCCAGTCGGTTCATTCCCGACCCGTTTGACGCGCTCGGACTATCGGCAGAAGACCAGCTCAGGCACATCGCCTGGGACATCGGCGCCCTGGGATTGGCCAGCGAACTGTCGGCGATGCTCGACGCGCCGCTCGTGCATGCCACCTACTCGCGACTCCTGCTGGACTTGAACCGGCCCATCGACGCCAGCGATTCAATCGTCGAAACCAGCGAAGGCACGGCGATACCCGGGAATGTCGGGATCGATCCTCCACATCGCAAACTGAGGCAGCAGCGAATCTACGCCCCATTCCATGCCGAACTCGATGCCCTGGTGGATCGCCGCATCGCATCCGGCCTGCCGACCTGCGTGGTGTCCATCCACTCCTTTACCCCGCGCTACCACGGCATCGATCGCCCCTGGCACGTCGGCGTGATTTCCCGCAACGACCGATCGCTTGCGGACGCGCTGTTGGCTGCGCTTCGCGCCGAACCCGGCCTTTGCGTCGGCGACAACCTGCCCTACGGTCCGCAGGACGGCGTGTACCACAGCCTGGAGCGACATGGCGAGGCGCGCGGACTGCGCGGCGCGATGATCGAGGTTCGCAACGATTTACTCGACGACGCCGATTCGCGAAAACGATGGGCCCAGACATTGCGCAGGACACTCGAGTCTGCGCTGCGCGAAATCGCAATCACAAGCTGACCAGCCAGGAACCCGCAATGACCGCACCTTCATACACGATGGAACAATTGCGAATCGATGTCGCTGCAGGAAGCATCGATACCGTGCTCGCCTGCATGGTGGACATGCAGGGACGCCTGATCGGCAAGCGTTTCCAGGCCGAGTATTTCCTCGACAGCGGCCATGAGGAAACCCATTGCTGCAATTACCTGCTGGCCAACGACATCGACATGGAGCCGGTGCCGGGCTATACCGCGGCCAGCTGGACCAAGGGCTACGGTGACTTCGTGCTGAAGCCGGACATGGCCACCTTGCGCCGCATCGGCTGGCTGGAAAATACCGCGCTGGTGTTGTGCGACGTGCAGGACCACCACCACCACGACC
Organism: Gammaproteobacteria bacterium; assembly: GCA_031408815.1. Lineage (GTDB taxonomy): Bacteria > Pseudomonadota > Gammaproteobacteria > Xanthomonadales > Xanthomonadaceae > Arenimonas. The sequence goes on from JANNWV010000029.1 coordinate 9,809, forward strand.
TGCCGCACAGCCCACGCGGCATCCTCAAGAAGCAGGTTGCGCGCCTGGCCGACCGCGGCTACACGGGCATGTTCGCCTCGGAACTCGAGTTCTACCTCTTCAACGAGAGCTACGAGGACATCCACGAAAAAAACTACCAGAAGCCCAAGACCGCCGGCCATTACATCGAGGATTACAACATCCTGCAGACCACCCGCGAAGAACCGGTGATGCGGGCGATCCGCAAGCACCTGCAGGCCGCAGGCATACCGGTGGAAAATTCCAAGGGCGAATGGGGTCCGGGCCAGGAAGAGATCAACGTGCGCTATTGCGAGGCGCTGGAGATGGCCGACCGGCACGCCATCATCAAGCACGCCTGCAAGGAAATCGCGTTGCTGCAGGGCAAGTCCATCACCTTCATGGCCAAGTGGCGCTACGACCTGGCCGGCTCGAGCAGCCACATCCACAATTCGCTGTGGGACCGCGACGGCGCCAAGCCCTTGTTCTTCGCGCCCGAGGCGGAGTTCGGCATGTCGGCGCTGATGCGTTCGTGGGTGGCGGGCCAGCTCAAGTACGCAAGCCACATCACCGGATTCCTGGCGCCGTACATCAACTCCTACAAGCGCTTCCAGGTCGGCACCTTCGCGCCGACTCGCGCGATCTGGAGCCGCGACAACCGCACGGCCGGCTTCCGCCTCTGCGCCGAAGGCAGCAAGGGCATTCGCATCGAATGCCGCATCGGCGGTGCCGACCTCAATCCCTACCTTGCCTTTGCGGCGCTGATTGCCGCAGGCCTGGCCGGCATCGATGAAAAACTCGCCCTCGATGCGCCCTTTGAAGGCGATGCCTATTACGGCGAGGCGCTTCCCGAGGTTCCCAAGACCCTGCGCGCGGCGACCGCCGCCATGCGCAGCTCGGCGATGTTGCGCACGGCCTTCGGCGACGAAGTGATAGACCACTACGCGCACACCGCCGACTGGGAACAACTGGAATACGACCGCCGGGTGACCGATTGGGAACTTCGCCGCGGCTTCGAGCGTTATTGAGGACACCATGAGCACACAGGTACAACTTGTTTCACCCGTTGACGGCCTGGTGTACGTCGAACGACGCAACGCCTTCGAGAGCGAAGTGGATACTGCGCTGGAATCCGCAGCGGCAGCGCAGGCGGAATGGAAGCGTCGACCGTTGTCAGAGCGTGCGGCGTTCTGCACTGCGGCCGTCGATGCGATGTTGTCGATGCGCGACCAGATCGTGCCCGAACTTGCCTGGCAGATGGGCCGACCGGTCCGTTACGGCGCCGGCGAATTGCGCGGTTTCGAAGAACGCGCGCGCTACATGATCGCCATCGCACCCGAAGCGCTGGCCGCGATCGATCCCGGGCCGAAGCCCGGCTTCCATCGCCTGATCAAGCGCGAGCCGCTGGGCACGGTGCTCGTCATCGCACCGTGGAACTATCCCTATCTAACCGCAGTGAACTCAATCATCCCCGCGTTGATGGCGGGCAACAGCGTCATCCTCAAGCACGCCACGCAGACTTTGCTGGTGGGCGAGCGGTTTGCCGAAGCGTTCCGGTTGGCGAAACTTCCCGAAGGCCTGTTCCAGAACCTCGTGCTCGACCACGGCCAGACCGCGGCGATCATCGGCTCGGGCCGCGTGCAGCAGGTCAACTTCACCGGCTCGGTCGCCGGTGGCCGGGCGATGGAAGCGGCGGCGTCTGGTCATTTCCTGGGCCTGGGCCTCGAACTGGGCGGCAAGGACCCGGCTTACGTGCGCGGTGATGCCGATCTCGCGCACAGTGTCGAAAACCTGGTCGATGGCAGCTTCTTCAACTCCGGCCAGAGTTGTTGCGGCATCGAGCGAATCTATGTGCATCGTAGTGTGTATCCGGAATTCGTCGAGCGCTTTGTCGCGCTGACCCGCCAGTACGTGCTCGGCAGCCCATTGAACGAGGCCACGACGCTGGGGCCGGTGATCAAGCAATCGGCTGCGGAATTCGTTCGCCGCCAGATCAGCGACGCAGTGGCCATGGGCGCACGCGCCCTGATCGATCCTGCGGAATTTCCTGCCGACCGGCCGGGCTCTGCCTACCTCGCCCCGCAGGTGCTGGTGGACGTGGACCACGGCATGTCGGTGATGCGGGACGAAAGCTTCGGCCCGGTGGTCGGCATCATGGCGGTGGACGACGACGAGGAAGCGATCGCGCTGATGAACGACAGCGAGTTCGGCCTCACCGCCTCCATCTGGACCATGGACCTCGACGCCGCCGAGCGGATCGGCGACCGCATTGCCACGGGCACCGTCTTCATGAATCGCTGCGATGCGCTCGACCCGGCATTGGCCTGGACAGGCGTGAAGAATACCGGACGAGGCGCTACCCTCTCCCGCGTCGGCTACGAAACCCTGACCCGCCCCAAGTCCTTCCACCTTCGCCACGAGATCTGAACCGATGCCCCCGTCAGCCAACTGGAACTACCCCACCACCGTTCGATTCGGCGCCGGCCGCATCAGCGAGCTGGCAGACAATTGCAAGGCGCACGGCATCCATCGCCCACTGCTGGTCACCGACAGCGGCCTCGCGCGCGCGCCGATCACCGTGGCCGCGCTGGAATCGCTGCGGGCCGCCGGCCTGGGCGTTGGATTGTTCTCGGACCTCAAGCCCAATCCGATCGAAGCCAACCTGCGCGATGGCCTGCAGGCCTACCGCGATGGCGGGCATGACGGCGTGGTCGCCTTCGGTGGCGGCAGTGGCCTGGACATGGGCAAGCTGATCGCCTTCATGAGCGGACAATCGCGCCCCGTCTGGGACTTCGAGGACATCGGCGACTGGTGGACCCGCGCCGATCCCGAAGGAATCGCTCCCGTGATCGCCGTGCCTACGACGGCAGGCACGGGATCGGAAGTCGGGCGCGCCGGCGTACTCACCGACGAGCGTACCCATACCAAGCGAATCATCTTCCATCCGAAGATGATGCCCAAGGTCGTGATCTGCGACCCCAAGTTGACGGTGGGCATGCCATCGAAGATCACCGCAGGCACGGGCATGGATGCGTTGTCGCACTGCCTTGAAGCCTACTGCGCGCCTGGCTTTCATCCCATGGCCGACGGTATTGCCGTCGAGGGCATGCGCCTGGTCGCGCGCTCGCTCGTGCGCGCGGTGCAGACCCCCGATGACCTCGACGCCCGGTCCGACATGATGGCGGCGGCCCTCATGGGCGCCACGGCCTTCCAGAAGGGCCTGGGTGGCATGCACGCCCTGTCGCACCCGGTGGGCGCCCTGTACGACACCCACCATGGCATGACCAATGCGACTTTCATGCCCTATGTCCTGGATTTCAACCGCAACGCGATCGGCGAGCGGATTACCCGGCTGGCCGCCTACCTGGACCTGCCGGAGCCCGGATTCGAGGGCTTCCAGCATTTCGTCCTGGACCTGAGGCGGACCATCGCCGTGCCGCATACACTGCCCGAATTGGGCGTGGACGATGCCAAGGCGGGACTGGTCGCGGAAATGGCGATCGTCGACCCTTCGGCATCGGGCAATCCGGTTCCGCTCGACCTCGCGGGGGCTGCGAGTATTTTTGCAGCGGCGACGCAGGGTCGACTACGCTGACGCAACGAGTTTCAATGAGTTCAATACAAAGTTTGGCCAAGGGAGTTTTGCAAGCGGGGATAGACGTGTGACTCAACCTTTCAAGGGGAACGACATGAATCCTGAACAACCCGGCGCCGGGGCGGCGCACGACGAGGACACCAAACAGCTGCACGCCATGGGCTATGCCCAGGAACTGGCGCGCAGCATGGGTGGTTTCTCCAACTTCGCAATTTCATTCTCGATCATCTGCATCCTGTCCGGTGGCATCAACTCACTGGCACAGGCGACATCGGGCGCGGGCGGCGCAGCCATCGGCATCGGATGGCCGCTGGGCTGCCTGATTTCAGGCGTGTTCGCCATCGCAATGGCGCAGATCGCTTCCGCGTATCCGACCGCAGGCGGGCTTTACCACTGGGGTTCGATCCTGGGCAACCGGTTCACCGGCTGGCTAACGGCCTGGTTCAACCTGCTGGGGCTGGTGACGGTGTTGGGCGCGATAAACGTCGGCACCTATTACTTCTTCCTCGGCGCCTTTGGCGCGCAGTTCGGCATCACTGATTCGATGACGACGCTCGTCGTATTCCTTTCGATCATCACCGGCGCGATGGCCCTGATCAACCACTTCGGCATCGGCCTCACGGCAAAGCTGACTGACTTCTCGGGATATCTGATCTTCGCAACCGCGCTCGGACTGACGGTAGTCTGCCTGGCCTACGCGCCGAGCTACGAGTTCGGACGCCTGTTCACCTTCTCCAACTATTCGGGTGAAGCCGGCGCCAACGTCTGGCCGGAAGTGTCGGGTGGTTGGGTGTTCGCGCTCGGTTTGTTGCTGCCTATCTATACCATCACCGGATACGACGCCTCCGCGCATACGGCCGAGGAAACCAAGAAGGCAGCCCACTCGGTTCCGCGTGGCATCGTCAGCTCGGTCTTGTGGTCGGCCTTGTTCGGCTACGTCATGCTTTGCTCCTTCGTCCTGATGCTGCCGAACATGGATGACGCCGCCAAGCAAGGTTGGAACGTATTTTTCTGGGCAATGGACACCCAGGTCCAGTCACCGATCAAGACGGTCCTGTACGCCGCGATCGCCATTTCGCAGTTCCTGTGCGGACTGGCGACGGTCACTTCCATCTCGCGCATGATGTTCGCTTTCTCGCGCGATGGCGGCTTGCCGTTCTCCAAATCGCTCGCGTCCGTGTCCCCGAAGTACCGCACGCCGGTGCACGCGATCTGGGCAGGCGCCATCCTGTCGGTGCTGTTCGTCTGGGGCGCGAAAGCGGTGGAAGCGGGCGGCGTGACGCCGGTTTACACCATCGTCGTGTCCTGCACCGTGATCTTCCTGTTCTTCTCCTTCGCGATACCGATCGCGCTGGGCCTGTTCGCGCATGGCACCTCCAAGTGGCCGGTGATGGGCCCCTGGGACCTGGGTCCGGCAGTGTTCAAGCTGTTCGCCTTCCTGTCCATCGTCGCGATGGTGCTGATCTTCGTGATCGGCGTGCAGCCGCCCAACGCCATGGCCTTGAAGATCACCATCGGCTTCTTCATCCTGACCGCCATTGTCTGGTTCGCCCTCGAGAACAAGCGCTTCAAGGGCCCGCCCATCGGCGACATGATCGCCAGAAGGCAGGCTGAAATCGCGGCCGCGGAAGCAGCTTTGAATCGCTGAGTCCTTTCCGCACTCGTTGCAAGAAGACGGGACGCGCGAGCGTCCCGTTTTTCTTGCGATAACATTGCTGCCGTTGGATCCCATCCCGTTCTGGAAGTAGTCGCGGCAAATCATCTGTCGATCCATGAAAAAAGCCGCCTCGAGGGCGGCTTCTTTCATTCGCGGGAAAGCGGGGCTTAGACGCCCTCGCCCTCTTCCACGGCCTTCATCGACAGGCGGATGCGGCCCTGCTTGTCGACTTCCAGCACTTTCACTTTCACGACATCGCCTTCCTTCAACTTGTCGCCGACTTTCTCGACGCGCTCGTTGGAAATCTGCGACACGTGCACCAGGCCATCCTTGCCCGGGGCGATGGTGACGAATGCACCGAAGTCCATGATCTTGGCGACCTTGCCTTCGTAGATGCGACCGGGCTCGACGTCGGAGGTGATCTGCTCGATGCGTGCCTTGGCAGCTTCTGCCGCGGCCAGGTTGACCGAGGCGATGATGATGGTGCCATCGTCCTTGATGTCGATCTGGGCACCGGTTTCCTTGGTGATGGCCTGGATGACCGAACCGCCCTTGCCGATCACTTCGCGGATCTTGTCCGGATGGATCTTCATGGTGAGCAGGCGCGGCGCATATTCCGACATCTCTGCCCTTGGTGCACTAAGTGCCTTGGCCATTTCGCCGAGGATGTGCAGGCGGCCGAGCTTGGCCTGGGCCAGCGCGACCTTCATGATCTCTTCGGTGATGCCGTCGATCTTGATGTCCATCTGCAGTGCGGAGATGCCCGACTCGGAACCGGCCACCTTGAAGTCCATATCGCCCAGGTGATCTTCGTCACCCAGGATGTCGGACAGCACGGCGAAGTCGGAACCTTCCTTGATCAGGCCCATCGCGATACCCGCGACCGGCGCCTTGATCGGGATGCCCGCGTCCATCAGGGCCAGCGACGAACCGCAGACCGAGGCCATGGACGAGGAGCCGTTCGACTCGGTGATTTCCGACACGACGCGAATGGTGTACGGGAATTCTTCCATCGTCGGCATCACGGCGAGCACGCCGCGCTTGGCGAGACGGCCGTGGCCGATTTCGCGACGCTTCGGACCCATCATGCGGCCAGCTTCGCCGACCGAGAACGGGGGGAAGTTGTAATGGAACAGGAAGTGTTCCTTGTACTCGCCGGAGACGGCGTCGATGACCTGGCCGTCACGGGCGGTGCCAAGCGTCGTGGTGACGATAGCCTGGGTTTCGCCGCGGGTGAACAACGAGGAGCCGTGGGTGCGCGGCAGGATGCCGGTACGCACGGTGATCGGGCGCACGGTGACCAAGTCTCGGCCGTCGATGCGGGTGCGGGTCTTCAGGACCGAGGCGCGCATCGAGTTGTATTCCAGCTCGCCGAATTCCTTGCCGAGGTCAGCAGGGTTCCAGCCATTGGCTTCGCACTGTGGCTTCAGCGACTCGACCACTTCCTTCTTCAACTTCGAGATCGCATCGCGACGCTCAAGCTTGTCGCGCACGGCGTAGGCGGCAGTCAGGCGATCGCCCACGGAAGAAGCGATGGCGGCAACCAGCGATTCGTTTGCAACCGGGGCTTTCCAGTCCCAGGGCTTGACGCCGACTTCCGCGACCATCTCGTTGATGCACTCGATGACGGCCTGCAGTTGCTGGTGTCCGAACATCACGGCGCCCAGCATCACTTCCTCGGACAGCAGCGCGGCTTCGGATTCAACCATCAGCACGGCGCTCTTGGTGCCGGCAACAACCAATTCGAGCTGCGAGGTCTTGAGCTCGGTGGCGCTGGGGTTGAGGATGTACTGGCCATCGGCATAACCGATCTTGGCGGCGCCGATCGGACCGGCGAACGGCATGCCCGACAGCGACAGCGCAGCGGATGCGCCGATCAGTGCCGGGATATCGCTGTCGATTTCCGGGTTCAGCGACAACACCGTAGCGATGATCTGCACCTCGTTGCGGAAACCTTCCGGGAACAAGGGGCGGCACGGGCGGTCGATCAGTCGGGAGATCAGCGTCTCCTTCTCGGTCTGGCGGCCTTCGCGCTTGAAGAAGCCACCCGGGATGCGGCCACCGGCGTAGAACTTCTCGATGTAGTCGACGGTGAGCGGGAAGAAGTCCTGGCCTTCCTTCGCGTTCTTGTTGCCGACCGCGGTGACCAGCACGACGGTATCGCCCATGCGGACGATGACCGAGCTGGCCTGGCGAGCGATCTCGCCGGTTTCCAGCGTTACCTGGTGCTGCCCGTACTGGAACGACTTGGTTACTTTCGCCACGATTTTATTCCTTCAGTCATTTGCCCGGGAAACACCCCGTTCCCCGGGAGCGCCCATGTTTTGCATGGGCTGATACGGACGCGGCGCCCGTAGGCGCCGCGTGGTGAACATTATTAGCGACGCAGGCCCAGGCGCTCGATCAATGCCTGGTAACGCGCGGAATCTTTCTTCTTGAGGTAGCCGAGCAGGCTGCGGCGCTGGTTGACCATCATCAGCAAGCCGCGGCGCGAGTGGTGGTCCTGCTTGTGCGCCTTGAAGTGTTCGGACAGGTGGTCGATGCGTGCCGAGAGCAGTGCGACCTGGACTTCCGGCGAACCGGTGTCGTTGGGAACGCGCTTGAACTCTTCGATGATCTTGCCGGTATCAATAAGTGCCATGGTGTCTATTCTCTTGTGATGCGAAGTCCGCAGAAACGCCGCCTTGGCGACGTACCGCGTTACCCGCCTGTTGGTTAGGAAGTGCTGGAAGTGCTCGTTCGAGCCCCGTGATTGTACGGGTATGGCGCTTTACGGACAAGTTTGGCGGTGTGAAGACCGCTCCACGGGCTCAGCCGCCGCAAGTCCAGCGGAACAGACGGCGCGCCCGCAGCGTGCCATCGGCCTCGATCCTGCCCAGTCCCAGCGATCGCCCGGACTGGTCGGTCACGTTCACATCTTTGTCCTCGCCGGTCGGATCGAGTCGAACCGGCTGTCCCTGGCCCAGGGCCGCGGCCTGCGCGACGTCCAGCGCTACTCGAGGCCACTCGACCAGCCCGGCGTCAACCGGCAGCAGCAGCGCGTCCAGGGCCGCCTCGCCTTCGGCTTCCGCCAGCGCCCGCAACTCGTCCAGCGTGAACATGCGCGGCTGCCTGAAGGGATCGACCCACAGTCTGCGCAGCGTGAGCACATGCGCGCCGCAGCCGAGCGCTTCGCCCAGGTCGCGCACGATGCTGCGGATGTAGGTACCGGATCCGCAGGTGATGCGCAGGGAAACCCGATCGCCGTCGAATGCGGCCAACTCGATCGAGTGGACTTCGACTTCGCGCTCGGGCACGTCTACCGTCTCGCCGCGGCGGGCCTTCGCGTAGAGCGGCTCGCCGCCCTGCTTGAGCGCCGAGTAAATCGGCGGTCGCTGCGAAATCCGCCCGAGGAAAGCTTGCAGGGCCGCGATCACTGCCGCGGCGTCAAGCGCCGGCACGGCGCGTTCACGCAGCGGCTGGCCATCGGCATCGTCGGTATCGGTGCTGATGCCCAGCCTGGCCGTCGTCTCGTAGGCCTTGGCATTGCCCAATAGCAGGCCGGCAATCTTTGTCGCTTCGCCAAAGCAGACCGGCAGCAAGCCGGTGGCCAGGGGATCGAGGCTGCCGGTGTGCCCGGCTTTCTCGGCCCGGAACAGATGGCGAACGCGCTGCAGGGCCTGGTTCGAACTCATGCCCGGCGGCTTGTCCAGCAACAGGATGCCGTCGAGCGGGCGAAACCGGGTGCGCGCCGGCTTGTTCAGGCGTCGTCTTCCGAAGAGGGAGCGCCAGGCGATTCATCGGATGAATCTTCGGGCGACTCTTCGGCTGCCGGGTTTTCACGCAGCAGCGCGTCGATGCGTTCGCCCTTGTCCACGGAATCGTCGTAGTGGAAATGCAACTCCGGGACATGGCGCATGCGCACGGCTTTCGCGAGTTGGAAACGCAGCTCTGGCGCCAATGCCTTCAGTCCCTTGATGGCCGCGGGTGCCTGGTCGGGCAGCAGCGCGGTCACGAATACCTTCGCGTGCGACATGTCTCGGCTGATTTCCACGTCCGACACGCTGACCGACGGCAGGCCGTGTTCACGGACCGCCTGGTGCACGATCAAGCCCAGGTCCCGGCGCAGTTGCGCCGAAACGCGGTCGGTACGGTAGAAGGTCTTGCCCGCCATCAGAGGCTGCGCTTGACTTCAATTCGCTCGAAGCACTCGATCTGGTCGCCTGGCTGCACGTCGTTGTAGGCCTTCACGGCGATGCCGCACTCGGTACCCGACTTGACCTCGTCCACGATTTCCTTGAAGCGACGCAGCGATTCCAGTTCGCCTTCGAAGACGACCACGGAGTTGCGCAGCACGCGGATCGGCTTGTTGCGCTTGACCGTGCCTTCCACGACCAGGGAACCTGCGACCGCGCCGAACTTCGAGCTGCGGAATACATCGCGTACTTCGGCAATACCGATGATCTCTTCGCGGATCTCGACGCCGAGCATGCCCGAAGCGACCTGCTTCACCTGGTCGATCACGTCGTAGATGATCGAGAAGTAACGCAGGTCGAGGCCTGCATTCTCGATGACCCGGCGGGCACTCGCGTCGGCACGCACGTTGAAGCCGATGATGACGGCCTTGGCCGAAGCCGCGCGCGTTGCATCCGACTCGGTGATGCCGCCCACGCCCGATTCAATCACGTTGATGTTGATCAGTTCGTTGGACAAGGCAGTCAGCGATTCGCGCAATGCCTCGGCTGAACCCTGCACGTCAGCCTTGACCACGATGTTGAGCGTCTGCTGGCCGTTGGCCATGCCCATCTGGGCGATGACGTCTTCCATCTTGCTGCCCGGCTGCTTGACCAGGCGGCCCTCGCGGCGCTTGGCATCGCGCTGCTGGGCGACTTCGCGCGCCAGGCGCTCGTCGGCCACCACCACGAAATCGTCGCCGGCATCGGGCACGCCCGACAAGCCCAGGACCTGCACCGGAATGGACGGGCCGGCCGAGTCGGCCTGCTTGCCGTTCTCGTCGAACAGCGCGCGAACACGACCGTACTGCACGCCGCAAACCAGGTAGTCGCCCTTCTTCAGCGTGCCCTGTTGCACCAGCACCGTCGCGACCGGGCCGCGGCCCTTGTCGAGCGCGGATTCGATGACCACGCCAGTAGCCCGTGCATCGACCGTTGCGCGCAGCTCCATCACTTCAGCCTGCACCAGGATCGCGTCGAGCAAAGCGTCAACACCATCGCCCGTCTTGGCCGACACTGGCACGAACTGCACGTCGCCGCCCCACTCTTCGGGCACGACTTCAATCTTCACGAGCCCTTGCTTGATGTTGTCCGGATTGGCGTCCGGCTTGTCCATCTTGTTCATCGCTATGAGCAACGGCACCTTGGCCGCGCGTGCGTGGTTCACCGCTTCTACCGTCTGCGGCATGACGCCATCGTCTGCGGCTACCACCAGCACGACGATGTCGGTCAGCTTGGCGCCGCGCGCACGCATCGAGGTGAATGCCGAATGGCCCGGGGTGTCGAGGAAGGTAATGACGCCCTTGCCGGTTTCGACATGGTAAGCGCCGATGTGCTGGGTGATGCCGCCGGCTTCACCGGAGGCCACCTTGGCGCGACGGATGTAATCGAGCAGGCTGGTCTTGCCATGGTCCACGTGGCCCATGATGGTGACCACCGGCGGACGCAACGAGCGCTCGCCCTGCACTTCCACGGCCTGCGCCTCGAGCGCGAGCTCGGCGTCGTCGTCGTTGTCCTTGCTCGCCTTGTGGCCGAGCTCTTCAACCACCAGCACGGCGGTGTCGTGGTCGATGACTTCGTTGATGGTGACCATCATGCCCATCTTGAACAATGCGCGAACGACTTCACTGCCCTTCATGGCCAGCTTGTTGGCGAGTTCAGAGACCAGGATGTTCTCGCCGATGAAGACTTCGCGCAGGATCGGCGCGGTCGGCTTCGAAAAGCCATGCGCGCCCGAAGACGTGCGTGACGGCTCGGCCGTCTTCATCTTCGGCTTCTTGCGGTTGCCAGCCGAGCTGCGGCGAGCGCGCTCGTCGGCAGTCAGGTGCAACTGGCCGGTGACGAACAAGGGCGTGGTGCCGTCTTCGCCTTCATTGTCGACCATGGCATGCGAACCACGGGCCTTGTGCTTCGGCGCCGGCGCCTTGTTGCCGGGCGCATTGGCCGGCGACTTGTTCATCGGCGGACGGCTCGGCATGGACGGCTTCGCGTCCGAGCGCGGCTGGTCGACCTTGTGCGGGCGCGGTGCGTGCTTGTCTTTGCGCGGATCGACCACTTCGGCATCAATGACAGCTGGAATCGCGACCGGCGGCGCCGCAGCGGCGGCCGCTTCTTCGCGGGCCATGCGTGCAGCATCCTCCACTTCGCGCTTGGCGATTTCCGCCATCTTGCGCTTGCGGTCGCCTTCATCCAGCGCGTCGAGTTCGGCCTGCTGGCGTGCTTTCGCTTCCGCCACCTTGCGCAGGACTTCCTCGTGCTCGGTCGTGGCCGGGGGCGCATCGACCTGGTCGCGCTTCATGTAGGTGCGCTTCTGGCGCACTTCCACGTTGACGGTGGTCTTGGCCTTGCCGGCGCTGACGGTGATTTCCTCTACCGTGCGCCGCTTGAGCGTGATCTGCTTGGGCGCGGCGGCTTCCGCCGGCTTTTCTTCCTTGCCATGGGTGCGGCGCAGGAAGCCGAGCAGCTTCATCTTCTCGGTGCTGCTGACCACCTGATCCGGCCCACTGAAGGTCATGCCAGCACCGGCCAGCTGCTCGAGCAGCTTTTCGGTCGGCATGCCCAGCACTTTGGCCAGAGATCCTACGGTGACTTCAGACATGAGGGTGTGATTCCTTGCGTTCGGCGCGGATTTCGCGCCAGGGGTGATGCTTCTTCAAATCGTTTCGCTTACACGAACCAATGCTGCCGCGCCGCCATGATCAACTTCGCGGCGTGTTCGGCGTCCATGCCTTCGATGTCGAGGATTTCGTCCACTGCCAGCTCTGCCAGGTCGTCACGGGTAATGACGCCGCGCGAGGCCAGGATGTAGGCGGTGTGCTCGTCCATGCCGTCAACTGCCAGCAGTTCGTCCGACGGCTTGTGGTCTTCCACGTCTTCCTCGGCCGCCAGGGCCTCGGTAAGCAGCGCGTCGCGGGCGCGGGCGCGCAGTTCCTCGACGATGTCCTCGTCGAAGCCCTCGACGGCCAGCAACTCGGCGGCCGGCACATAGGCGATTTCTTCCACCGTGCTGAAACCTTCGGTCACCAGGATGCCTGCGATTTCTTCGTCCACTTCCAGCTTGTCCATGAACAACTGGCGGGCGGTCGATTGTTCGGCGTCGCTCTTGGCGGTGACCTGGTCCTGGGTCATCACGTTGAGTTGCCAGCCGGTGAGGCGCGAAGCAAGGCGCACGTTCTGGCCGCCCTTGCCGATGGCCTGGGCCAGCTTGTCTTCGGCAACCGCCAGGTCCATCGAGTGCTTTTCTTCATCAACGATAATGGACTGCACTTCGGCAGGCGCCATGGCGTTGATGACGAACTGCGCCGGGTTGTCAGACCACAGCACGATGTCCACGCGTTCACCGTTGAGTTCGTTCGACACGGCCTGCACACGCGAACCGCGCATGCCGATGCAGGCGCCGATCGGATCGGTGCGATGGTCATGCGCGAGCACGGCGATTTTTGCACGGTCGCCAGGGTCACGCGCGGCCGCCTTGATTTCCACCAGGCCCTGGCCGACTTCCGGCACCTCGAGCTTGAACAGTTCCATCATGAATTCAGGGGCGGTACGCGAGATGAACAACTGCGGGCCGCGCGGTTCGGCGCGGACGTCCAGCAGGTAGCCACGCACGCGGTCACCCGGGCGCAGCACGTCACGCGGGATGGCCTTGTCCTTGGGGATGAAGGCCTCGGCGTTGCCGCCCAGGTCCACGTAGACGCTGCCGCGCTCGACGCGCTTGACCACGCCATTGATCAGTTCGCCAATCCGATCCTTCCAGGCGTCAATGACCTGCGCGCGCTCGGCCTCGCGCACGCGTTGCACGATGACCTGCTTCGCGGCCTGCGCGGAGATGCGGCCGAACTCGGGGTTCTCGATCTGCTCTTCGACATAGTCGCCGACTTCGCTGTCGGGCTTGTCGTCGATGGCATCCATCAGGCGCAGCTGGTGGTCGGGCGATTCCATCACGACATCGTCGGCCACCACTTCCCAGCGGCGGAAGGTTTCGTACTCGCCGGTCTTCGGGTCGATAGACACACGGATGTCCACTTCCTGGTCGTGGTAGCGCTTTTTCGCGGCAGACGCCAACGCGGCCTCCATGGCCTCGATGATGACTTCGCGCGGCACGCCCTTTTCATTGGCGACCGCTTCCATGACCAGCAACAGTTCCTTGCTCATATCACTCGCTCCGTGCGGACGCTCGCGCGCCCATCAGCCTTTGTCAGATGATCCCGGTATGTCGGATCCATCGGGTTTGCGGCGCTTGCCGCGTTGTCCACCTGGTTTTTTCGGTTGCGCGGCCAGCCCGAGGGCGACCAGGTCCGGCACCAGGCGGGCCTTTTCAATATTTTCGTGGGCGACGGTGACTTCGCCTTTCTCGTCGGAGATAACCACGCTGTCGCCTTCCACGCGCACGATGCGGCCATTCATCCGGCGGCGACCGTCCTGCGGAAGCCGCATCGTCACCTTCACCTGTTCGCCGATGAAGCGTGCGAACTGCGCGCCGGTGAACAGTGGCCGGTCGATGCCCGGCGATGAGACCTCGAGGGTGTATTCCGAGGCGATCGGATCTTCCAGGTCGAGCAGCGCCGCGACTTCGCGGCTGGCCGCTTCGCAATCCTCGATGCCCACATGCCGGCCTTCGACGTCGATATACAGGCGCAGCACGGCGCTATTGCCGGACGGAATGAATTCCACGCCCAGCAACTCGAGCCCGATCGATGCGACGGTCGGTGCGAGCAATGCCTGTATTTCTTCCGCTTTGCCTGACATTTGGTGCGCGTGTGCCTCGTTTTCAAATCTCGGGAAACAAAAAAGGGCCATAAGGCCCTTTTCCGGTACATCCAGGTTCCGGTGTCGGAACGGTGTTAGCCGTTGACGACAAGACCGGGCAGTATCGGTGAAAGGATACGGCCTTGAACTGGTAGCGGGGGCAGGATTTGAACCTGCGACCTTCGGGTTATGAGCCCGACGAGCTGCCAGACTGCTCCACCCCGCAGCAGAATCGCAATTATAGCGGCTTGCGCGAATCTCACGCAACAAGATTTGTTAAACGGGGAATGCGGCCTGGCACCAGTGCAGCAGGGGCTGGGCAAACAGACCCAGCACCAGCAGCGCCACGGCGTTGATCGTGAAGGCCGCGCGCAGGTGGCTGTCGGGGTGGACCTGGGGGCCGTCGCCTTCCGGTTCCTCGAAGAACATGGCCCGAATAAGGCGCAGGTAGTAGAAAGCACCAATGACTGCGCAGACGACGGACAAGATCGCCAGCCAGGTCATGCCGGCGTCCAGCGCCGCGCCGATGACCACCAGCTTGGCCCAGAAACCGAGGAACGGCGGCACGCCAGCCAGCGACGCCATGATGAACAGCACCAAAAGGGCATGCAGCGGATGGGTCTTCCACAGTCCCCGGAAATCGGCGATTCGCTCGGCATCGAAGCCGCGGCGCGACAACAGCATGATGGACGCGAAGGCGGCGGCGCCCATCAGCGAATAGCTCATGGCGTAGAACATGGCCGCCGAATAGCCCATCGGGCTGGCGTTGGCCAGGCCCATGAACAGGAAGCCGACATGGGAGATGGTCGAGTACGCCAGCAGCCGCTTGAAATTGGTCTGTGCCAGGGCGAACACGTTGCCGACGACCAGCGATGCCGCGGCCAGCCAGGCAAGCATTTCCCGCCACTCGACATCCAGCGGGCCGACGCCCGATTCCAGTAGCCGGTAGGCCATGCCGAAGTAAGCCAGCTTGGGCACCGAGCCGATGAAGGCCGTCATCGCGGTGGGCGCGCCCTGGTAGACGTCTGGCACCCACATGTGGAACGGCGCGGCGCCAAACTTGAACGCGATGCCGACCAGCATGAAGACCACGCCCATCGCCAACAGCGTGTCGGATCCGGCGGTGGCGCTGGCGGCGTAGATTTCGTCCAGCTGCAGGCTGCCGGTCGCGCCATAGATCATGGACATGCCGTACAGCAACAGGCCCGACGCCATCGAACCGAGGATGAAGTACTTCATCGCCGCTTCGGACGCGACCCGGTTGTCGCGGTCCATGCCGACCAGGCCGTAGGAGCTCAGGGCAAGCAGCTCGAGGCCGAGGTACGAGGTGACCAGGCCGCCTGCCGACACCATCAACATCATGCCGAGCAGCGCGAACAACACCAGCACGTAGAACTCGCCCTTGAACAGGTCGCGGTCCTGCAGGAAGGGCTTGGCGTAAACGAAGACGAACGCGGTGACGGCATACATCGCAACCTTCAGCACATCGCTGGCCACGTCGCGCACGAAGAAATTGTTGAAGGCGAAGGTCTGCACCGTGGCCATGTCGCGAACGGTCAGCACCGTGGCCGCCACCAGGATCAGCAGGGCCAGGAAATGGGTCAGGCCGCGCCGCTGGGGCGCCAGGAACAGGTCCACCATCAACAGGCCGAAGGCAGCCGAGCACACGAAAATCTCGGGGATGAGCGTGTGCAGGTCGGCGATGGTGACGAGGTTGGGCAGCATGAGATGTTTCCCTTACAGCTTGCTGGTACTGAGCTGGATGACCAGCTGCGCGATGGGGGCGTCCATCAGGTCGGTGAGCGGCTTCGGATACAGGCCCACCGCCAGCACGCCGACGGCGAAGATGCCGAGCACCCAGGCCTCGCGCGCATTGATGTCGGTGAGTTCTGCGACGTGGTGGTTGGCTACCTTGCCGAACACCACGCGCTTCACCATCCACAGGGTGTAGGCCGCGCCCAGGATGAGGGTCGTCGCGGCGCCGAACGCGACCAGCTTGTTGTGCTGGAACGCAGCGAGCACGATCATGAACTCGCCGACGAAACCCGAGGTACCAGGCAAGCCCGCGTTGGCCATGGCAAAGAATACGAACAAGGCCGAGAACCAGGGCATCGTGTTCACCACGCCGCCGTAGTCGCGGATCATGCGGCTGTGCATGCGGTCGTACAGCACGCCCACGCAACTGAACATGGCGCCCGAGACGAAGCCGTGCGAGATCATCTGCACCATCGCGCCCTGCAGTCCGAGCCGCGCGCTGTCGCCGTAACCGTAGTCGCGGGCCAGCTTGAAGGCAATGAAGGTACCCAGGGTGACGAAGCCCATGTGCGCGATCGACGAATAGGCGATCAGCTTCTTCATGTCCTGCTGCGCCAGCGCGACGAAGCCGATGTAGATCACCGCGATCAGCGACATGGCGATCACCAGCCAGGCGAACTCGCCGCTGGCATCGGGCGTGATCGGCAGCGAGAAACGCAGGAAACCGTAGCCGCCGATCTTCAGCATGATGGCCGCCAGCACCACCGAACCGCCGGTTGGCGCCTCGACGTGCGCATCCGGCAACCAGGTATGCACCGGGAACATCGGCACCTTCACCGCGAACGCGGCCAGGAAGGCGAAGAACAACCACATCTGTTCGGTGCGATCGAGCGGCGCGCTGGTCAGGTCGGCCAACTGGAAGCTGCCCGTCTTCAGGTACAGGTAGATCAGGCCGATCAGCATGAACACCGAACCGAGGAAGGTGAACAGGAAGAACTTGACGCTCGCATAGACGCGGCGCGGACCACCCCAGACACCGATGATGATGAACATCGGGATCAGCATGGCTTCGAAGAACACGTAGAAGAGCATCGCATCGGTCGCGCAGAACACGCCGACCATCAGGCCTTCCAGGATCAGGAAGCTGGCGAAATACTGGTGAACGCGGCGGTCGACCGACGTCCACGCACCCAGCAGCACGAGGATGGTGACCAGCGTGGTCAACCCGATCAGCGCGACCGAAATACCGTCGGCGCCGAGGTTGTAGCCGATGTTGAAGGCCGGGATCCACTCGTGGATTTCGACGAACTGCATGGCCGGGTTGCTGGCGTCAATGCCGGTGAACAGGCCGATGCTCAGCACGAAGGTGATGATCGCAACCAGCAGGGCAAAGATGCGCGCCTGCGCGCCGCGCTGGTCGCCAAAGAAAAGCGTCAGCGCACCACCGACGATCGGCAGCCAGATAAGCAGGCTCAACAGGGGCCAAGTCGAGAACATCAGTGCGTCCTTGTCTTACCCGCGGCCCATCCGGGACAACATCGCCAACAGGACGATGAGGCCGAGGATCATGGCGAAGGCGTAGTGGTAGAGGTAACCCGATTGCAGGCGGCGGACCAGCAGGGCGAAGCGGTTGATCAGCCAGGCGGTGCCGTTGACGATGCCGTCGATCAGGCCGGCGTCGCCGAAGCGGGACGCGAGGCGACCAAGCAGCAGGCCACCACCGGCGAAACCCTTGATCCACAAGTCGTCGAAACCATACTTGTTGTCGAGGATGCGCACCGGGATCGAGAAGATCTTGCGCAGGCGCGCAGCCATGTCAGGGGCGAACAGGTACAGGTAGGTCGCCAGCACGAAACCGCCCAGCGCCAGCCAGAAAGGCGCCGCCTTCATGCCGTGCCAGGCCATGGCGAACACGCCATGGAATTCCTCGGACAGCGCCGCCATGGCGCCGTGCGATTGCAAGGTCTCGATCGCGCCGAAGAAGAAGGGCTGTACTTCGTGGTGGCCGAGCATGTCCTTGCCGAACAGCATCGGGCCGACCGTGAAGAATCCGATCAGCAGCGACGGGATCGCCAGCAGGATCAGCGGTACGGTGACCACCCACGGCGATTCCTTCGGTTCGACCGGGCCATGGTGGCCATGGTCGTCGTCGTGCGCGTCGTCGGCGTGCGCGTCGTGGCCGTGGGCGTCCGCGTGGGCGTCGCCGGCATGCGCGGCATCGTCGGGTGCCTCGTGCGCGTGCTCATCGTGCGCAACTTCGTCCCGGAAGCGTTCGCGACCATGGAAGGTGAGGTACAGCAGTCGAAAGCTGTAGAAGCTGGTCACGAACACGCCCAGCAGTACCGCCCAGTAACCGTAGGTCGCGATCCACGAATGCGACACGTGCGCGTGGTGCGCCGCCGCCTCGATGATGGTGTCCTTGGAGTAGAAGCCCGACAGCAGCGGCATGCCGGTCAGCGCCAGCGTGCCGATCCACATCGTGATGAAGGTGATCGGCATGTACTTGCGCAGGCCGCCCATGCGGCGCATGTCCTGCTCGTGGTGCATCGCGATGATGACCGAGCCGGCGCCGAGGAACAGCAGCGCCTTGAAAAAAGCGTGGGTCATCAGGTGGAACACCGCCGCCGAGTAGGCGGAGACGCCCAGCGCTACCGTCATGTAGCCCAGCTGCGACAGGGTCGAGTACGCGACCACGCGCTTGATGTCGTTTTGCACGATGCCGATCAGGCCGGTGAAGAAGGCCGTGGTCGCGCCGATGAACAGGACGAAGTTGAGCGCGGTTTCACTTAGTTCGAACAGCGGCGACATGCGCGCCACCATGAAGATGCCAGCGGTCACCATCGTGGCCGCATGGATCAGCGCGGAGATCGGGGTCGGGCCTTCCATCGAGTCAGGCAGCCACACATGCAGCGGGACTTGCGCGGACTTGCCCATGGCGCCGATGAACAGGCAGATGCAGATGAAGCTGATGACGTGCACGTTCCAGCCGCCGAAACCCAGCCAGCCGATGGCGGGAATGAGCTCGAACGGTTCGGTCGGAATGGCCGTGGCATTGGCGAACACCACGCTGTAGTCGAGGCTTCCGTACCAGAACAGCACGCCGGCGATACCGAGCAGGAAGCCGAAATCGCCCACCCGGTTGACCAGGAAGGCCTTCAGGTTGGCGAAGATGGCGGTCGGACGCTGGTACCAGAAGCCGATCAGCAGGTACGACACCAGGCCCACCGCTTCCCAGCCGAAGAACAGCTGCAGGAAGTTGTTGCTCATGACGAGCATCAACATCGAAAACGTGAACAGCGAGATGTAGCTGAAGAAGCGCTGGTAACCCGGGTCGTCCTTCATGTAGCCGATGGTGTACACGTGCACCAGCAGCGAGACGAAGGTGACCACCGTCATCATCATCGCGGTCAGCGTATCCACCATGAAGCCGACGTGGCCGCTGTAACCGCCGACCTCGAAGAAGGTGTAGACATTCTGGTTGAACGGCCCCACTTCGCCGGTCGCCAGCTTGTACAGGACCTGGCAGGACACCAGGCAACTGATGAACACGCCGGCGATGGTGATCGAGTGCGCGCCGGTGCGGCCGATCTTGCGACCGAACAGCCCGGCCACGATCGCGCCGATCAGCGGGGCCAGCGCGACGATCAGCAGGTAATTCATTTGCAGCTGGTAGGGCTGGCTGGACATGCGCGATCAGCCCTTTAGCGAGTCGAGTTCGGCGACATTGATCGTTCGCCGGTTGCGGAACAGGGTGACCAGGATGGCCAGGCCGATAGCGGCTTCCGCCGCAGCCACGGTCAGGATGAAGAACACGAACACCTGGCCCGAGGCATCACCGAGGAAGCGCGAGAACGCGACGAAGTTGATGTTCACCGCCAGCAGCATCAACTCGATGCACATCAGCAGCACGATCAGGTTCTTGCGGTTGATGATGATGCCGGCGACGCTGAGGCTGAACAGGACCGCGCCCAGGATCAGGTAGTGGTTGAGGGTGATCACTGGCCTTCTCCCTCCGGTCGCGGATCGGCTTTCATCTTCACCAGGCGGATGCGGTCTTCGCGGCGCACCATCACCTGGCGCGACGGGTCCTGGGTCTTGGTGCCTTCGCGCCGGCGCAGCGTCAGCATCACAGCCACGACGATGGCGACGGTCAGGATGACGGCGGCAATTTCGAAAGGCAGCATGAATTCGGTGAACAGGGATTGCGCCAGCCACTGGATGTTGCTGCCGGCAGCCGCGGCGGGATCCGTTGCGGACAGCTGCGAGGCCGCTTCGCCGCCCTTCACGCCGATCAGGCCGACCATTTCGAACAACATTACTGCAGCGACCACCATCGCCACCGGGAAGTAGCGCGCAAAGCCTTCGCGGATCGGCGTCATGTTCAGGTCGAGCATCATCACCACGAACAGGAACAGGATCATCACCGCGCCCACGTACACCAGGATCAGCACCACGCCCAGGAACTCGGCTTGCAAGAGCAGCCACAGGCAGGCAGTCGAGAAGAAGGTCAGGATCAGCGAGAGCACCGCGTGCACCGGATTCTTCAGCGTGATGACCGCCCCGGCGGCGAGCACCGTGACCAGGGCAAACGCATAGAACGCGATTAGTTCGAACGACATGTTGGTTCCCCTGACCTCAGCGATACGGCGCGTCAGCGGCGCGACGCGAGGCTATTTCAGCCTCGAACCGATCACCGATGGCCAACAACTGCGGCTTGGTGACGATGTTCTCGCCACGGTTCTCGAAATGGTATTCAAGGATGTGCGTCTCCACGATTGAATCGACCGGGCAGCTTTCTTCGCAGAAGCCGCAGAAGATGCACTTGAACAGGTCGATGTCGTAGCGCGTGGTGCGGCGGCTGCCGTCCTCGCGCGGCGCGGCGTCGATGGTGATGCACGACGCGGGGCAGACTGCCTCGCACAACTTGCAGGCGATGCAGCGTTCCTCGCCGTTGGGGTAGCGGCGCAAGGCATGCAGGCCGCGGAAGCGCACCGACTGCGGGAATTTCTCGAACGGGTAGTTGACCGTGTACTTGGGCTTGAACATGTACTTCAGGGTCAGCCACATGCCCTGGATGAATTCCAGGAGCATCAGGCTCTTGAGGTAGCTGGCGACTCGGGTCATGGCCTGATCAAGCTCCCAGGACGAACCAGTTGAAGTACGCGGCCACTGCGGTGAAGAAGATCCACGCGATGGTGATGGGAATGAAGACCTTCCAGCCAAGGCGCATGATCTGGTCGTAGCGATAGCGCGGGAAGGTGGCGCGGAACCACAGGAAGGCAAAGGCGAAGAAGCCGGCCTTGGCGAACAACCACCACCAGCCATTGGCGGACAGTAGCGGGATGTCCCAGCCCTGGAACGGCGACAGCCAGCCGCCGAGGAACAGCAGGGATGCCAGGAAGCTGACCAGGATCATGTTGGCGTATTCGGCCAGGAAGAAAATGGCGAATGCCGCACCGGAATATTCGACATGGAAGCCCGCAACGATTTCCGATTCACCTTCGGCCACGTCGAACGGCGCGCGGTTGGTTTCGGCAACGCCCGAGATGAAGTAGATGATGAACAACGGAAACAGCGGGAAGAAGAAGAATTCGAAAAATCCATTATCACCGGCCTGCGCGTTGACGATGCCGCTCAGGTTCATCGTGCCGGCGGCGACCAGCACGCCGACCAGGGCAAAGCCCATCGCGATTTCGTAGCTGATGACCTGCGCGGCTGAACGCAGCGCGCCCAGGATGGCGTACTTGGAGTTGGAGGCCCAGCCGGCCAGGATGATGCCGTACACACCCATGGAGGTCAGGGCCAGCAAGACCAGCAACCCGGCGTTGACGTCGGCCAGCACCACGGCGTCGTCGAACGGGATGACGGCCCACGCCGCAAGTGCCGGTGCCAGCGCCAGGATCGGAGCGAGCTTGTACAGGAAGGGGCTGGCGTTGGTTGGAACGATCAGTTCCTTGAACAGCATCTTGAACACGTCGGCGAAAGCCTGGATCCAGCCGATGCCGAAGATGCGGCCGACGAACTGGGGCCCGTGGCGCACATGCATCCAGCCAATGACTTTTCGTTCGGCGAGAACGTAGAAGGACACCGAGACGATCACGGGCATGGCGATGGCAAGGATCTTGATCAGCGTCCAGATCAACAGGCCGATCGTGCCGAACTGCAGGAAGAAGTCGCGCATGAAGTCGAACACGCTCAGGCCCCCGTCACGGTGAGTGCGGCGGTGGGCGACAACGGCGACGTGGCATCGTAGCCCGACTCGATCCAGGCGGCGCCAGCGGCGACGCGGGCGGAAATCGCCACCGGCAGCGCTGCGGTACCGGTACCGTCGGAAACCTTGGCGACGGCACCCTCGGCAAGCCCTCGCGCGAACGCATCATCGGGATGCAGCACGATTCGTGCACCGGTCGTCAGCGGATGCGCGTTGAGCGCTGTCGCGCGACGCAACACGGCATCGCTGCGATAGATCGGCGCGCTGGTGATGCGTTCGAGCCCTTCGCTACATGCAGGCGCCAGTGCCGCGACGCGCTGGCTGGACGTGTCGACGACTGACCTCGAGCCGGCACGCAAACCGGCGATATCGGTGAAGTCGAAGCCGGGCACGGCCAGGGCTTCGCCGAGCGCACGCAGCACCCGCCAACCGGGGCGCGCCTCGCCGGGCAATTTTCCGCCGGCGGCGCTGGTCTGTTCGAAGCCGTCCAGATTGGTGAGCGTTGCTTCCATTTCCGGCAGCAGGCCGATCGGCAGGATCACATCTGCCATCAGCTTGAGTTCGGTGGAGGCGAAGGCCGCGAAGGCAACCACGGCGGCATCGGCAAGCGCGAGCTTGGCCTTCACTGCCTGCGCGAAATCGTGTTCGGGCTCGATGCCGTACAACACATAGGTCTGCAGCGGTTCTGCGAGCATCTGCGCGACGTTCCTGCCCTCGCCCGCCGGCACCAGGCCCAGCTTGCCGAGGCCCACCGCGTTGGCGCCCTGCGGAATGCGATTGACGCCGGCGCCCGTCGCCCGTGCCAGCGCGCGAGCGGCGGCGCGGAAGTGCGAGGCCTGGGCATGGTTTTCAGCAAGTTCGCCCAGCACGATGACCGCGTTGCCACCGGCGGCTTTGAGGGCATCGGCCATCGCCTGCGTTCCGGCGTCAGCCTGCGCCTCGATGCCTTCCGGCAGGCTGGCGCCAGCAGACGCGGCGACGGCAGCGAAGGCGGCAGCCAGGCGCGACGGCGCAACGATGCGGCGACCAGCCAGGGAAAACGCGAAGTCGAAATCAACCGGATTGATCGCGAATATTTTCGCGGCGCGCTTGCCAGCCTTCAGCAGGCGCTGGTGCAACAGCGGCAATTCGTGGCGGATATTGCAGCCGACCAGCAACACCACAGCGGCATTTTCCATGGCCGCCGACGGCATCTGGAAGGTTTCGGCCACGGCACCATCGGCAAAGTCGAGCTGCGCGAGGCGATGGTCGATATTGCCCGTGCCCAAGGCACGCGAGATGGCTGCCAGCAGGGCGCCTTCCTCATTGGACGTGGCCGGGTGCACCAGCATGCCGAGTTGGCCGGCGGCGGTGTCCTTGATCAAGCCGGCCGCGGCCCGCACGGCCTCGTCCCAGCTCGCTTCGCGCCACTGTCCGCCATCGCGGATCAGCGGGCGGGTTAGGCGGTCATCGGCGTACAGGCCCTGGTGCGAGTAACGGTCGCGATCGGACAGCCAGCATTCGTTGATCGCTTCGTTGTCGCGCGGAACCGTGCGCACCACTTCGCCGCGGTGGATATGCAGGTGCATGTTCGAGCCAAGCGCATCGTGGTAACCGAACGAGTCGCGGGCGACCAGCTCCCAGGCACGGGCGCGATAGCGGAAGACCTTGTTGGTCAGCGCGCCGACCGGGCAGACGTCGATCACGTTGCCCGACAGTTCAGTGGTCAACGGCTTGCCGTCGTAGGTGCCGATCTGCAGGTTTTC
This sequence comes from Gammaproteobacteria bacterium, assembly GCA_031408815.1. Classification (GTDB taxonomy): domain Bacteria; phylum Pseudomonadota; class Gammaproteobacteria; order Xanthomonadales; family Xanthomonadaceae; genus Arenimonas. The sequence goes on from JANNWV010000029.1 coordinate 33,729, forward strand.
GCCGCGGCTCATGCCACCGAGCTCGAACGTGCCCGCAATGTCGGCCGTGAAGCGGACGCAGCGCGTGCACTGGATGCAACGGGTCATGTCGGTGGCGACCAGTGGGCCCATGTCTTCGTCGGCGACCACGCGCTTGCGATCGACGTAACGAGAGACCGACCTGCCGTAACCTACCGACACATCCTGGAGTTCGCATTCACCGCCCTGGTCGCAGATCGGGCAATCCAGCGGGTGGTTCACCAGCAGGAATTCCATCACGTTGCGCTGCGCATCGAGCGCGCGCCGCGTCTGGGTGTAGACCTTCATGCCTTCCATCACCGGCGTGGCGCAGGCCGGCGCGGGCTTCGGCATCTTTTCGACGTCCACCAGGCACATGCGGCAATTGGCGGCGATCGGCAATTTTTCGTGGTAGCAGAAACGCGGGATCGAAATACCTGCCTTGTCGGAGGCATGGATGATCATCGAACCTTTCGGCGCCGTCAGTGCGACGCCGTCAATCTCGATGTTCACCACGTCGGTGGCGGCCTGGGTCGGTGCGGCGCTCATGCGGCCTGCTCCGTGGTGACTGGCGCGGCCGGCTCATCAACCAGGAAGCGCTTGTTGACGATCGCGAACTCGAACTCGTTCCAGTAGTGGCGCAGCATGCCCTGCACCGGCCAGGCGGCGGCTTCGCCGAAGGCGCAGATGGTGTGGCCTTCGATCTGGCCGGCTGCGGCCTTGAGCATGTGCAGGTCGTCCATGGTTGCCTGCTTTTCGACGATGCGCGTGAGCACGCGATACATCCAGCCCGTGCCCTCGCGGCAGGGCGTGCACTGGCCACAGCTTTCCGCGAAGTAGAAGCGCGAAATGCGCTGGCAGGCGCGGACCATGCAGGTGGTTTCGTCCATCACGATCACCGCGCCTGAACCCAGGCCGGAACCTGCCTTCTGGATCGAGTCGTAGTCCATCGTGCAGGCCATCATGATCTCGGCCGGCAACACGGGCATCGACGAACCGCCGGGAATCACGGCCTTCAACTTGTGTCCGTTGCGCACGCCGCCGGCCAGGGCCAGCAGGTCGGCGAAAGAAGTGCCGAGGCGTACTTCGAAGTTGCCCGGATTGTTGACATGCCCGGACACGGAGAAGATTTTCGGACCGCCGTTGTTGGGCTTGCCCAAGTTCAGGAACCAGTCGGCGCCATTGCGGATGATCGCCGGCACCGATGCATAGGTTTCGGTGTTGTTGATGGTGGTCGGGCGGCCGAACAAACCGTAGTTGGCAGGGAACGGCGGCTTGTAGCGCGGCTGTCCCTTCTTGCCTTCCAGCGATTCCATCATCGCGGTCTCTTCGCCGCAGATGTAGGCGCCCGCGCCAAGCGCGGAATGGATGTCGATGTCCACGCCCGAACCGAGCACGTTCTTGCCCAGCCAGCCGTTCGCGTAGGCCTCTTTCAGGGCCTCTTCGAAATTCTCATACGGCTCGTGATGGAACTCGCCGCGCATGTAGTTGTAGGCCACGGTGCAGCCGGTCGCGTAGCACGCGATGGCCATGCCCTCGATCACCGAATGGGGGTTGTAGCGCAGGATGTCGCGATCCTTGCAGGTACCCGGTTCCGATTCATCAGAATTGCACAGGATGTACTTCTGGCCCGGCGCGCCCTTGGGCATGAAGCTCCACTTCAGGCCGGTCGGAAAACCCGCGCCGCCGCGACCACGCAAGCCGGACTGCTTGACCATGTTGATCACGTCGTCCTGCGGCATCTTTTCAGACAGGACTTTCTTCAGCGCCGCGTAGCCGCCGGTTTTCAGATAGTTTTCGTAGGACCAGGGCTTGTCGAAATGCAGCGTGGTGTAAACGACGCTGTGTTCCTGCGGGGCCGGGCCGACGGGGCCGTGGGGTGCGTGATGTGCCATGGGATCCTCAGCTCAGTCCGTCGAACAACTCATCGAGCTTCGCCGGGGTCAGGCGCTCGTGGTAATGGCCGTCGATCACCATCATCGGCGCGCCGGCGCAGGCGGCCAGGCACTCTTCTTCGATCTTCAGGGTGATGCGGCCGTCGGCCGTGGTGCCGCCGTGCTTGCAGCCAAGCTTGCGCTCTGCGTGCTTCACAAGATCTTCGGCGCCATTCAACCAGCAGCTGATATTGGTGCAGATGGCGACCTTGTGCCGGCCCACGGGCGCCAGGTCGAACATCGAATAGAAGGTTGCCACCTCGTAAGCCCACACCGGTGGCAGGTCGAGGTACTTGGCGACGGCAGCCATCAACTCGTCGGTCAACCAGCCGCCATTCTGTTCCTGGGCGACCATCAGGCCCTGGATGACGGCTGAGCGCTTGCGATCGGGTGGAAAC
>JANNWV010000030.1:0-56108 GCA_031408815.1 Gammaproteobacteria bacterium
ACAGGAACCCGAATCCCAGGCCGAGGATCAGCCAGGTCGGCCAGCGCTTCGAGAGGTTGCTCATGTCAGCCTCCCTTCGATCTCGCGTTGCTGCACCCGGTTGAATATCAGGATCGGGATCATCAGCAACAGCAACATCACGATGGCCACCGCGGATGCCTTCGGCCAGTCACGGTTGTTGAAGAACTCGTTCCAAAGCACGCGACCGATCATCAAAGTGTCCGGGCCGCCCAGCAACTCGGGGATCACGAATTCACCGACCGCCGGGATCATCACCAGCATGCAGCCGGCGATGATGCCGCTGCGCGACAGTGGCAAGGTGATCTTCAAGAAGGCCTTCCACGGCTTGGCGCCCAGGTCGTAGGCTGCTTCCAGCAGGCGCAGGTCCAGCTTCACCAGGTTGGAATACAGGGGCAGGATCATGAACGGCAGGTAGGCATAAACGATGCCGATGTAGGCGGCCAAGGGCGTGTTCATCATGCGCAGCGGCTCGTCGATGATGCCGATCGACAGCAGTGCCTTGTTCAACAAGCCATTGGTTTGCAGGATGCCCATCCAGGCATAGATACGGATCAGGAAGGAAATCCACGAAGGCAGGATGACCAGCATCAATGCGATGTTGCGCGAGGTCGGCGGAAGGCGGGCGATGGTGTAGGCCATCGGATAGCCGATCAGCAGGCAGAAGAAGGTGGAAATCGCCGCAATCTTCAGCGAGCTCGCGTAGGCCTCCAGGTAATGCGCGTCGCGCACCAGTTCCAGGAAGTTGCTCAGGTTGAGCTTGAGCATAACCGCCTTGTCCACGAACTCCAGGACCGGCGTGTACGGCGGTATCGCGAGCGCCTGGTGCGAGAAGGCGATCTTCAGGACGATCAGGAACGGCACCGCGAAAAACAGCAGCATCCACAGGTACGGGACGGAAATGACCGCCCAGCGGGAATGCGGCAGCAGCGTGCGACGCCATTTCATGAATTGAGCACCACGCCGGCGTTGTCGTCCCAGGACACCCACACCTCGTCGTTCCAGGTGAAGCTGTCGCTGGCCCAACGTTCGCGGTTGGCGAAGTTGGACATCAGCTTGAACCCGCTCGGCAGGCGTACGTGGTAAACGGAGTGGCTGCCGTAGTAGGCGATTTCCTCGATCGTTCCGCGCGCCTTGTTGTGCTTCTGCACGGGCTCTTGCTTGCTGATGCCGACTTTTTCCGGCCGCACCGCGAAGGCGACCTGCTGTCCCTCGAAACCACTGATGCCGTGGCCGATGAACACCGGGTCAGGCAGCGCGCCGGACCGGATGGTGACGAAATCGGGATGGTCCTGTTCGATGGTGCCTTCGATCACGTTCAACAGGCCGATGAATTCCGCCGCGAAGCGACTGGTTGGCTGCTCGTAGATTTCGTCCGGCGTTCCCACCTGGCGAATGCGCCCGGCGTCCATCAGCGCGATGCGATGGGCCATGGTCATCGCCTCTTCCTGGTCGTGCGTCACCATCACGCAGGTAACGGCCAGTTTTTCGATGATGTTCACCAGCTCGAGTTGCATGTGCGAACGCAGCTTCTTGTCGAGCGCGCCCATCGGCTCGTCAAGCAACAACAATTTCGGGCGGGTCGCCACCGATCGCGCCAGCGCCACGCGCTGCTGCTGGCCGCCCGACAACTGGTGCGGCTTGCGCTTGGCAAACTTGGTCATCTGCACCAACGCCAGCATTTCCTCGACGCGCTGGGCGACTTCCGCCTTTGGCATCTTCTTCTGGGTGGGGCCGAAGGCGACGTTCTGTTCCACCGTCATGTGCGGAAACAGGGCGTAGGACTGGAACATCATGTTCACTGACTGGTCGTACGGGGCGATGTCGTTCATCAGCGCCCCGTCCAGGATGATCTTGCCGGCGGTCGGCTTTTCGAATCCGGCCAGGCAACGCAACAGCGTCGACTTGCCGCAACCCGAGCCGCCCAGCAGCGCGAATATCTCGCCCTTCCGGATCGAAAGGGTCACATCGTCCACGGCGACGAATCCGTCGAATTCCTTGCGCACATCGACGATGCGCAGGTAGTTCTCGTCGCCGCGCTTGTCATTTCCCGGCCGGTCGTTGCGCGGTGCAGGCTCTGCCTGCGGCGAAGCTGCTTGCGAAGCCATTCAAACTCCCGGCGTGAAGGATACTGATGAAGGCAGGGCGGCATCACGCCGCCCTGTCCGATGCGCTTACTGCGTCTTGAGCTCGGTCCAGACGTCGGTGTACTTCTTGCTGACTTCGGGCGGCAACACCGCCAGGCCGAACAGCTTGGTGTCGATGGTTTCCTTGCTCGGCGTGATCATCGGGTCCCCGGTGATCGCCTTGTCCACCAGCGCCTGCGAAGCCAGGTTCACGTTGGGATAGGACACGTAGTTGGAAATCTCGGCCATCACGTCGGCGCGCATCAGGTAGTCCAGGAACAGGTGCGCATTGCCCGGATGCTTGGCGGTCTTGGGGACGGCCATCATGTCGAACCACATGGCCGTGCCTTCCTTCGGAATGCTGTAGCCGATATGCACGCCATTGTTGGCTTCCTCGGCGCGGGCCTTGGCCTGGATGATGTCACCCGACCAGCCGACCACCAGGCATACGTTTCCGCTGGCCAGGGACTCGATGTATTCCGAGGAGTGGAAGTTGGTGATGGACGGACGGATGGACTCGAGCTTGGCCGCGGCCTTGTCGATGACGGCCGGGTCGAAGCTGTTGGGCTCCTCGCCCATCGCATGCAGGGTGACCGGGATGATTTCCGACGCCGCGTCCAGGAAGGTCACGCCGCAGCCCTTGAGTTTGGCGAGATTTTCGGGCTTGAACACCAGGTCCCAACTGTTGACCACGTCGGTGTTGCCGAAGATTTCCTTGATCTTGTCGATGTTGTAGCCAATGCCCGTGGTGCCCCAAAGGTAGGGCGTGGAATGCTCGTTGCCCGGATCCACGTCGGTCAGCTTGGCCATCAGGCCCGGATCGAGGTTCTTCCAGTTGGTCAGCTTGGCGCGATCGAGCTTCTGGTAGGCGCCTGCCTTGATCTGGCGGCCGAGGAAGGACGAGGACGGCACCACGATGTCGTAGCCGGTATCGCCGGCGAGGATCTTCGTTTCCAGGGTCTCGTTGCTGTCCATCACGTCGTAGGTGACCTTGATGCCGGTCTCGTCCTCGAACTTCTTGACCGTGTCGGGCGCGATGTAGTCCGACCAGTTGTAGACGTTGAGGACTTTCTCCTCGGCGACCGGCGCAGCCGCCGTTCCGCCCGCTGCCGGATCGGCCGCCTTGTCCTTGTTGCATGCCGACAACATCAGCGTGGCCAGCACAACGGTTAGCGTGCGAAGTTTCATGTGGCGCTCTCCATGAGTGGAACTGAACGAGTGATCTGCTTCACATATACAACGTGACCGGGCCCTCGGCAAGTCAGGCCGCGACCTTTCCTATCCCCAGCGCTGCCGCCGTCTGGTCCAGCGATTTCCAGGCCTTGTCGAACATTTCGTCGATCTGGTCCCGGGTGATGATAAGCGGGGGCGAAAGCAGCATGGCGTCGTTGGTGGCGCGCAGGATCAGCCCGTTGCGCAGGGCGAAATCCCGGCACATCTGGCCAACCGCGCCGCGGTCGGGAAAGTAGTCCCGGCTCGGCTTGCGCGGCACCAATTCGAGCGCACCGACCATTCCGACCACCCGGGCCTCGCCAACGAGCGGATGTTCGCCGAGTTCGGCCCAGCGCTTGGCAAGGTACGGGCCGGTATTGTCCCGGATGTTTTCGATGATCTTCTCTTCTTCCAGGATCCGGATGTTCTCCAGCGCCACCGCCGTACAGACGGGATGGCCCGAGTAGGTGTAGCCATGGGCCAGCTCGCCGCCCTTTTCCATCAACACCTTGGAGATGCGGTCGTTGAACATCACGGCGCCAAGCGGGATATAGCCGGACGTGATGCCCTTGGCCAGAGTCATGATGTCGGGCTGGATGCCGAAATATTCCGACCCGAACCAATGGCCGGTGCGGCCGAACCCGCAGATCACTTCATCGGCCACCAGCAATACGTCGTACTTGCGACAGATGCGTTCGATCTCCGGCCAGTAGTTCATCGGCGGGATGAATACGCCCGCCGCGCCCTGGATCGGCTCGCCGATGAAGGCCGCGACCCGGTCGGGACCGAGTTCGAGGATCTTTTCTTCGAGTTCGCGTGCGCGCTGCAGGCCAAATTCCTCAGGGCTCAGGTCGCCACCCTCGCCAAACCAGTAAGGCTGGTTGATGTGCACGATGTCGGGGATCGGCAGGCCGCCCATCGCGTGCATGCCCTTCATGCCGCCCAGGCTGGCGCCAGCGACCGTTGACCCGTGATAGCCGTTGAGCCGGCCGATGAAGACATTCTTCTTCGGCTGGCCCTGCACCGCCCAGAAGTGCCGGACCATGCGCAGGATGGTGTCGTTGGCCTCGGATCCGGAATTGCTGAAGAAGACGTGGTTCAGGTCCCCGGGACACAGTTCCGCCAGCTTGGCGGCCAGCCGCACCGTGGGCTCGGTCGTGCAGGAAAAGAAGCTGTTGTAGTAGGCCAGCTGCGTCATCTGCTTCGAGGCGACTTCGCCCAGTTCCTTTCGGCCGTAGCCGATGTTCACGCACCACAGGCCGGCAAAGGCGTCGAGTAGCTTGTTGCCTTCCGAATCCCATACATACATGCCCTCGCCCTTGGTCAGGATGCGGGTGCCGCGCTTGGCCAGCGCGGCGTTGTCGTTGAACGGATGCAGGTGGTGCGCGGCATCGAGGACTTGCAGCGCGCGGGTGTCGAGGTGGTTCATGGGACGCACTCCGGGATGATATGGATCAGACGTTTAGCAGCAGGAACTCGCGTTCCCATGAACTGATGACGCGGAAATAGGTCTGGTATTCCTTGCGCTTCACCGCGATGTAGGCCTCCACGAAACGACTGCCGATCAATTCCTGCAGCGGCGCGCAGGCACCGAGCAAGTCAAGCGAGACCTCCAGCGACCGCGGCAAGCCATAGCCCAGGTCTTGCGCGCTGCCGGTCAGGGGCTCGGTGGGCATCAACTTTTCGCGAATGCCCAAGTAGCCGCAGGCCAGCGTCGCCGCCATCGCCAGGTAGGGATTGGCATCCGATCCTGCGAAGCGGCTTTCCACCCGGGTATTTTCCGCCGAGTCGAGCGGAACACGCAGGCCGCAGGTGCGGTTGTCATAACCCCATTGCACGTTGATCGGGGCAACCTCGCCCATCGCGAGGCGACGATAGGAATTGACGTTGGGCGCGAAGAACGGCATCGCCATCGGCACGTACTTCTGCAGGCCACCGAGGTAATGCTGGAACAACTTGCTGTGCCCGCCCGCCTTCGAGGCCGAGAACACGTTTGCACCCGTGCGCGCATCGAGCATGCTCTGGTGGATATGCATCGAGCTACCGGGCTCGTTTTCCATGGGCTTGGCCAGGAACGTCGCATAGATGCCATGGCGCAACGCCGCCTCGCGCATCGTGCGCTTGAACAGGAACACCTGGTCGGCGCGCGACATCGGGTCGGCATGTTCGAAGTTCACTTCGAGCTGCGCCGCGCCCGATTCGTGGATCAGGGTGTCCACGTCGAGCTCCATGGCTTCGGCGTAGTCGTACATCATGTCCAGGATCGGATCGAATTCGTTCACCGCATCGATCGAATAAGACTGGCGCGCGGTTTCCGGACGGCCCGACCGACCTGCCGGCGGCTGCAGCGGGAAATCCGGATCGGTGTTCTTCTGCACCAGGAAAAACTCGAGCTCGGGGGCAACGATAGGCTTCAGGCCGAGTGCGTCGTACAGCTCCAGCACCCGGCGCAATACGCTGCGCGGCGCCAGTTCATGCGGCGCGCCATCGCGGGTGAAGCAGTCGTGGATGATCTGCGCGGTCGGGTCGGATGCCCAGGGCACCATCCGCACCGTTTCCGCATCCGGGCGCAGGAACATATCCGAATCCGACGGTGAGACCAGTTCGTAATATTCGTCCGGGTAATCGCCAGTGACCGTGGTGACGAAGATGCCTTCCGGCAGTCGCGTGCCGTAGTCGTGCGAGAACTTCGCCGCCGGGATGATCTTGCCGCGGGCGTTGCCGGTCATGTCCGGCACCAGGCATTCCACCTCGGTGATGCGGCGGTCCTTCAACCAGCGCAGCAGCGAGCTTTCTTCAGTCTTGGTCTCAGCGCGCTTGCCGGCCGATTTCTTGGCAGATTCCTTCGCCGGTTTCTTCGCCGGTTTCTTGCTGGGCTTGCTGTCGGATTTCCTGGCGGCCATGGTCAGTCTCGTAATGCAGCGCGAGCCCGGCAGGCTGCGGCGAATTCCTGGAATATTCCAAGATAAAAGGGATTTTCGGTGACCTTCCATTCCGGATGCCATTGCACGGCAATCAGGAAGGTCTGGTCCGAATCGAGGCGCACTGCTTCCACCAGCCCATCGGGCGCGATGGCTTCAACCACCAGGCCGCGACCGAGCTTGTCCACGCCCTGCCCGTGCAAGGAGTTGACCAGCGCCGTGCCGGCGCCGGCGATGCGCGCCAGGCTTCCGCTCAGCGAAACGGGATGGCCCGGACCGTACTGCACGTCCAGGTCTGCGGACTCGTCTTCGCGGTGGTCGTCCAGGCCGGAGACATCGTGCACCTTCTGGTGCAGCGTGCCGCCCAGCGCCACGTTCACTTCCTGCATCCCCCGGCACACCGCCAGCACCGGCAAGCGCATTTCAATCGCCAGCGTTACCAGGGTCAGGCTGGTCGCATCGCGCGCCGGGTCGTGCAGGTTTCCGGGATAACTCTCGGGTCCGGAGTAATGATGGGGTTCGATGTTGCTGTAGGAGCCGGTGAGGAATAGCCCGTCGAGTCGCTCCAGCAGTTCGCGCAGCGGCAAGGGCGGCGACATCGAGGGAATCATCACGGGGATGGCGCCGGCGGCCTGCACCACGGCACGGACGTACTTTTCCCCGACCGCCTGGTAGCGGTGATGGCCAATGGGTTTGCTGTCCGACGGAAGTCCTACCAATGGCGCGCGCGGCATAAACGGCTCGGTCCCGGATTTGAAGCAACCCTACGCCAGCCGTTTGATTTTATCAACGCTGTTGAGTATTTTTTACACCCCGGGGGGCCTCTGCTAGACTCCGGCCAACCCCAGCGGATGTCCGCCATGACCCGACCCTCCAAGCCGATGCCTCTGCATTCGATCCCCGCCCCCGGCCTTCCGGACGAGGATGCCGCCGAGCTCCACCAGATCGCCGGCTGCGAAATGATCGACTTGCTGCTGCCCGACATGAACGGGCTGCTGCGCGGCAAGCGCATTACCCGCGACGCGCTGGAAAAAATTTACGCCAACGGCGTCTGCCTGCCGATGTCGCTGATCGCCACCGACATCACCGGCAACACGGTTGAGGAAACGGGGCTGGGTTACGCCATTGGCGACGAGGACCGGATCTGCCGGCCGATTCCGGGAACCCTGCGCCCCATCGCCTGGCAGGAACGGCCGATGGCGCAGTTGCTGCTGAACATGGAAGACGCGAATGGCGGCGCCTTCGAGGCCAACCCGCGCGAAGTGCTGAAGCGCGTGGTAAAGGGATTCACGGACCGCGGCTTGACGCCCGTGGTCGCCGTCGAACTGGAGTTCTACCTGCTCGACTCGGAACTGACCGTGGATGGACGGCCGCAGACCTCCATCAATCCGGCGACCGGCGTGCGCAACACGACGACCCAGGTCTATTACATGCAGGACCTCAACGACTACCAGCTGTTCACCGATGCCGTCGCCGACGCCTGTCGCGCGCAGCAGATTCCGGCCGATACCGCCGTTGCCGAATATGCGCCGGGCCAGTTCGAGATCAACCTCAAGCACCGCAGCGACGCCGTGCTGGCTTGCGACGATGCCATCTTCCTCAAGCGCGCCATCAAGGCCATCGCCGAAGACCAGGGCATGATCGCCAGCTTCATGGCCAAGCCCTTCGTCGACCAGGCTGGCAGCGGCACGCACATCCATGTCAGCGTGCTCGACAAGGACGGCAACAATATTTTTGCCTGTACGCCAGACGCGCCCAGCGACACCCTTCGCCACGCCGTCGCCGGTCTGCAGAAAGCGTCTTCGAGTTGCATGCTGATGTTTGCGCCGCACGCCAATAGTTACCGGCGCTTCGTGCTGAATGCCTTCGTGCCCTTGAACGACTGCTGGGGCTTCAACAACCGCACCGTCGCGATGCGCATCCCGCACAGCGACCCGGCCAATATCCGGGTGGAACACCGCATCGCCGGCGCCGACGCCAATCCCTACCTGGTGACTGCCGCCGTGCTCGCGGGCATGTTGCAGGGACTGCAGGACAAGGGCGATCCGGGCCCGGCAATCGTCGGCAACGCCTACGAACAGACCGAGCAGCGCACTCTTTTCTGGCGCGACACCATCAACGACTTCATGGCCAGCAGTTTCGTCACCGAGGCCTTCGGCGCGCAATTCCAGCACATCTTCGGCCAGCAGAAGCTCAAGGAGATGCGCAGCTTCTACACCGAGGTCACCACGCTGGAATACGACTGGTACCTGCGCCAGGTCTGACCATGGCCCCTACCGCGCGAGCGTCTGCCCTGGCCGCCAGCGCGCTGCCCCGCACCGCCTATTCGGAAGCGTCCTCGCCGCCGGACGCACAGCCGCGACTGGAAGGAAGCCTGCAGGCGGATGTCTGCGTCCTGGGCGCGGGACTGACTGGCCTGTCCACTGCGATCGAACTGGCCGAAGCAGGCCTGAGCGTGGTCGTGCTGGAGGCGAAGCGGATTGCCTGGGGCGCATCGGGACGCAACGGCGGCCAGGCCATTTTCGGCTTCGGTTGCGACCAGTCGAAGATTGCGGCGATGGTCGGATTGCCGGAATCGCGTCGACTGTTCGATTGGTCGCTGGAAGGCATACGGTTGATCCACGAACGTTGCGCGAAGTTCGACATCGACTGCGACTGGCGCGACGGTCACGCCCATGTCCCGATCAAGCAACGCCAGGTCGCTGAATTGCAGTCCTGGCAAGCCGATCTATCAGAGAATTACGGCTACGACCTGCAGTGGTGGGACAAGACCGCGCTGCGGGGACACCTGGCCAGCGAGAGATACCTGGGCGCGCTGTTCGATCCGCGCAGCGGCCATCTCAATCCACTGAAGTACACACAAGGCCTGGCGCGTGCCGCCTTGTCGCTGGGCGTACGCATCTTCGAGGAATCGGCCGTCGTTGAACTCAAGCGCGGCGCGCGGCCGCTGCTGCGCACTGCGCACGGTGAAGTCTCGTGCAGTTACGCGGTGCTCGCGGGCAATGCCTATGTGCACGGCATCGCACCGGAACTCGATTCGCGCATCATGCCGGTCGGCACCTATATCGGCGCAACCGAACCTCTTGGCGCGGACCGTGCGCGCTCATTGATCAGCAACGACATGGCTGTGGCCGACGTGAACTGGGCACTGGACTATTTCCGGCTGAGCCGCGACCACCGCTTGCTGTTCGGCGGTCGCGCCAGCTACTCCACCTTGCCACCGCCCAACCTTCGACGCACCCTGCAGCGACGGATGACCCGTGTCTTCCCACAACTGGCGGACGCAAGGATGGACACGGTCTGGGGCGGCTACGTGGACATCAGCATGAATCGCGCGCCGCACTGGGGCCGCCTGGGCGACAACGTCTATTTCGCGCAGGGATTTTCCGGCCACGGCATTGCCGCCACCGGTCTGGCAGGACGGATCATTGCTGAAGCGATTCGCGGCCAGGCAGATCGCCTGGACGCGTTTTCCCGAATCGGCCATCGGCCGTTTCCCGGCGGGCGGGTGTTCCGCACGCCGATGCTGGTGGCCGCAATGGCCTGGTTCAAGCTGCGCGACGCGTTGTTCTAGTCGCCCATCTGCTTTTGCAGGTGTTCCCAACGCTCCTGGGCATCCAGGGTACGCTCGGCGGTAAGACGGGCTTCCATGCGCTCGAGGCCGATCTCGTCCCCGGTTTCCACGCAGTAGCCATAGCTGCCGTCGTCGATGCGCTTGAGCGTGCTGTCGATCTTGTTGATCAGCTTGCGGTAGCGATCGCGGGTACGCAGTTCCAGCGAGTTCTCGGTTTCGCGCGTGGCACGCTCGGCTTCATCGCCGACGTCACGCACTTCTTCCTTGAGGTTTTCGATGGTCTGCTTGGATTCCTCGATCAGGTCGGTCTTCCACTGCAGCAGGCGCTGGCGGAAGTATTCGAGCTGGTAGGGACCCATGTATTCCTCGTTTGCGCGCGGCTTGTAGCCTGCAGGCAACACGACACGCTGGCGGGCAACCGCCGGCTTCACCCGGTCCGGGCGCGGCTTGCTGGGCTTGATGTAGCCGGCGCGCACGCCGACTTCGCGACGCGGTGCTTCCACCTTCGCGGCTGCCGGTTCAGGCGCAACTGAACGAGCGCTCGATTTGGCGCTGGACTTCGCGGGAGCCGGGGTGGCTTTGGCCGGTGCCGGCTTTGCCGCGACGGGCGCAGAGACTGCCGGAGCAGTTGCCTTCGCGACTGGCTTGGCTGCGGACTTGGCGGGCGCCTTTGCTGCGGGCGCCTTTGCTGCGGGCTTGGGCGCTGGCTTGGCTGCGGGCTTCGCAACCGTCTTGACTGGTTTGCTGGATTTGGCTGCGGGTGCAGGCTTCGCGGCCTTTACTGGCGCCTTGGCGGGAACGAGTTTCTTGCTCGATTTGGCCGCTGGCTTGGGAGTGGGTTTGGCGGCCTTCTTGGCCGGCTTCGCTGGGGATTTCTTGGCTACGGTCTTGATGATCTTCTTCACTGGCTTGGGTGCGGCCTTCCTGGCCGGGGATTTCTTGACGGGTTTTGCAGCCTGCTTGGGCTTGGCCTTCGCGGGTTTTGCAGCAGGCTTCGCCTTCGCGGGCTTCTTGGCCTGCGGGGCGGGTTTCCTGGTAGCGGCTTTGGCAGCTTTCTTCACTGTTTTCTTGGTGGCCACTCGGATTTTCCTCGCTTTCCTTGAGTCACGAAGGCGGCGTGTTATAGCCTAGTCCTCGACAAGCGGCAACCTTATCCTCATCGCCATGGCCGCGCAAATGTTCCGATCATTCATAGTCTTGCTGCTTCGCGGCTACAAGTTGTTGATAAGTCCACTATTGGGCCAACGCTGTCGCTTCTACCCAAGTTGTTCGACCTACACGATGCAGGCGGTTGAACGCTTTGGCGTCTTCCGCGGTCTATGGCTGGGTGCGCGGCGCATCGGACGCTGCCATCCCTTCCATCCCGGAGGCCACGACCCCGTGCCCGAACATCCACCAAGGGACCACGAGTGAGGACAAGTCGACTCCAGTTGGCCTTTGGTAATACGGTCGCCGCCGTCCTTGTCCTCGCCACCGGTAGCCTGCAAGCGTCAGGCGATTGCGCGGCGCTGCGTTCCACCGCTGTTCCCCTGCAAGTGCCGCAGGGCGGGATAGTGCGCGGGAGCGTACCCGCGGCTAGCGAACTTTCGATGCTCGGCGCCGATTCCGCCGAATCCGCCAGCAACGCTTCGCTCGCGATCAGGCGACTACGCGTCGGCGGCGACGGTGAGTTTGTATTTGGCGTCGGCCGGGATGCGAGTGGGCCGGTTCGACTTCATCTCGAGACCCCTGACGGCCTGGCCTGCGACTTTGAAGTCAAGGTAACGAGGCGTGAGTGGAAACTCGAACGCGTCGACGGCGTGCCCGAATCCACGGTCGAACCACCACCCGACATCGCGGCGCGAATCGAGCGCGAACAGGCGCTGGTGGCAAAGGCGCGCGAGCGCGACGACGATCGCAACGATTTCGCGACCGGCTTCGACTGGCCCCTGACCGGGCGTATCAGCGGCGTCTACGGAAGCCAGCGCATCTACAACGGTAAACCCAAATCGCCCCACTCGGGCCTGGATGTCGCCGCGCCGAAGGGCATGCCCGTGCTAGCGCCCGCCGGCGGCATCGTCACTTTCGCAAATCCCGGTCTCTACCTGACCGGTGGCACGGTACTCGTGGACCACGGCCACGGATTGAGCTCGAGTTTCCTGCACCTCAGCCGACTGGATGTCAGCGTCGGCCAGCGCGTCGAGAAAGGCCAGGCCATCGGCCTGGTGGGCGCGACGGGCCGAGCCACCGGCCCGCACATGCATTGGGGAATGAACTGGTTCGGCGTGCGCGTGGATCCGCAGTTGCTGGTCGATCCGTCGCTCAATCCCGCGGCGAGCCGAGCAAGCGCACCACCATCGCGATAATCGCGAGGGCGGCAATCAGCAACACCGCCCACAGCAGCCACACCCGCTTGTTCTCCGGATCGAAAGCAGTCAGCGCCGCATCGCCACCGGCAGTCTGCATCGCACCGAGGCTGGCCTCGGTCGGCAGCCAGTCGCGCCCGTATTTGGCACGAACCTGCCCCACCAATGCGTCCAGCGGAAAGTCCTGGCGTCGTTGCGTCGAACTTCCCGCAGCCACCTTGAACGGCGGCTTGCCATGCGTCAGCAACAGCCAGGTCTCGGGGCGGTAGTCGAACTCCAGGGCCGGCGTGCGGGCCAGTTCCACACTGGGTTCGATTCGCCACTCGAGCATGCGCGTGCCGGTAATCGGCATCGCCTCGTTGTCCAGTTGCACGCCCGCGCCGCGCAGGCGAAACGCCGTCAACTGGCCGATGTAGATCCAGTCGCGTGCGTCCACTTCGCGCGCGCTCACGCTGAAGGCGGCAATCGCATTGTCGTCACCCAGGGCGATGTTCACCCGCTCCACGGGAACTCGCGCCGGCAACCGATAGACGAAGGCATTTCCGTCGCGACCAATGAACTCGGCGGCGATGCGGCTGCGCCGGTGGATCTCCCGCGTGGCATTGGTGGGCTGTAGCAACAGGCGGACGCTGCGCAGCGGCAGGCCGCGCGCGCCATCGACGATTTGAAGGCGCAGGTAGCGCGCCGTGGTCGGCGCGAATTCAATCTGCCTGCGCAACAGCGACTGTCCGCCCTGGCGCAGGTGGGCGACCGTGGCTGCATCAACGAGGGTTCGCCAGGATTGCAGGTCATCGCTGGCCTGCACCCGCACCTGGCTGCTGAAATCCGGCGCCTCCAGGGTCAGCTCGAACTCGATCGCTTCGATACTGCGGTCGGGTGCGCGCACATCCACCAGGTAATCGGTGATGGTTTCTTCCGGCCCGTGCCGCAGCGTTGCATCCAGGCTCAAGTCACCGGTCGTGGAACGGGAGATGTGCAGGTGAAGGTCCGCCGGTGCGCTCGGATCGGGCGCGGGCAACGCGAACCAGGGACTATCGCGCCAGGCGGCAGGCGGCGGGCTATAGGATGCCGGCATTGGGCCGAATGCCAGCGGCTGGCCGTCGCCATTGAAGGCAACCACGTCGCCCAGGTCCGCGCGGGTCGCAACCCGATACACCGATTCATCCAGCGCCAATGCGAAGGCGCCTGCGCACTGCACCGCTTTTTCGTCCTCGGGCGTGGCCGCCTTTGACCCGGAACCGCAATAGCCCAGCACCGGCCATTGCCGGGCGAAGTCATTGGGTTCGCTCGCCGCCGCGGCCATCGCCGCCAGCATCGAAAGCACTGCAATCCACTTCTTCATGTCGATTCCCCCGATGGCTGGGTGCGTGGAGGCGACGGCGCAACGTAACCGACGCCGACCAGCAGCAGGCCTACCGCCATGAAGGAAACGATGCCCGGCAAGTTGCCCATGTAGCTGCGATCCACGAACAGCAGCTTCGCGAGCACGATGCCCATCAGCACCGCACCACCCATCCAGACCGCGCGATCGCGACGCAAGGAACCGCGGACCCAGGCACTGACGCCGAGCAGGCTCCAGACGACGGTCAGGCTGGCCTGGCTGAATCCGGAATCGAGGATGTTTTCATTCCAGGGCTCGCCATGCAGATGGTGCACGGCGCGCAGGGTCGCCATCGTCACGAAGGCGAATGCCGGCAAGGGCCAGGCAGCGCGCAAGGGCCGAAGCGCGCCGATCTCGCCACACAGCGCAAGCACCATCGCCGCGATCGCCAACAGGCCCAACTCGAGTGGATTGAGCAGCGGCACGAACGCCAGCGGCATCGCGCTGCCTTCAAGGAACAAGCCGAGCACGAAGGCTGCCGACAGCAGCAGCATCGCCGGCGCGAACCAGCCGATCCGATACTGCTCGTCGAACCGTCCTGTCGCCGGCCAAGCGAACCACCGTGGACGGCGCCACAGGCCCAGCGTCATCAACGCAACCGGCGCAACCAAGGCGATGAACTGCCAACCCTGAGCGAGTTGCTGGGCATCGATGAAGTCCTTCGACTGCATCATCAGGCCCAGCGCCAGGGCCCACAGGACGGACAGATGCAGGATCGGCAACGCCCGTGTTTCATCGTGCCTGCCCTGCCACAACGCGTAGCATTGCGCGACGGCGAACAACAGCCAGCTGGCAAGCGTTGGCGCCGCGAACGGCGAGCCGTATTCCCCGTCCGCCGCCAGCACCAGGCCGAATCCACACAGCGCCACCAGCACGCCCAGCCAGCGCAGGCGCGGCCACGACAGTCTGCCCGCGAGGAAGGTCGCGGCAATGGACGAAACGCCCAGGTACAAGGCCATGAAGGGCCATTCACCGAGCGTGCTGCGGCCCGCGTCGTCGAGCTGTCCGAGCGCCCCGACCGCCCACCACAACACGCCCCAGGCGAACAACATCAGTGGCAGACCGAGCACCGGGCGATGGCGATCGTGGATCAGCGCCAATGCAAAACCCGAGAACGAAAGGATGGCAGCGCCCAACCACTGGGCATTGAGCAACAGCATGGGATCGACCAGCGGCGGCACAGCATTTTTCGAAACGCTCATCACATAGGCGCCGGCGGCAAGCCACTGCAGCGCCAGTCCGGCCAGCCAGGGAAATTTCCGATCCTGGCGCAAGCCGAGCCAAGCGACGCCGGCTCCTTCCAGAGCCCAAACGCTCGCCGTCGTGCTCGCGCTGAAAGCCAATGGCACCGCCAGGGTCGCGAAACCAAGCGCGAGCGCGGCATACGCTTCGGTCAGCAGGCGTTCGCCGCGGCGATTGCGCAACCACGCGACCAGGCCTGTGTACACCAGCGCCACGGCCAGCGCACTGAAGGCCATGCCGATGCGATCGTCCTTGAGCATCGCCGCCTGCAGCGGAAACGCGACCAGCGGCGTACCGAACACCAGCGTGCCGTCCACCCAGGGCCGTCGATGTTCGGTCTGGCGCAGCACGTACATCAGTCCGATCAGGATGTAGAAGACGAAGAACAGGATCAGGAACGGCTCGACCGTGGCGAACAGTTCGGGCCGGTAATATTGCTTGCCCCAGGCCGTACCGACGCCGAAGGTGAAGGCAAAACCCATCAGGTTCAACAGCCGCCAGCTCTGGCGCCACGAAATCGCGAACACGGCTGCATTGAGGACTGCGTAATACGTGAAAAGCGCCACGTGGTTGGCGCTGCCGGTGGAGATGATGACCGGCGCGAGGTAACCACCGAGGAAGCCGAGCACCGCCAGCGACATGTTTTTCTGCAACAGCGACAGGGCCGCCGATCCTGCGACCAGCACCACCACCATCGTGAAGGCAAGACCCGACGGCAACAGGGAATACAGGCGGTACGCGGCGAATACGGTCAGCAGCAATACGCCGATGGCGCCGCCCTGCAGGCTAAGCCCGAAGGCGGGCTTGCGGGCTCGCTCCCGCCAGCCCAACGCCAGGCCGGCCAAGGCAGCGACGGCGATGACGATGAGTCGCGCCTCGATGGAAAGCGTGAAATAGCCTTTCTCGACGGCAAGCTTCAGCGCGGCGCCGACACCGAACAAAAGCACCAGCACGCCGACCTTTACCGGCACGTTGCCTTCGGTGAACCAACGCTTGATGCTCGCGACCAGCTTGGCGTCCCATGAAGGTTCCGACGGCGCGCGCGGCGGTGCAGCCGAAGCTGGCGCACGCGCAGGCGCTGCAGTTTCGCGAACCGCCTGCACGGTCTCGGGAAGCGGTGGCGGGATGGGGGCCGGGCGCACGGCGGCATCGGCGTTGACGGACTCGGCCACGGACGACGCCGCGGCGCGTAGCTCCGGGTCGCGCTCCGGTTCCGGCGTCGGTGCCGCCTGCTCGGGCCTGGCGGCCATCAGGGAAACCACTCGCGCCTTGAGCGCCGATATCTCACGCGTCGCCGCGTCGGCGTCGCGACGCAGCCGGCTTTGCGCGAACAGCACCATCACCAGTACGAACGCCACGGCGGCGCCAAAAAGATTCCGGCTCTCGGCCATGCCGGCGCCGACAATCGCGGCGATAAACGCAAGCAGCCAATTCATGCGCACCCCTCGCCCGGGTGGGAACCCGTTGTTGCGCGCAGTCTGACCGATCACCGGCCCCAATAACAACGAAGGCCGGGAAGTCCCGGCCTTGTTATTTTTCAGTTAGCGATCCGGGCCTTGATCGACCCGGGCGTCAGGGCATCGAGCTGTATCCGCCGACGACACCCTTGGTAGCCACGGCCACCGCGTTGTGCGGGTGCAGGCTTTCGAAATGCGAGGCGCGGACCCAGAAGTCGCTGATGCGATCATCCTCGTCCAGGGCCTTCTGCATCCGGCGCGCCGCGTCTTCGCAAAACATCAGGTTCTGTCCGTTGAGCCGGGCGAAAGCCTGTTCGTCCTCGCGCTTCACCGCCGTCTGCACCGGCGTCTTCAAGGCGCCCTCGATGCGATCGATGATTTCGATGAACGGCAGGTTCTGGAACGAGGGGGCGAGCCTGGCCTTCACTTCAGCCGTGCTGCGCTGGCTGTGGGGCGTTGCGTTGATGCCCTGCTCGCTGCCGAGCCAACGCAGGACGGCAGCATGGTCGAGCGGCGACCCCGCCGGGAACTCGCCCACGAAGTTTTCCTGGATCAGTTGGCGCGCCAGGGCCGCCGAACAGGGACAGGTGCTTGAGTAAGCCGCCTGCACGCCGACTTCCAGCGAGAAACTCCCGCGATCGAGCAAGGCAGTCACGCTGACCGGATACGACCTCCATCCGGTGTTGTCGCTGACCAACGCAGGACGACGCACCAGGTAGTCGAAGTGCACCTGCACCATTGCGCGGTCCGAGAGGTCGGCGTGCGAGTCGAGGAAATCCTTCAGCAGCCGACGCAGGCTGCAGGGCGAAAGCGGCTCCGCGCCCAGCGCCCGGTCCACGTGCAGGTAAAGGCGCGACATGTGGATGCCACGCACGTCGGCGCGATTGAGGTTGACGAAGGCATTAAGCCGCGCACCACTGGTATGGATGGCACCCGCGGTATCGGCGATGGCCACGGGGATTTCGATCTCGCCCATGCCCACCCAGTCGAGCAGGCCGGCAACCGCGGGACGCGCCTCATTGGCGATGTCGGGCATCACGCGCGCGAGGTTCTCAGTAATCGGGGCCATGGGCAGGTTCGCAGTGGGGTTGATGAACAGTCTAGATGGGGTCTTGTGCAGGTTACGTCAACCACCCATCCGCACCTCATGACTGACGAGCCGCGCGCCAGGCGCGCCACAGGCTGGACGGAGGCGACGGCGGACCGAAGGGCTTGCCGCCGGCCAGCCGACGCAGTCGGGCATGGTCGAAGCTGGCACGAGAACGCCGGACCAGTGCCGCGCCCGGCAGGGCGGGCGACAGGCTCGCCGCCAACTCGCCAGACCAGTCACGCAACAAGGCTTGTGCCTTTGCCGTCGGCAGTTCGGCGGCAGTGATGCCGTGGCGGGCGAACAGATGCATCGGGATGCGCGCCTGGTCCACGCTGGCGAGCCCCTCCGGCAAACGCTGCAACAACCAGTGGATGGCCAGGCTGCGGCTGGCCTCAGCAGATGCGCGCGCCGAGAAAAGGCGACTTTCAACTTCCAGCACCGCATCGGCCAATGGCAGGAGTGTGACTACTGATTCCTCGGTGTTGGCGGTCCGCATCGCATCGGCTTCGAAAGCCAGAAGGGCCCGACCCAACACTGACCACGGCGCATCGCGCCCAAGTAATTCCAGGCCTAGCGGATGTCGCTGCTTGCCCTGCCCCAGACCGATCATTTCTTCGGCCCACCAGGTCGTCTTGATGCGCGCCACGCCCGGGTCGCTGAGTTCGAACAACGACTCGCGCAATTCGTGCAGCAGCGCGCCCCAGGCCCGGAAGGCCGGCTTGTCTGCTACCGGGCAAAATACTTCGGCGAAGACCATCTCGGGTTCGCGCTGCAGCCACTTGGCGACGAAATGCGCGCCGGCGTCTTGCGACATGCCATCCATCTCAGCCGCCCAGGACGCCCGGGCGCATCATGTCGATCGGCAGTTCGGCATAGGCGTCCGCCTGCCACTGCCTCGGGTCCTCGTGGTCCTGCCGGTAGCCCCATAGGGCCGCAACGGATTTCATGCCGGCATTTCGCGCAGCAAGGATGTCGCGCTCGTCGTCGCCCACGTACACGCAATCCGCCGGCGAGCGGCCCAGTGTTTCGCAAGCGTGGAACAACTGGTCCGGGTCGGGTTTCTTGCGCGGCAGGCTATCGCCACCGATCAGGATGGCGCTGCGTTGCGCCCAGCCCATGCTCGCCACCACGCCCACGGCCAGGTAATGCGGCTTGTTGGTGACGATGCCCCAGCGCGATCCCGATGCCTCGATGGCCTGCAACACGTCCGCCACGCCATCGAAGGGCGTGCTATGCGTGGCCACGGCTTCGGCATAGACATCCAGGAAGGGCTGCCACAACACCTCGCGTTGTTCAGCGCTGCGATCTGGAAAGGCGACCGCCAGCATGGCGCGCGCACCCTTCGATACCACGGGACGGATGGCGGCCAGCGGCAAGGCAGCGATGCCTTCGCGGGCGGCAATCACGTTGAGCGCGTTCAACAAGTCCACCGCGCTGTCCACCAGGGTGCCGTCCAGGTCGAACAGCACCAGCGGCTTGATACCCGCGATGCTCACGGCTTCACCGCGCAGGCGAGGTAGTTGATGTCGGTGCGCCGGTTGACCCAGGCCTTGCGGCGAATCGGGTCGTAGGCCAGGCCGCTGACGTCTTCCAGTTCGAAACCGGCATCGCGCAACCAGGCTGACAACTCCGCAGGCTTGATGAAGCTCTTGTAGTCATGCGTACCCTTGGACAGCAGGCCGGCCAGGTATTCGGCGCCGACAATGGCCACGGCGAAAGCCAGCGGCGTGCGATTCAAGGTCGAGACGAACAGTCTCCCGCCGGGCCTGAGCAAGGCCGCGCAGGCGCGCAGCACCGAGCCGGGGTCGGGAACATGCTCGAGCAATTCCATGCAGGTGATCGCATCGAAGGAGCCAGGCGCTTGCGCGGCGAGTTCCTCGACGGACACCAGCCGGTAATCCACTTGCAGTCCCGATTCGAGCAAATGCAGTCGGGCGACGTCGATCAGTTCCGGCGCCAGGTCCAGCGCGGTGACCGACGCGCCTTCCCGCGCCATCGCTTCGCTCAGCAATCCCGCGCCACAACCGACATCGAGCACCTTTGCGTCGCGCAGGCGAACGCGCTCGGAAACGTAGCCCAGTCGCGCCGGATTGAGTTCGTGCAAGGGCCGCTGCGGTCCGTTGGGATCCCACCAGCGACGCGCAAGCGCACCGAAGCGCTCAATCTCGGCCTGCCTGACGTTTTCCTGGTTCATTGCGGGCTCCGTACGGCGGCGATGCGTTGTTGCCATTGGCGGGTGCGTGCAAGCAGGCCGGGAATATCCATGTCCACCAGCATGCCGTCGGCCAGCTTGCGCTGCCCGGCGATCCAGACATCGGTCACCTGATGGCGGCCAGTGGAATAAACCAGCTGCGACACTGCGTGGTACAGCGGCTGGGTTTCGAGCGCGTCCATGGCGACGCAAGCGATGTCTGCCTGCTTGCCGACCTCGAGCGAGCCGATCCGATCGCCCAACCCAATGGCCCGGGCGCCGCCCATCGTCGCCGCGTGCAGCGTGGTGGCGGCATCCATTGCCGTCGCATCGCCAGACACGCCCTTGGCCAGCAACGCGGCGCAGCGCATCTCGTCGAACATGTCCAGGTCGTTGTTGCTGGCGCAGCCGTCGGTGCCGATGGCGATGTTGACGCCGGCGCGACGAAGTTTCTCGATCGGGCTGAAGCCCGAGGCCAGCTTCAGGTTCGACTGCGGGCAGTGCGCCACCGACACACCGCGCTCGGCGCATTGCGCGATTTCAGCGTCGGTCAGCTGGGTCATGTGCACCGCGATCAGGCGCTCGTTCACCAGGCCCAGGCGGTCGAGGCGCGCCAGTGGGCGCTGCCCGTATTGCTTCAGGGAGTCTTCGATTTCCTGCGCGGTCTCGTGTACGTGGCAATGCACCGGCAAATCCAGTTGCTCGGCCAGCATGCGAATGCGTTCGAAACTGTCGTCGTTCACCGTGTACGGCGAATGTGGCGCGAAGCTCAGGCTCACCAGCGGGTCGCGCCGGTAGTTGTCATGGACTTCAAGGCCCTTGTCGAAGTATTCGGCGGCGCTGCTGGCCCAGGCCGACGGAAATTCGATGAAAGGAAGGCCGACTACGGCCCGGAAGCCCAGCCGGCGGTAGGTCGCGGCCTGCATGTCGGGAAAGAAATAGTTTTCGTTGCAGCAGGTGGTGCCGCCGCGAAGCATTTCCGCCACGGCGAGTTCCACGCCGTCGGCGATGAAGGCCGGACTCATCACGGCAGCTTCGATCGGCCACACGTGCTCGGTCAGCCAGGGCATCAGCGGAAGGTCGTCCGCGACACCGCGCATCAGCGTCATCGGATTGTGCGTGTGTGCGTTGACCAACCCGGGGATCAGGACCGAGTTGGGTCGCGAGATGACATGGCGCGGCGCGTACAGCGCGAGCGCCTCCGACCTCGGCAGCAAAGCCGTGATGAGGCCGCCATCGATGACCAGCACGTGGTCCTCAAGCACCACGCCATGCGGAACGACTGGGACGATCCAGCCCGCTTCGACGAACTGGTCGCAGGGCTGCCGGATTGGATCGCTCATTGGCCGGCTTATTTCACCCGGCCGACGTATTCACCGGATCGGGTGTCGACCTTGATCATTTCTTCCTGGCCCACGAACAGGGGCACGCGGACCGTCGCGCCGGTTTCGAGCTTGGCCGGCTTACCGCCGCCGCCCGAGGTATCGCCGCGCACGCCTGGATCGGTTTCGACGATCTTCAGCTCGACGAAGTTCGGCGCCTGCACGGCAATCGGCTGGCCGTTCCACAAGGTAACGACGCAGTTCTCTTCGCCCTTCAGCCACTGCCAGCTGTCGCCGACGGCGGCCTTCTCGGCCTGCACCTGTTCGAAACTCGTCGTCTGCATGAAGTGCCAGTATTCACCGTCGGCATACAGGAACTGCATGTCGGTATCCATCACGTCGGCCGCTTCCAGCGAGTCGGTCGCCTTCATCGTCATTTCTACGACGCGGCCGTTCTTGATGTTGCGGAACTTGATGCGGGTGAAGGCCTGGCCCTTGCCCGGCTTCACGTACTCGGCCTCGGTGACGACGCACGGTTCGCGGTTGACCAGGATCTTCGACCCGGGCTTGACGTCGTTCATGCCGTAAGAGGCCATCGCTACACTCCAAAAAGAATCCGGGCTGCCGGGTCCGGCAGCTAAAATGGGGACATTGCAGGCGATTGCCTTGCGCCGAGCCCCCTATGATACCCGCACAGTCCGCCCCAGCCCAACCCGCCCCGCCCCCGCAAAACGGCCTAATCGTCGCGCCGCAGCCCGCCGTGGACTGGCGCCACGCCTGGCGCGATGCCATTCGAGACCCTGTCGCGCTGCTGGAACTGCTCGGCTTGCCGCACTTGGTCGCAAGGCTGTCGGCTGATGCCCATGCGCAGTTTCCGCTGCGCGTCCCGCGCGGTTTTGCGAAGCGGATGCGTCACGGCGACCCGAACGACCCCCTGCTGCGCCAGGTCCTGCCGCTCGACGACGAGGACCGGGGCGTGCCGGGCTTCGACCTGGATGCCGTCGGTGACGCCGCCGCGAACGCGGGCACCGGCATCCTGCACAAGTACCCGGGCCGTGCCTTGCTGGTCGCGACCGGCAGCTGCGCGGTGCACTGCCGGTACTGCTTCCGTCGCCATTTCCCGTACGCCGAGCAGACCGCGGCGGCGAACCACTGGCAGGCGGCGATCGATTTCCTGCGTGCCGACCCCTCCATCAGCGAACTGTTGCTGTCCGGCGGTGACCCGTTGTCGCTGGCCACGGGCAAGCTGGCCGAGTTGACCGACGCGCTGCGCGACCTGCCTTCCCTGCGTCGCCTGCGCCTGCACACGCGCCTGCCCGTGGTGCTTCCGGAACGGATCGACGACGTACTGCTCGACTGGCTGCGCGGCCTGCCCTGGCCGGTGTCCATCGTCATCCACGCCAATCATGCCAACGAGATCGACGACGGCGTCGTGCTGGCGCTGCGTCGGCTTCGCGGAACCGGCGCGGTGCTGCTGAACCAGTCAGTGCTGCTGCGCGGGGTCAACGACGACGCCCGCGCCCTGGTCGAGCTATCCGAAAGCTTGTTCGACGCCGGCGTACTGCCCTATTACCTGCACCAGCTCGACCGGGTCGCAGGCGTAGCCCACTTCGAAGTTGACGATGAACGCGCCCGCGAGTTGCATTCAGAGTTACAGTCGATGTTGCCGGGATACCTCGTGCCCCGACTGGTGCGCGAGGTAGCGGGAGCCCCGGGCAAGACTCCGCTGTGATGGCTTTCACATAATGAGTTCTGGTATCGTTTTAAGCTACGCCGATAAGTCATTGAAGAATAAGGAGTGCCATTGATGGCACAGCAGGATGCGGTCATCCGCCTGCTTTTGGTTGAAGACGATCTGGAAGACGCCGAGCAGTTGATCAGCATGCTGCGCAATGGCGGCATGGCGATCCGTCCGCAACGGCCAGAGTCCCTGGACGATCTCGACCACCTGCTTGCCACGCAGGCCATCGACATGGTGCTGGCCCGCACCGAGGCGAAATACATCTCTTTCGCCGACGTCGCCCGTCGTGTCGAGTCGACGGGCAAGGACATCCCCGTGCTGGCCACGGCCGATACGCTCGACGAGACCACCGTGCTGGCCGGCATCGCTGCGGGCGCGCGTGACGTAGCCCTTCGTTCGCGTCCTGAACACCTCCAGTTCATCGTCCGCAACGAGTTCCAGTCACTGCTGGGCCGACGCGGCCTGCGCCACCTGGAAGCGGCGCTGCGCGAAACCGAGCGGCGCTGCGACGCCTTGATCTCTTCTTCCCGCGACCCGATCGCGTATGTGCATGAGGGCATGCATATCCGCGCCAACGAGGCGTACCTCGAGATGTTCGGCTTCGAGGTCTTCGACGACATCGAAGGCCTGTCCATCCTCGATCTCATTTCGCCCGAAGGCGCCGATGCGTTCAAGGCGTTGCTCAAGCGCATCGACAAGGGCGAATCACCGCCCCGCCAGTTGCCCATCCGCGCCCAGCGCGCCGACGGCAGCGAATTCGACGCGGCCATGGAATTCACCTCGGCCACCTACGAAGGCGAACCCTGCCTGCAGATCGTATTCCGCCAGCAGACCGTGGACGCCAACATGGTTCGCGAACTGGACACGCTGCGCCAGCGCGACCCGGTGACCGAACTGTTCAACCGCCAGCACTTCATGACCGAAGTGGAAGCCGCGGTCGCGATTGCTGCCGACGGCAAGGGTGCACAGAGCCTGCTGCTGGTGGAACCGGACAACTACGAGAATCGGCTTGGCGAAATTGGCCTGGCCCATGCCGACGAACTGCTCAAGCAAATCGCTGCGCGCCTGCAAACGGCGATGCAGGGCGACGTTGCGCCGGCGCGCTTCAGCGACCACAGCTTTGCGGTGCTCTGTCGTCGCCACGACCACAAGCAGACCGAAGAAATCGCCGAGCGCATCCGCGCCGCGTTCGACGGACACATCCTGGAAGTGGGCAGGCAATCGCTGTCGCTGACGGTTAGCATTGGCGGCGTGCAGATCGGCGAAAAGATCGCCAGCCTGCCGCAGGTGATGGCCAAGGCCAGCCAGTGCCTGCAGTCCGCGCAAGGCGTGGGCGGCAATCGCATCGAGATTTTCGACCCGGCCGCGCGTGATCGCGCCGAGGAAGACCGCATCCAGGCTTGGGTGGAACGCATCAAGGAAGCACTGCGCGAAGACCAGTTCGTGCTCAACTTCCAGCCGATGATCAGCCTGACCGGCGATCCGAACGAAAACTACGAAGTGCTGCTGCGCATGAAGGCGCCGACCGGCGAAATCGTCGCGCCCGACCAGTTCATGCCCATCGCTGAAGAACACGGCCTGCTGGTGGACCTCGACCGCTGGGTCATCGGCCGCACCATCAGCCTGCTGGGCGAACGTCGCCGCGCCGGCAAGGACACGACGCTGTTCGTGAAGGTGGCGCCGTCGTCGCTGGTCGAGGGCGACCTGCACAACTACATCGGTTCACAGCTGAAGGCGCATTCGGTGCCCGGCGCGCACCTGGTGCTGCAGTTGCCGGAATCGAAAATCTACACGCACTTGCGTCCGCTGCAGGCCTTCCAGAAGATCGTCGCAAGCTTTGGCTGTCGGCTGTGCCTGGAACAATTCGGCACCAGCCTCAATTCCTTCCAGATGCTGGCGCACTTCGACCCTGCCATCCTCAAGATCGACCGCAGCTTCATCGCCGACCTGGCCAAGAACACCGAAAGCCAGAAGAAGGTTCGCGAGTTCGTCAACGAAGCACGCAAGCTCGGCAAGCAGACCATCGCCGAATTCGTATCCGACGCCGCATCCATGACGGTGCTCTTCTCGATCGGCGTGGACCTGGTGCAGGGCAACTTCCTCGCCCCGCCCAGCGCCTCGATGACATACGAATTCGGCTGACGAATCAGCCGAATCCGTTGGCAGCCCGGCTTCAGGCCTCGATCTGTGCTTCGCGCAGTCGTGCGATGCGAACTTCAATCGGCGGATGGCTCATGAACAAGCCGCGCAGGCCATGGGCGATGCCGCCCGAGATGCCGAACGCCTTCACCGCGCTGGGCAAGCTGTTGGCGCCATGGTTCAAACCGAGCTTCTGCAAGGCCGCGATCATCTTGCGCTTGCCGGCCAGGCGGGCGCCTCCGGCATCGGCGCGGAACTCGCGCTGGCGGCTGAACCACATCACCACGATCTGCGCCAGCATGCCGAACACCAGGTCCAGCGCGAACACGATGCCGTAATAGGCAAAGCCCGGCCCACCCTCACGATTGCCGCTGATGGCGGCGTCGATGGTGCGGCCGACAATACGCGACAGGAAGATGACGAAAGTATTCAACACGCCCTGGATCAGGGTCATGGTGACCATGTCGCCGTTGGCGACGTGGCTGACTTCGTGGCCGATCACTGCCTCGGCCTCGTCGCGGCTCATCGCACGCAGCAAGCCGCTGGAAACCGCAACCAGGGAATTGTTGCGGCTGGGGCCGGTGGCGAAGGCGTTGATCTCGGGCGCCTCGTAGATGCCGACTTCCGGCATCTTGATGCCCGCGGCGGTGGCCTGCCGGCTGACGACGTCGAGCAACCAGCGCTCGCCCTCGTTGCGCGGCTGTTCCAGCATCACCATCCCGGTGGTGCGTTTGGCCATCCACTTGGAAATCAGCAACGAGAAGAACGCACCGCCGAAACCGAAAATCGCCGCCATCAACAGCAAGGTCGAGTTTTGGCCGAGGTTTACGCCGAAGTAACGCTGCAGGACACTCAGCACTATGCCGAGTAGCAGCATGACGGCCAGGTTGGTGGCAATCAGCAATCCGACTCGCTTGAACATGTTCACTCCACTGCGCCGCCAATCGGCGCTGGTACCCATACAATGTGATCGGACTCGTGAATTTCAAGTAATCAGACCCCATGACCGCGGCACCCGAACCGCCCATTCCCTACCGCGGCCGCTTTGCGCCCTCCCCGACGGGCGCCCTGCACCTGGGCTCGCTGACCGCCGCGCTGGGCAGCTGGCTGATGGCACGACACCATGGCGGGACCTGGCTGGTCCGGATCGAGGACCTCGACCCGCCGCGCGAACAGGCCGGGATGGCCGACCAGCACCTTCGCGACCTGGCCAGCTTCGGACTGGTATCGGACCAGGCTGTTCTTCACCAGAGTGAACGATCGGCCTTCTATGCCGACGCCCTGCGCAAGTTGCGCGACGACGGCTGGGCCTTCGAGTGCCGCTGCAGCCGAAGCGACCTGGCGGCCTCGGGCGGAATCCACTCGCGCTGCGTGAAGCATCCATCGGGAAAGCAGGCGGCATGGCGGGTGCGGCTGCCGCGCGAAGTGATCTGTTTCGACGACGCCATTCGCGGCCACGTCGAGCAGGACCTGGGCCGCGAAGTCGGTGACCTGGTCGTGCTTCGCGCAGACGGTTTCTGGGCCTACCAATTGGCAGTGGTCGTGGACGACGCGCTGCAGGGCATCACCCAGGTCGTGCGCGGCGCCGATCTGCTCGATTCCACGCCGCGGCAGATTGCACTGCAGCGCTTGCTTGGCTATCCGACGCCGTCCTATGCGCACCTACCCGTGGTGCGTGGAGCCAATGGCGCCAAGTTGGGCAAATCCCTCGCCTCGCTTCCGCTCGATCCGCTCGATCCCCTGCCGGCATTGCGCAAGGCCTTCGGCCTGCTGGGCCAGGACGTGGCAGCGCTGAAGGAAGTCGGTCGGGCCCACGACGCCCTGGCCCGGGCAGTAACCGTTTTCAACCCGGCGTCCATTCCCGCGCAGGACCGTTGGCTGACGCAGTCCTGACCGTTTGGCATGGCGGTTCCGTGTCGCCCTTCACACCCGTGCCTGCCTGATTAGTTGCAAGCTGTCCCCAGACCAGCGATGCTCGGGGAATTAGCGGTACAGATTCCTTGCGGTATTTGCGTCTTGTTCCGGGGTGGTCATGTCTCAAGTCCGCATCATCAAGAAGTATCCTAATCGTCGTCTGTACGATACGGAGATATCGAGCTACGTCACCCTGGAAGACGTTCGCCAGCTCATCATCGAGGGCGAGTCCTTCGAGGTGCGCGACGCGCGCAGCGGCAAGGACCTGACGCGCGCCGTATTGCTGCAAATCCTCGCCGAGCACGAGGACATCGGCCAGCCGATCTTCTCGACCCAACTGCTGACCACCGTCATCCGCTTCTACGGCGATTCCCTGCAGGGCATTGTCGGCAGTTACCTGGAACGATCCATCCAGGTCTTCAACGACCAACAGCAACAACTGCGTGGCCACATCGGCACCGTCGTGCAGAACCCCTGGGCGCTGCTGAGCCAGTTGACCGAGCGCAACATGGAAGTCTGGAAAGGCCTGCAACAGGGCATCAAGACCGGCCTGTCGTCGGTCGCCGAAAAACCTGACGAGCCGACCAAGACCGAACCCCGGCTGCGCAAGCGCGCCGCCCGACAATGACGAACCGACTGGCGTTGGTCACCGGCGGTATCGGTGGCATCGGCACGGCTGCCTGCCGTCGGCTGGCCCGCGATGGTTTCAAGGTCATCGCCTCGGATCTGCCTGCCAGCGAAGATCGCCTGCGCAACTTCATGGATGAAATGAACTGGCTGGATGTCGGCTTCGAGCCGGCCGATGTCAGCAAGATGGATTCCTGCGTCGACCTGGTCGAACGAATCCAGTCCACGCACGGCGTCATTTCCGTGCTGGTAAATGGCGCGGGCATCACCCGCGACGTCAGCCTGCGCAAGATGAGCCTGGACCAGTGGCAGCAGGTGATGCAGGTCAACCTGGACAGCGTGTTCAACCTCAGCCGCCTGCTGGTCGAGGGAATGTGCGCGCAAGGCCACGGCCGCATCGTCAACCTCAGTTCGATCATCGGTCAGACCGGCGCGTTCGGGCAGAGCAATTACGCAGCCGCCAAGGCGGGCATGCATGGCTTCACCATGGCATTGGCACGCGAGGTCGCGGCCAAGGGCGTCACGGTCAACAGCATCAGTCCCGGCTACATCGATACGCCGATGACCGCAGCGATTCCGGCCGAACTTCGCACGCAGATGATATCGGCGATTCCGGTGGGTCGGATCGGATTGCCCGAGGACGTCGCCAATGCGATTTCCTTCCTGTGTTCGGAGCAATGCGGCTACCTGACCGGCATCAACCTGCCGGTCAATGGCGGCCTGTTCATGAGCTTCTGATTCATCGCGCGGCTATTTGGCCGATGCCGGCTTGCCGCCGCCGCAATACTTCGCGAAATATTGCTCGGCCCGCGGCATCAACGCCTGCAGGTTGGCGATCCGGTTGGCCGGATCCGGATGCGTGGACGCGAACTCCGGCGGACGCGCGCCACCGCCGATGTCCGACATCCGGTTCCACAACGGAACCGCTTCGTGCGGGTCGTAACAGGCAGCCGCCGCCAGCATCAGCCCCACTTCGTCCGCCTGCGTTTCGTGGTCGCGGCCGTACGGCAGCACCACGCCATATTGCAGGCCCGCACCCAGCACGGCCATCAACATCTGCTGCTGTTGCATGTCCATGTCGCCAACCGCGACGCCAGCCGCCATCTGCCCGATCTGCACCAGCTTCTGCTGCGCCATGCGCTGCGATCCGTGGCGCAACAAAGCGTGGGCGATCTCGTGCCCCATCACGATCGCCATGGCGTTTTCGTTCTGGGTGACGGGAATCAGGCCGGTGTACACGGCCATCTTGCCGCCGGGCAGGCAGAACGCATTCGCCTGTTCCGATTGCAGGACCGCCACGCTCCAATCGAAGGTCTTGGCCAGATTGGGCGAAGGCTGGGAGTTTTCCGCCGCCAGTTGCGCCTCGACTTCGCTGGCGCGCGCGACCAGGCGCCGGGCGATGCCTTCGATCTGTTTTGCAGTTGGGTCGGACGCGTCGAGCGGCTTTTCCTGGCTCAGCACTTCCTCGAAAGCCTGCAGGCCAAGCTGCGCTTCTTCGTCCACGCTGGCGCCGTAGCGCGCCTTTTCGCCGGTATAGGGATCGGTCTTCGCGCTGCCAAACCAGTTGAAGGCTGCGTACACGGCAAATACCAGCAAGACCCACCAGCGAATGCCGCCGCTGCGCCTCACCCGACCATCGGTGCCACTACCCAGCATGGCCATGCAAGCTCCTCCTTCCCTGGATCAAAGTTCGCGCACTACCCGGAAACCCAGCCTGGCGGTGGTGGTTTCTACCGCCATCGGCAGTCTATTCGCCGATCGCGCCTGATCCAAGGAACTGCCCCACGATGCGCCCCGCGCCACCCGCTGCAGACAGCCGGGATTCACCCACGCGCTGCCATCCGTCGGCGCGCGCTGGTAACTGTCATGCCAGCAGTCCAGCGTCCATTCCGAAACGTTGCCGATCATGTCGAAGGTGCCGAAGCCCTCGGGCTTGAAATTCCGCACCGGCGCCGGGCCCCAGAAGGCATCGCGATAGCCGGGAATCGCATTGCTCCATTGGCGTCCGGTACGCGACAAGTCGCCATCGCCCGTGAGGTTGCCGACGATTCGGCTGGGCGGACCGGAGCCCCAGGGATAGTTGGTCTTGGTGCCCGCACGCAGCACGTACTCGAATTCCGCCTCGCTAGGCAGGCGGTACACCTTGCCCGTCTGCGTGGACAACCAGTTCGTGTAAGCCACGGCATCCGACCAGGCGACATGCACCACAGGCAAGGACGCTGACGCGATGCGGCCCACATGGTCGCGACGCCAGTCAACGCCGGCGTGGTCGCTGAAGACGCCGCCCTTTTCGTCATAAACGGTGGAGTGGCCTTCGCGGGTCGCGACGGTGCGGTAGCCAGTGGCCTGGACGAATCGCCTGAAGTCGTCGACCGTCACTTCATTGCGGGCGATTGCAAAACCACGGCGGAATTCAATGGCATGGGCTGGTTGCTCGGCGTCCTTGCGCTGTGCATCCGTTTCATCGGAACCCATGGTCGCCTTGCCGTAGGGAACGACCACCATCTCCGG
This sequence comes from Gammaproteobacteria bacterium, assembly GCA_031408815.1. Classification (GTDB taxonomy): domain Bacteria; phylum Pseudomonadota; class Gammaproteobacteria; order Xanthomonadales; family Xanthomonadaceae; genus Arenimonas. Next base: position 29,812 of record JANNWV010000030.1, read on the forward strand.
CGCGCGGCCACCCGTCTTGAGCCTTTCGGCAAATAGCTGTGCCGGCTTGAACGGGCCATAGTGACGCGCGAGGTGGATTCGCCCGGCCAAGGCATCCACGCCGAAGGGTTGGGCCGCCACCAGCTTCGCTCGCTTCAGCAGGGCATCGGCGCGATCAAGTCGCAATCTGTCAACGGCTTCGTTGCCACGCGCCAACAGGTTTGTACTGCGCCATCCCCGACGTTCGATGATGCGCAAGCCCATCACCCGTGCTTCGGCGCTGCCCGGGAGGAAGCGTTCCGATTCCAGGAGACGTGCATCGGCCTGGTGGAAATCATCCGATACGGCAAGTTTCCATGCCTTGTCGAGAAGCCTTGCATTCGAACGCGTGCGCTCGAATGCCGCGGGCTCATAGTCGGGATAGGACTGCTTGGCGCGCGTCAAGAAGTCGAGCGCGCTTTCGCCAGCGGGTTCGGTGAATCGACTGGCGGCGGCAGCGAGCCTTGCCTTGGCGACCCAATCGGCGGCCTGCAGGGCACTGCCGAGATGGCGGCGATAGCCAGCGAGGTCGGGATGCTGCGGCAACAGTTGATCGGCGATCTTCACCACCCGTCGCGCATCGGCAAATCGGCCGGCGCGCGTCGCCAGTCGGCCTCTCTCGAGCAAAGCGTCCAGACTCGACTGCACGCCGGCCAGGGCGCGCGCATTTTCCGGCTCGACCGCAAGGATCGCGAGATACAGCTCCAGTGCGCCGGGGCCCGGACTGCGGTCCTGGTCGAGCTGGCCGCGCGCGAGGGCTTCGTCGGCCTGGCGCAGGGTATCGGGAATCTGTGCGGCGCTGATCGCCGGCACCTGCGACTTCCAGGCGGTATCGACAGGCAACTCGGCGGGTTTTTCCGTCGCCGTCGCAGCTGGCGTGGCGCCCTTGGACACGGGCGCGGCGGGAGCAACGGGCGCCGCAGGTCGGTCGCAGGCTGCGAGCAATCCACACACGCCGATGCTGATCAATAGATGACGCACGCGAGCCATGGGCCGGGACCTTGGGCCCGCAACGGGCGCGGGCGAATCGAACTTAGGCTAACCTGCCCTCTTTTGGCAATCAAACCCACGTGACCCACTGGATCGATAACGCTGACACCCTTGCTGCGCACCTGGACGCCTGGAAAGGCCAGGCCCTGGTCGCGATGGATACCGAATTCATCCGCGAACGCACCTATTACCCGCAACTTGCGCTGGTCCAGCTGGCGGTGCCCGGCGAGGTGTTGCTGGTGGACCCGCTGGCGCCCGGCATGGCAGCGGTGCTCGCAGGCTTCCTCGAGGACAGCGCCATCGTCAAGCTGATGCACAGCGCCAGCGAAGACCTGCAGGCCTTGCTGCGCGGCTGTGGCGCGGTGCCGTCGCCGGTGTTCGACACCCAGGTGGCGGCGGCGCTGGCAGGCATGGGCTCGGGATTGAGCTATCTGAAACTGGTCGAGCAAGTAACCGGCGTGACCCTGGAAAAAGGCGAAACGCGCTCCGACTGGCTGCGCCGCCCCTTGAGCGATTCGCAATTGAAGTACGCCGCCGACGATGTCTTGCACCTGCATGCGGTGCACGAAGTGGTCGAACCGAAGTTGCGTGCACTGGGCCGATTGGACTGGCTGCAGGCTGACAGCGAGCGCGCCGTACGCAACGCGCGCCTGGACGTTGACGATCCCAATCCGCACCTGGCCGTGCGCAGCGCCCAGTCGCTCGATGGCCCGGGACAAGCCCGGCTGCGTCGCCTGCTGACCTGGCGCGACGCCGAGGCGCGGCGCTCCGACCGGCCCAAGAGTTGGGTGCTGGACAACGAACTCGCCGTGCAGCTAAGCCGCCGTCCCTTCGACGACTACCATCGCTTCAGCGCGGTGATGGACGCGAATCCGAAAGCACCGCGCAAGGCGCGCCGCGAACTTTGGGAACTGGTCTCGGCGCCGATCGCCGATGACGAACTCGAGATACCGCTCAATCGGAGTGGCGAGGGCCTTGACAAGGAAAAGCTGAAGCGCCTGCAGGAAGCCGTAGCCGCGCTGGCGACCAGCCTGGACATGCCCGAGGGCCTGTTGTGCTCGCGCAAGCATCTCGAGGCCCTGATGGAGGGCCGGGGCTGGCCCGATGCGCTGGAAGGCTGGCGCCGCAGCCTGCTGGAACCGGCGCTGACGCCCCTGCTCGGCTGAGCCGGCCGGGTTCCGGGTTGACAGCTCGAGGCACATCGGTTCCACTCAAGCGATGAACCGCGCCGCCGTCACTACTACGACTACGATTTGCACCCTCACGGGGCGGTCGGTCGTGCGCGAGTAAGTTCTCGTAAACCATGGCCCCGCACCTCGAAGAGGATGCGGTGGCACGCATCCCGACGAGACGGGGCCTCCCTTGGAGGCTTGGATGCAAATCGCACATAAATTCGGCGGCACCTCGATGGCGGATGCCGGCTGCATTGCCCGCGTCGCCGACCTGTTGCTGGCGCGCCCCGAGGTCGGGCAATCCATCGTCGTGTCGGCGATGCGTGGCGTCACCGATGCGCTGACCGATCTTGCGCATTCCGCATCACGACGCTCGACGCATTGGGAAGCCGAGCTCGAGTCACTGCGCCAGCGGCACCTCGCCGCGGCCACAGCACTGGTTCCCTCGGATATCGATACTGCCGACTGGCTGTCCGCGCAATTCGATGAACTGTCGGGATTGCTGCACGCTTTATCAGTGCTCGGCATCTCGGGCCGCGAAACCATCGAGCGCATCCAGGGCCTGGGTGAACTCTATTCTGCGAAGCTTCTGCATGCCGCCCTGCTCGCCCGCGGCAGCGACGCCGCCTTCCTCGATGCTCGTCAGGTGCTGGTGGTGGACCCCGGTGAACTGGGCGTGGCCGTTGACTGGCCTGAAAGCAAACGTCGCCTCGGCGAATGGCGCACGGCCCATCCCCAGTCGCGAATCGTCATCACCGGTTTCATCGCCAGCGATCGCAACGGGCGCGCGACCACGCTGGGGCGCAACGGCAGCGATTTTTCCGGCGCGATTTTCGCCAACCTCTTCGATGCCAGCCAATTGCAGATCTGGACCGACGTGGACGGCATCCTGTCCGCCGACCCGCGTCTGGTGCCCGAGGCGGTATCCCTGCCATCGCTGTCCTATCGCGAAGCCTTCGAGCTCGCCTATTTCGGCGCGAAGGTCATCCATCCGCAAACGCTCGTTCCCGCGCTCGATCGCCAGATTCCGGTGCTTATCCGCAACACGTTCAATCCTTCCTTCCCCGGCACGCGCATCGGCCCTGCGGCCGATCCGTCCGGACCGGTGAAGGCACTGACGCTGTACCCGGACCTGGCATTGGTCAACGTCGAAGGCGCGGCCATGATCGGCGTGCCCGGCACCGCGCAACGTGTCTTCGAGGCGCTGCGCCGGGCCGACGTATCGGTGGTGATGATTTCGCAGGGTTCGTCGGAACAATCGATCTGCAGCGTGGTGCGGGCCGAACAGGCTGCCCTGGCCGAACAAGCCCTGTCGCGCGCGTTTGAAAGTGAACTGCGGCGCGGGCAGATCCAGTCGATCGAGGTGACGCGCGACATCAGCGTGCTCGCTGCGGTGGGCGATGGCATGGCCGGTACGCCCGGCGTTGCGGCGCGCCTCTTCGACGCCCTGGCAAGGGCCCGGGTAAACGTCCGAGCCATCGCGCAAGGTTCGTCCGAGCGAAACATCTCGGTCGCAATCTCCAGCCGCGACGCACACCGCGCCCTGCGCGCGGCGCACGCCAATTTCTGGCTGTCGCCACAGACGATATCGGTGGGCGTGATCGGTTCGGGAAAAGTAGCGGCCGCGTTGCTGAGCCAATTGCGCGAGGCCCTGCCCCGCCTGCGCGAGAGCGCCGGCCTCGACCTGCGCGTGCGCGCACTCGCCAACAGCCGACGCATGTGGCTCGATGAGCGAGGCCTGGGTGCTGCTGACTGGCACGCCTCGCTCGACGCGGCGCAAACGCAGACCGACCTGCAGGCCTTCGCCGCGCATGTTCACACCGAGCACCTTCCGCACGCGGTCATCATCGACTGCAGCGCGAGCGATGCGGTGGCGGCCTGCTATCCCGACTGGCTGGCGCAGGGCATTCATGTGGTGACGCCGAACAAGCAGGCAGGCGCAGGTCCGCTCGAGCGCTACCAGGCCATCCGCGAAGCGCGCGCGCACAGCGGCGCACGCTTCCGTTACGAAGCAACGGTCGGCGCCGGCCTGCCCGTCATCCAGACCCTGCGTGACCTGATAGACACCGGCGACAACCTGCATTCCGTGGAAGGCATCTTCTCCGGCACGCTGGCCTGGCTGTTCAACCAGTTCGACGGCTCGCGTCCGTTTTCGAAATTGGTGTTGCAGGCACTCGAACTCGGCTATACCGAACCGGACCCGCGCGACGACCTGTCCGGCGTCGATGTCGCGCGCAAGTTGGTAATCCTCGCCCGCGAGGCCGGCTTGCCGCTGTCGCTGGACGACGTGCAGGTGGATAGCCTCGTGCCCGAAAGCCTGGCCAGCACCAGCCGCGCCGATTTCCTGCTGCGCCTTCCGGAAGCGGACGCCGAGATGGCGCTGCGCCACGCCCGGGCCGCCGCGGATGGAAACGTCTTGCGCTATGTCGCCCGCCTCGACTCGGAGGGCCGTGCCAGCGTGGGCCTGGCAGAGGTCAGCCGATCGCATGCCTTCGCCAATCTACGCCTCACCGACAACATCGTGCAGTTCACGACGCGCCGATACGCGGATAATCCCCTGGTGGTGCAAGGTCCGGGTGCCGGCCCGGAAGTAACGGCGGCAGGCGTGTTCGCAGACCTCCTGCGAGTGTCGTCGAGTCTGGGAGCACAGGTATGAGTGGTGGCTGGAAGGAAGCGTTTGCGCCCGCGAGTGTCGGCAACGTGGGCGTGGGCTTCGACATCCTCGGCCACACCGTCACCGGCATCGGCGACCGCGCGCGCGTGCGGCGGATCGACGCGCCTGGCGTCGTCATCTCCGCCATCCACGGACTGGCGCTCGACCTTCCACTCGATGCGGCACGCAACACCGCCGGCGCCGCGCTGATCGCGATGCGCGAAGGATTGAAACTCGATTTCGGATTTGAACTGGTCCTTGAAAAAGGCTTGCCGCTGGGATCGGGCATGGGTGGATCGGCCGCGTCCTGCGTGGCGGCGCTGGTGGCGGCGAATGCCTTGCTCGATGTGCCGCTGGATCGCGAAGCCCTGTATCCGTTCGCGCTGGCAGGCGAAGCGATCGCCAGTGGCGGCCTGCATGGCGACAACGTCGGGCCGATGTTGCTGGGCGGACTGGTGCTGGCCAGCCGCGACCGACTCGTGCGCATTCCGGTTCCACCGGCGTGGCATTGCGTGCTGGTGCATCCGGATGCGGTGCTGGAAACAAGGCGCGCGCGCGAGGCCTTGCAGGGCGATTACGCATTGCGCGAGTTCGTGGCGCAAAGCGCGAATCTCGCTTTGGTCCTGGCCGGATGCTTCAACTCCGACGCCGCGCTGGTACGGGCCGGGCTTGAGGATTTGCTGGTTGAACCGCGACGCGCGCCGCTGATTGCCGGCTTCGCTGAAGTAAAGCGCGCCGCGCTGGACGCTGGCGCGATGGGTGCCAGCATCTCGGGAGCGGGACCGAGCGTGTTCGCCTGGTTCGAATCGAAGGCAGGCGCTGACGGCGCGGCTGCCTCGATGCAGGCTGCGTTCGCCGACGCCGGTTTCCAGAGCCAGGCTTACGTATCGCCGGTCGCGGGACCTGCCGCAGAGCTGATGGCATGAAATACGCGAGCACACGCGGCGCAGCGCCGCTAGTCAGTATCGGGCCGGCACTCGCGGCCGGGCTCGCGCCTGATGGGGGCCTTTACGTACCGCAGACCCTGCCTCGCCTCGAGCTTTCGCGCTTTGACGGCACGCACGCGCTCACCGAAGTTGGCCTGCCCCTGTTGGCGCCTTTCTTCGAAGGCGACGACCTGCTGCGGGACCTGCCCGCCATCTGCGCGCAGGCCTTCGATTTCGAAACGCCGCTGGTGCCGATCGATGGCGACAAGACATTCCAGCTCGAGCTGTTCCATGGCCCCACAGCCGCGTTCAAGGACATCGGCGCGCGCTTCCTTGCTGCTTGCCTGCAACGATTGCCCCGCGCGGATTCCCGGCCGCTCACCATCATCGTCGCCACGTCGGGCGACACGGGGGCGGCAGTCGCTGCGGCTTTCCACCAGCAACCGGGAATGCGTGTCGTCATTCTTTATCCCGATGGTCGGGTGTCGCCGCGACAGGCGCACCAATTGGGTTGCTTCGGAGACAATGTCTTCGCATTCGCCGTGCAGGGCAGTTTCGATGATTGCCAGGCGATGGCGAAGCAGGCGCTGGCCGATACCGACCTGCAGTCGCAGGCGCCGCTCAGTTCGGCCAACAGCATCAGCCTGGGCCGATGGCTGCCGCAGATGGTCTATTACGCGCAGGCATCACTCGCCCATCATCGTCGCACCGGCCAGCCGCTGAATTTCATCATCCCGACCGGCAACCTGGGCAACGCCGCCGCTGCGGCACTCGCGCGCCGGATCGGCCTGCCCATCGGTCGTATCGTCTTGTCCACTAACGCCAACCAGGTGTTGCCGGAATTTTTCGCCGGCGCGGACTATTCGCCCCAACCCAGCCGACAGACCTTGGCCAACGCGATGGACGTCGGCGCACCGAGCAATTTCGAACGGCTGCGCTGGATGGTTCCGGACATCGCTGCACTGCGTGCTGCATTCACCGCAGTCGCCGCGTCGGACGACCATATTCGCGAGGCCATCGTTACGCTGCACGGGCGCACCGGGCAAGTCGTCTGCCCGCATACCGCGACGGCGTTGCATGCCCTTGAAGTGATTGCGCGCGATCCGGCCGAGGCCTGGGCGATTGTCGCGACGGCGCATCCAGCGAAGTTCGAAAGCATCGTCGAGGCGCTGGTTCAGCAACCGGTGGCCGTGCCCCCGGCCCTGGCTGAACTCCTGGCCAGACCGAGTCGCGCAGAGGCCCTCAAGCCTGACTACGACGACTTGCGCGACCGGATCCTGCAACTGGACCGCTAGCCCGGCACGGATTGGCTCCGCCATAAGCTCGGAGTATCATCACCCCCAGTGGGGCGGTAGCTCAGCTGGGAGAGCGCTGCGTTCGCAATGCAGAGGTCGAGGGTTCGATCCCCTTCCGCTCCACCATTCCCCCCGGAAAACAAATGAAGAACCTGTGGATCCTGTTGTTGGTATGCGCCGTTGCGGCCGCCGCGTTTTTCCTCGGCCAACGCACCCGATCTGTCCCGACCGAAGCCATGCCTGCTCCGGCGGCCAGTTCGGCGGCATCGGAAGAAACCACGCCCAGCACCAACGCGTTCGGCGAAACCCTCTCGCCCGAACCACCCCGCACTTTCCGCGGGCCGGACGGCTTGCCGATGCTGATCGCCTATGACGTGGGCGTCACTCCCGACAGCAAGGACCGGGAACTCGTGCAGGCCGCAGTACTCGAAGACATGAAGAACCATCCGCGCAATATCGAAAAGGCGTATGGACTGGGCATGGACGAGATCAAGGCTGTCGTGGAAGGCCGCAAACCCTTCCCGGAACTCCTGCTTCCCAAGCCCCCCGCCGAACCACCCGCAACCAGGTAATCCAGGACCCGACGGCACGCAAGCATGGACCCCATCGACCTCGCCCGCGTCCAGTTCGCCGCCAATATCTCCTTCCACATCCTGTTCCCGACCGTCACCATTGCGTTGGGCTGGTTCCTGTTGTTCTTCAAGCTTCGCTTCCGCGCGACGGGCGACGGCAAGTGGATGAAGGCCTACGCCTTCTGGGTGAAGATCTTCGCACTCAGTTTCGCGCTGGGCGTGGTCAGCGGCGTCACGATGAGCTTCCAGTTCGGCACCAACTGGCCGGGCTACATGAACACCGTCGGCAACATCGCCGGACCCTTGCTGGCCTACGAAGTACTGAGCGCCTTCTTCCTGGAAGCGACCTTCCTGGGCGTGATGCTTTTCGGGCGCGAGCGCGTCTCGGACAACATGCACACGCTGGCCACCTTCCTCGTGGCAGCCGGGACGACGCTTTCCGCGTTCTGGATCCTCGCCCTGAATTCCTGGATGCAGACACCGGACGGGTTCGTGATGATCGATGGGCAGGCGCATGTCAGCAGCTGGCTCGAAGTGATCTTCAATCCCTCGCTGCCCTATCGCCTGACGCATATGCTGATCGCGTCGGGGCTGACGGCCTCGTTCCTGGTCGCGGGAATTTCCGCCTACCAGTGGTTGCGCGGTGATCGCGTGCCGGCCGTGCTGGCGGCTTTGCGCGCAGGTGTGTTCGTGGCGGCGACGCTAATTCCGATCCAGATATTCGTCGGCGACCTGCATGGATTGAATACGCTGGAACACCAGCCGGCGAAAATCGCGGCGATGGAAGGCCTCTGGCATACCGAGAAGGGCGCGCCGCTATTGTTGTTCGCGCTACCCAACGAGGCCATGAAGCGCAACGATGCCGCCATCGCCATTCCCAGGCTCGCCAGTCTCATCCTGACCCACGACAGCGAAGGCGAAATTCGCGGACTGGACCAATTTGAAGGCAAGCACCCGCCCGTCGCGCCGGTTTTCTGGGCATTCCGGGTGATGGTCGGGATGGGCGTGCTGATGTTGCTCACGTCCTGGTTCGCTGCACTCAAGCTGCGTCGAAGCGGATCTGTGTCGACATGGGCGGCTCGCGCACTGGTGCTGATGACCTTCAGTGGCTGGCTGGCGACACTGGCAGGCTGGTATGTCACCGAGATCGGCCGACAGCCGTATCTTGTTTCGGGCCTGTTGCTGACGCGCGACGCCGCGTCCGCCACCGCCGCGCCGATCATCGGCATTTCACTGGCGATGTACCTGGCGCTGTACCTTCTGCTGATCGTTTCCTATGTGACCGTCGTCTTCCACCTGGCGCGCAAGCGTGCCGGCATGGACGAAGCTGACGAACAGCAACAACCTGGCGTGGAGTTGCCGGCATGAGTGAGTGGCTGCCCCTGGTGTTCGTGTTCCTGATGGCCCTGTCCATGCTGATCTACGTGGTATTGGACGGCTACGACCTGGGCGTCGGCATCCTGGTGCGGCGCGCGACCGATGCGCAAAAGGACCAGATGATTTCCTCCATCGGCCCGTTCTGGGATGCGAATGAAACCTGGCTGGTGCTCGGCGTCGGCATCCTGCTGGTGGCCTTCCCGAAAGCCCATGGCGTCATCCTCGGGGGGCTGTACCTGCCCGTCGCGGCGATGCTCGGCGGCCTGATCCTGCGCGGCGTCGCCTTCGATTTCCGGGTGAAGGCGCATGACAGCCATCGCCTCTGGTGGAACCGCGCGTTCTACTTCGGATCGCTGCTCACCACCTTGTCGCAGGGCTTCATGCTGGGCATCTACCTGTTGGGTTTCGAATACTCGCTCGGCAACATCGCCTTCGCGCTGGGCATCGGCTTGTCGCTGGCGGCGGGCTATTCGCTGCTGGGAGCAACCTGGTTGATCCTCAAGACCGAGGGCGAGTTGCTGGCGCGTGCGGTGACCTGGGCGCGCGGAAGCCTGTGGCTGACCGGCGCGGGCATCATCGCCGTCTCGATCGCGACGCCGCTGGTCAGCAGCCGGATCTTCGACAAGTGGTTTGCGCTGCCGAACCTGTTCCTGCTGGCGCCAATTCCCTTGCTGACCGCCGCAATATTCCTGGTCTGCCATCGCACGCTGGCCCGGATGACCCGGGCGGAACCGCATCGCGCCTGGCTGCCCTTCGCCTCGGCGGTGTCGCTTTTCCTGCTGTCATTCATCGGCCTGGCCTACAGCCTGTTCCCCTACCTGGTGGTGGACCAGATCACCTACCTGGAGGCCGCCACGGCCACGGAATCGCTGCAATTCATGGGCGTAGGCATCGCCATCACGCTGCCGGCGATCCTCGGCTACACCGCGTATTCGTACCGGGTTTTCTGGGGCAAGACGCGTGCCCTCAGCTACTGATCGGCCGCCGCCCGCTAGAACATCTGCTCTAAACTGCCTGTTGACAGGTCTGCAAATCGCAGTTTAGTGTCGGGTCATGCCTTCACATCACGCCAAGCAAGCCATCAAGAACGCCCGGGCCCTCCCGGTCGTCGCGATGGGCTTGGCGCCGCTGTCGGCCCTCGTAGCGCTCGTACTCGTACTCGTCCTTATTATCCCCGGAGGTGCGGGCTGAGGGCGTTCGTCGAATACTGAAACTGACGATAAAACCTGAAACCCCGCACCCGGAAACGGATGCGGGGTTTTTTGTTGCCCGGCTCGCCAAAGCGAACCATGCAAACACAAAATCCAGACGCGAAAACTGCCGAACCTGCCCGCGACCGCGTGCGGATCTTCGATACCACGCTGCGCGACGGTGAACAGGCGCCCGGCTATTCGATGAGCCGCGCGCAGAAGCGCCGGCTGGCCCAGGCGCTTGCCGACCTTGGCGTGGACATCATCGAAGCGGGCTTTGCACAGGCTTCCGACGAAGACTTCGCTGCGGTGCACGCCATTGCCGGCGACCTGCGCGGGCCCACGGTCTGCGCGCTGGCCCGCTGCCAGTTCGGAGACATCGAAGCGGCCGCCAGGGCGCTGGAACCCGCGCAGAAACCCCGCATCCACGTCTTCATCGCCACCAGTCCGCTGCATCGCGAACACAAGCTGTCGATGAGCAAGCAGCAGGTGATCGACAACGCCGTGGCCGGCGTGCGCCGCGCCCGGCAGCTGTGCGACGACGTGGAATTTTCCGCCGAGGACGCGATGCGTACGGAACCCGAGTATCTGGCCGAGGTGATGGCGGCGGTGATCGAGGCTGGCGCCGGCACCTTCAACGTGCCCGATACCGTCGGTTACACGACGCCGGCAGAAATGGGCGAGCGCATCGCCTACCTGCGCCAGCACGTGCGCAATATCGACCGCGCCATCATCAGCGTGCATTGCCACAACGACCTGGGCATGGCGGTGGCCAACAGCCTGGCCGCGGTGGCAGCGGGCGCAAGGCAAGTCGAGTGCACCCTCACCGGCATCGGCGAGCGGGCCGGCAATGCCGCGCTGGAAGAGATCGTGATGGCCCTGAAGACACGCGCGGAATTGTTCGGCGTGGATACCGGCATCGCCACCCAGCGCCTGTACCCGAGCGCGCGCTTGTTGACCAACTTGCTTGGAATGAGCCTGCCGCGCAACAAGGCCGTGGTTGGCGAGAACGCCTTCGCGCATGAAGCCGGCATCCACCAGCACGGCATGCTGAAGCATCGCGGCACCTACGAAATCATGCGTCCCGAAGACGTGGGCTTTGCCCAGTCGCAGCTGGTGCTGGGCAAGCACAGCGGCCGGCACGCGCTGCGCGAACGCCTGGCTGGCCTGGGCCATCATCCCGACGACGCCCAACTCGACGAGATCTTCACGCGCTTCAAGACCCTGGCCGACCGCAAGCGCGAAGTGTTCGACAACGACCTCGAGGCGATGGCGCTGGGTCGTGATCCCGATGCATTGGGGCCGTGGCGGATCGCGCAGCTGCATACCTCCAGTCACGTCGGCGGCATGGCGTCCGCGACGGTGAAGTTGTCGCACGAGGACGGACGGCAAGCGTCTGAAGCCTCCATCGGCGACGGCCCGGTGCACGCCGTGGTGCGTGCGATCGAACGCGCCACCGGCCACGAGCTGGCCATCGGTGATTTCCAGGTGCGCTCGCTCAGCCTCGGCGGCGACGCCCAGGGCCAGGCAACGCTGACGGTCGAACATGCGGGCCGATCCATTCGCGGCAACGGCGTGTCCACCGACATCGTCGAAGCCGCCGCGCTGGCCGCGCTGGAAGTGGTCAATCGCATCGAGCGTCTGGCGGACCGTGCGCCATCTCTGCCCGCGCATGCAGCCCATTCCAATCCAATCGTGTCGGCGCCGCTGCGCGCCGCACTGCAGCCTTGACGGAGCGACACACCATGAAAGCCCCTTCCCTGCTCTGGCACAACGGCCGCATCAAGCCCTGGCACGAGGCCAGCGTGCACGTCGGCGCGCACGCGCTGCACTATGGGTCGTCGGTGTTCGAGGGCGAGCGCGTCTATGCCACGCCGCAAGGCCCGCAGTATTTCCGCCTGGCCGAACACACCGAGCGGCTGTTCAACTCGGCGAAGATCTACGACCTGGCCATCCCCTACACGCCCGACCAGATCAATCGCGCCTGCGAAGAAGTCATTCGCGCCACTGGCCTTGCCAGCGCCTACGTCCGCCCCATCGCCTATCGCTCGGGCTTCACCTTCAGCCTGGCGCCTTCCGCCGACGTGGCGGTGGATGTCGCCATCATCGCCATCGAATGGGGCAGCATGCATGGGGCCGCCGCCCTGCAGGATGGCGTGGATGTTTGCGTCAGCTCGTGGACACGCGCCGCGCCAAACACCTACCCGACCGGCGCGAAGGCCGGCGGCAACTATCTGTCCAGCCAGTTGATCGCGCAGGAAGCCGTGCGTGGCGGATTCGTGGAAGGCATCGCGTTGGCGCCGGGCGGATTGCTGAGCGAAGGCGCCGGCGAAAACATCTTCGTCGTGCACAAGGGCCGGCTGTACACGCCGTCGGCGGGCGCCAGCATCCTGTGCGGCATCACCCGCGATACCGTGTTCACCCTGGCCCGCGAGTTGGGCTATGAGGTGGTTGAACAATCGCTGCCGCGCGAAATGCTGTATTTCGCCGACGAAGTCTTCATGACCGGCACGGCGGCGGAAATCACGCCGGTGCGCTCGGTCGATCGCAAGCAGGTCGGCAAGGGCCAGCCGGGTCCGGTCACCAAGGCACTTCAAAAGGCCTTCTTCGGTCTGTTCGACGGCAGCACCGCCGACCAGTGGGGCTGGCTGACGCCGGTGACGGAAACCGCTGCCCGTGAAATGGAGGCTGCGTGATGTCCTCCAGCAAGCGCACCTTGCTCGACAAATTGTGGGACGCCCATCAGGTGCTGGCTGAAACGAAGTCCACGCCGGGCATCCTGTACATCGACCTGCACCTGATCCACGAAGTGACCTCGCCGCAGGCCTTCGATGAATTGCGCGCACGCGACCTGCCCGTCCGCAATCCCGAGCGCGTGCTGGCGACGCTCGACCATTCCACGCCGACTACGCCCACCGACGACCTGGGCCAGCATGTTTACGCCAATGCCGAGGCGGCCGCGCAAGTGCAGCAGCTGGAAACCAATTGCATGCAGTTCGGCGTGAAGCTGCACGGCTGGAGCAGCGAACACCGCGGCATCGTCCACGTGATCGGCCCGGAACTGGGCGCCACGCAGCCGGGCATGACCATCGTCTGCGGCGACAGCCACACCACCACGCACGGCGCCTTCGGCGCGCTGGCCTTCGGCATCGGTACCACCGAAGTCGGCCACGTGCTGGCGACGCAATGCCTGCTGCAACGCAAGCCGAAGAATTTCGCCATCCATGTCGAGGGCAAACTGCCGGCGGAGACCAGCGCCAAGGACCTCGCCCTGCACCTGATCGGCAGGATCGGCGTCAATGGCGGCACCGGGCATGTGCTGGAATTCCGTGGCAGCGCCATCCGCGCGCTGGACATGGAACAGCGCATGACCCTGTGCAACATGTCCATCGAGGCAGGCGCACGCGCAGCCCTGATCGCGCCCGACGAAACCACCTTCGCCTACCTGAAAGGCCGGCCGATGGCGCCGCAGGGCGAAGCCTGGGATCGCGCGCTGGCACATTGGCGCACGCTGTCCAGCGACGAAGGCGCCAGCTACGATCGCGAACAACGCTTCGATGCCGCCGACGTGCGCCCCACCATCAGCTACGGCACGCATCCGGGCATGGTCATCACGCTGCACGCGCCGGTCCCTGCGCCGCGCGACCTGCAAGAGCGCCGCGCCCTGGAATACATGCACGTCGAAACGGGCAAGCCGATGGCGGGCATGCCAGTGGACCTGGTGTTCCTGGGCAGCTGCACCAACTCACGGCTGGGTGACCTGCGCGCCGCGGCCGAACTGCTGCGTGGCCGCCGCATCGCTTCGCGCGTGCGGATGCTGGTGGTGCCCGGCTCCGTCGCCGTGCAACGCGAAGCGGAGGCCGAAGGGCTGGATCAGGTCTTCCGCGCCGCCGGCGCCGAATGGCGCGAACCGGGTTGTTCGATGTGCATCGCCATGAACGGCGACCTCGCCAAGCCCGGTCAATTGGTGGTCAGCACCAGCAATCGCAATTTCGAGGGTCGCCAGGGGCCTGGCGCACGCACGGTACTGGCCAGTCCGCGCATTGCGGCCGCCTCTGCCCTGGCCGGCTGCATCGCCGATCCGCTGCAATTCGCCCGCGCGCAAACGGAGCAAGCCGCATGAAACCATTCAACCGACTGCACTCGTGCACCGCCGTGCTGGCGCATGAAAATATCGACACCGACCGGATCATCCCGGCGCGTTTCCTGACGACTACCGGTCGCGAAGGACTGGGTCGCCATGCCTTCCACGATTGGCGCTATCAGGCCGATGGCAGCCCCGATCCCGAATTTCCACTCAACCATCCGGCCGCGCAGGGCTGCGAGATCCTGGTGGCGGGGCGCAATTTCGGCTGTGGGTCCTCGCGCGAGCACGCGCCCTGGGCCCTGCTCGATTATGGAATCCGCGCCGTGCTGTCGTCCGAGATCGCCGACATCTTCCGCAGCAATGCCCTGCGCAATGGCCTGCTGGCCGTGGTGCTGGGCGAGGCCGAGCATCGCTACCTGCTCAAGCATCCCCACATCGAACTGGCGATCGACATCGCCGAGGGAACCATCGAACTGCCCGATGGCGGTCGCTTCCGTTTTGAGATCGACGCCTTCGCGCGGCACTGCCTGCTGCAAGGGGTCGACCAACTCGGCTTCCTGCAGAAGCACGCGCCGCAGCTTGCTGCCTTCGAAAAACAACGCGAGGCCCATGCATGAAGGCGAGCATCGCCCTGCTACCCGGCGACGGTATCGGCCCGGAAGTGACTGACGCCGCGGCGACAGTGCTGTGCGCCGTCGCCGCAGCCGCAGGCCATCAATTCCACTTCAGCGAGAGTGCGATCGGCGGCTGCGCCATCGATGCCTTTGGCAGCGCCCTGCCTGATTCCACGCGCGACGCCTGCCTGGCCGCGGACGCTGTGCTGTTGGGCGCGGTGGGCGGCCCGAAATGGTCGGACCCCAAAGCCAGCGTGCGTCCGGAACAGGGCCTGCTGCAATTGCGCAGCGCGATGAGCGTGTACGCCAACCTGCGACCGGTGCGCGTGCATCCGCGCGCCGCGGAATTCTCCCCGGTGAAGGCGGATCGCCTGGCGGGCGTGGACTTGATATTCGTGCGCGAGCTGACCGGCGGCAGTTATTTTGGCGAACGCCAACGCGACGCGGACAGCGCCAGCGACCAATGCCGCTACACCGTGATCGAAATCGAACGAGTGCTGCGTCGCGGCTTCGAACTGGCGCGCAGCCGTCGCGGCCACCTGACCTCGATCGACAAGGCCAATGTGCTGGAGACCTCGCGGCTCTGGCGCGAGACCGCGATCCGCATCGCCAGCGAGTACCCGGATGTCCGTCTTGAACACCAACTGGTTGATTCGATGGCGATGCTGCTGATCTCGCGGCCCTCTGCTTACGACGTGCTGGTGACCGAGAACCTGTTCGGCGACATCCTGACCGACGAGGCCGCCGTTCTCGCCGGTTCGCTCGGCCTGCTGCCATCGGCGTCACTGGGCGATGGAAAGCGCGGCCTGTACGAACCGATCCATGGTTCCGCGCCGGACATCGCCGGCAAGCAATGGGCCAATCCGCTCGGCAGCATCCTGAGCGCGGCCCTGATGTTGCGGCATTCGCTGGGCCTGGATGCAGAAGCTGCTGCGGTCGAATCGGCAGTTTCATCCGTGCTGGACCGTTGTGAAATGACGCGCGACCTCGGTGGCAATGCGAGCACGTCGCAAATCACCGACGAAGTGCTCGAGGCGCTGCGCGACGCGCGCTTCGACAGCAGGCAGGCCGCCGCATGAACATGCGCAAGCCGCAACGCAGCGACGCGATCAAGACCGGGCCCGACCGGGCGCCGGCCCGCGCCATGCTGCGCGCCACCGGCCTGGACGATGCCGCCATCGACAAACCGTTCGTGGCCGTCGTGCATACCTGGTCCAACGTGTCGCCTTGCAACCTCAACCTGCGCGACCTGGCGCAATCGACGTGCGACGGCGTGCGCGCCGCCGGTGGCACGCCGATCGAGTTCAACACCATCGCCGTCACCGACGGCATCGCAATGGGTACGCCGGGCATGCGCGCATCGCTGGTCTCGCGCGAGGTGATCGCCGACTCCATCGAACTCGCGGTCGAAGGCCACTGCCTGGATGCCGTCGTCGTGCTGTGCGGCTGCGACAAGACCATCCCCGCCGCCGCCATGGCGCTGGCGCGGATGAACCTGCCGGGCGTGGTGTTGTACGGCGGCAGCATCGACCACGGCATGCTGGACGGCAAGGCGATCACCATCCAGGAAGTGTTCGAAGCCGTCGGTGCACACGGCGCCGGCAAGATCGGTTGCGAGCAACTGGCCAAGGTGGAGTCGCACGCCTGCCCCGGCGCCGGCGCCTGTGGCGGGCAGTTCACCGCCAACACGATGGCCATGGTGCTGACCTCGCTGGGCCTGTCGCCGATGGGCTTGAACGATATTCCCGCCACCCACCCGGCCAAGGCCGAGGCTGCGTTTCGCTGCGGCGAAATCGCCATGGCTTGCCTGGAAAAAGACATCCGCCCGCGCGACATGCTGACCAGGGCGTCGTTCCGGAATGCAGCGCGACTGGTGGCGGCGACGGCGGGATCGACCAATGCCGTGTTGCACCTGCTGGCGATCGCGCACGAGGCCAACGTGCCGCTGGACCTGGAAGATTTTGAAGACGCTGCGCGCGGCACGCCGGTGATTGCCGACCTGAAGCCCGGCGGTCGTTTCACGGCGGTGGAGCTGACGGCAGCCGGTGGCACCGCCCAGGTTGCGCGTGAATTGCAGACGGCCCGCATGATCGAGGACACGCCGACGGTCACCGGTCGTAGCCTTTTCGATGAATTGAAATCCGCCATTGCCGCGCCTGAAGGCCAGGAAGTCGTGCGCACGGTCGCCGCGCCGATCAAGGCGCGCGGCGGCTTTTCGATCCTGTACGGAAACCTGGCGCCCGAAGGCTGCGTGCTGAAACTGGCAGGCCACGGTCGCCTGCATCACGAAGGCCCGGCCCGCGTTTTCGAAAGCGAGGAAGAAGCCTTCGCCGCGGTGCAATCCGACGGCATCAAGCCGGGCGACGTGCTGGTCATTCGCAACGAAGGTCCTGCCGGCGGCCCGGGCATGCGCGAGATGCTCGCCGTCACCGCCGCACTGGTCGGCCGCGGCCTGGGCAACGACGTTGCGCTGATCACCGACGGTCGCTTCAGCGGCGCAACCCACGGATTCATGGTGGGACACATCGCCCCCGAAGCCGCGCGCGGCGGTCCGATTGCATTGCTGCGCGAGGGTGACCTCGTGCGCATCGATGCCGACTCGCGCCGACTCGAAACCGATGCAGACCTCGATTCCCGTCGCGCGCTGTGGCGCGTACCCGAACCCAAGGTAACCCGCGGCGCACTCGCCAAGTACGCCCGACTGGTCGGATCGGCAGCCCGAGGCGCCGTCACCGACGAATCACTTCATATCCCATCCCGTTCCGGAGAAATCGCATGACCACCACCATCGCCACCACCGACGCGCCGAAGCAATCGAAGATCGCCATCCTGGGTTATGGCAGCCAGGGTCGCGCCCATGCGCTCAACCTCCACGAATCGGGCCTGCATGTCGTGGTCGGCGTGCGCGCCGGCGGCAAGGGTTGGACCCAGGCGCAGGCCGATGGCCTGCGCGTTGCCGAGCCGGCCGATGCTGTGAAGGACGCCGATCTTGTCGCCGTGCTGACGCCCGACATGGTCCAGCCGGCGCTTTACGCCCAGGCCATCGCGCCCAACATCAAGCCCAACGCCGCCCTGTTGTTCGCGCATGGTTTCAACGTGCACTTCAAGCAGATCAAGCCGCGCGCCGACATCGACGTGATCCTGGTGGCGCCCAAGGGCCCGGGCGCGCTGGTGCGTCGCGAGTATGAAAAGGGCCATGGCGTGCCCTGCCTGTTCGCCATCGAACAGGACGCCAGCGGCCACGCCCGCGAAAAAGTCCTGGCCTATGCGGCCGGCATCGGCGGCGCCCGCGCCATGTTGATCGAAACCCACTTCGCCGAAGAAACGGAAACCGACTTGTTCGGTGAACAAGCCGTGCTTTGCGGCGGTGCGACCGAACTCGTGCTGCAAGGATTCGAGACGCTGGTGGAAGCAGGCTACAAGCCCGAAGTCGCCTACTACGAGTGCCTGCACGAACTGAAATTGATCGTCGACCTGTTGCACGAAGGCGGCCTGGCCAAGATGCACCAGTTCGTTTCCGAAACCGCGCAATACGGCGACCTGACCCGTGGCCCGCGCGTGATCAACGACGAAACCCGCACCCGCATGCGCGAAGTGCTGGCCGAAATCCGCGATGGCCGCTTCGCCAAGGAATGGGTGGCCGAGTACGAGGCCGGCAACGTCAACTACAACGCGATGAAACAACGCGACCTCGCCCATCCAATCGAGCAGGTAGGCCTTGCGCTGCGCGCACGAATGCCCTGGTTGAATCCTGCGGGAGCATGACATGGACGGATCACGAGAATTGTCCACCCGCGTCTGCACTGGTGCGCAGTGGCTGCTGCAGGCGCTGGAAGAAGAAGGCTGCGAGGTGATGTTTGGTTATCCCGGCGGTGCGGTGATGCCTGTTTACGATGCTCTCGTGGACAGTTCCATCAAGCACATCCTGGTGCGCCATGAGCAAGGCGCTGCGCTGGCGGCCGATGGCTATGCTCGCGCATCGGGCAAGGTCGGCGTTTGCCTCGCGACGTCGGGCCCGGGCGCGACCAACCTGCTGACCGGCATCGCCAATGCGTTCCTGGATTCGGTGCCGATGGTGGCGATCACCGGCCAAGTGCCAACGATAGTGATGGGCACCGATGCCTTCCAGGAGGTGGACGTGTTCGGCATGTGCCTGCCGGTGGTCAAGCACAGCTACATCGTGCGTCGTGCCGAGGACGTTTACGCCACGGTGCGCGAAGCCTTCGCGATTGCCCGCTCTGGCCGACCCGGTCCGGTGCTGATCGACTTGCCGAAGGACGTTGCCCTGGCGAGTGCCCAGGCACGCGCGCCGCGCTTCAAGCACGGCGCCGACCGCTGCGGCGAGCCAGATGGGCTGATGCGCGCCCGCGCCCTGCTGGCTACTGCAAAACGTCCGCTGCTGTATGTCGGTGGCGGCGTGAGCATGGCCAATGCGGAAGGCCCGCTGCGGTCCCTGATGCGCTCGACCGGACTGCCTGCCGTATACACGCTGAAGGGCCTGGGCTCAGTCGATCCCGACGCGCCGTTCAACCTGGGCATGCTGGGAATGCACGGCAATCCGGCCGCAAATCTTGCCGTGCAGGAATGCGACCTGCTGATCGTGGCCGGCGCGCGCTTCGATGACCGCGCGACGGGCAAGCTCGATACCTTCGCACCGGGCGCTCGCGTCCTGCACATGGACATCGATGCCGCCGAGATCGGCAAGCTGCGCAAGGCCGATGTCGGCCTGCGCGGAAAGCTGTCGGAACAACTGCCGGCGCTGGCGCAACCGCTGAATATTTCATCGTGGTTGCAACGTTGTCGCGAGTTGAAGTCGAAACATGCCGATCGCTATGACGCGCCCGGCGAAGGCGTCTATGCCCCGGCGCTGCTTAAGCAATTGTCCGAAGCCGGTGGCAATCGCCTGATCGTCGCCAGCGACGTGGGCCAGCACCAGATGTGGGTTGCACAGCATTGGCGCGTGTCGCGTGCCGCTGCGCATCTTTCCAGCGGCGGCCTCGGCACGATGGGCTTCGGCCTGCCTGCAGCCATCGGCGCCCAACTGGCGCGACCCGATGCCTGCGTGGTCTGCGTCAGCGGCGACGGCTCGATCATGATGAACATCCAGGAGCTGGCTACGCTCAAGCGCTACGGCATCCCGGTCAAGATCGTGCTGCTGGACAATTCGTGCCTGGGCATGGTGCGGCAATGGCAGGAGTTGTTCTTCGCCGAGCGCTACAGCGAGGTCGATCTTTCCGACAATCCCGACTTCGCCGTGCTCGCCCGTGCCTTCGGCATCCCGGCTTTCACCGTGGATCGCGCCGACCAGGTGCCGGCGGCCATCGAACGACTGCTGGAAGAAGACGGCCCGCTCTTTTGCCACGTGAAGATCGACCCGCGCGCCAATGTCTGGCCGTTGGTGCCGCCCGGCAAGTCGAATGCGCAAATGATGGGCTGCGCGGCGTGAGCGTTGATTTCCACATCGAGCTTGACCACAGCGAAGGTGCCTTGCTGCGACTGCTGGGCACCATCGAGCGGCGCGGATTCGCGCTGCTGAACCTCGCCGCCGACAAGCCCGATGAGAAAAGTTATGTCGTGCGCCTGCGCTTGGCCGGTGAACGCGATCCGCTCGTCCTGTGCCGCCAACTGGAACGCCTGGTGGAGGTGCGCGTGGTGAAGGTCGTCCCCCCGCCGCCCGAACCAGCACCGCCACCAGGCTTCCAGGCTTCCTGGCTTTGATTCCCATCCACCATCATCCCACCCCAAGGAGAACCACCATGAACCAGCGAATTAGCAGCGAGTCGTCGTCACGCATCCCCCGCGCTCTGCGCACACCGACTTGCGAGCAAACCCATGACCCCGTCCTTCGAACACCTGGCCACGTCCGACTTCGCTGAAACCGATCACGCTGCATTCCATCTGCAAACCCGCGGCTGCCGCGCCGCGAATCCGCGTACCGTTGCGCCGCTTCACATCGTCACGCCCCTGCTCGACGCCGAGATCAACGGGCGCAAGGTCGGGTTGAAGCTCGACAACCTGCAGCCCGCCCGATCCTTCAAATTGCGGGGCATCGGCAAACTCTGCCAGTACCACGCCGATCGCGGCGTCCAGCACTTCGTCTGCTCCTCCGCCGGAAACGCAGGCTACGCCGTCGCCTGGGCCGGCCGCGCGCTGGGAGTACCTGTCACGGTGTTCGTCCCGGGCAACACGCCCGAACACGTGCGCCGCCGGATCGCCTCGCTCGGCGCCCGCGTCCATGTCGTCGGCGACGTCTGGGACCATGCCAACGCAGCGGCGATGGAACTCGCCCGCTCGCCCGGCTGCGCCTTCATCCCGCCCTTCGACCATCCGATGCTCTGGCAAGGCCACGCCTCGCTGGTCGATGAACTGGTCGTGCAGTGCGAACGCGCGCCCGACGCGATACTGCTCGCTGTAGGCGGTGGTGGCTTGCTGCTGGGCGTGCTGGAAGGACTGGCCCGCGTGGGATGGCGCGACACGCGCGTGTTCGCGGTCGAGCCCGAACGCGCGTCTTCGTTGGGCCCGAGCCTGCAGCAGGGACGCGTGGTTGAACTGGCGCGACCGAATTCGGTCGCCAGCAGCCTGTGCGTTAAGCGCATCGCCCCGTCATTGGTGTCGGCTTGCGCCGGGCGAAAAGTCACTGCGCTCACTGTCAGCGACGATGAGGCGACCCACGCCTGCGTGCGGCTTGCCGAAGACCATGGGCAGGTGGTCGAACCCGCCTGCGGCGCCGCCCTGGCGCCGCTTTACGCAGACCATCCAGCCCTGGCTGGACTGCGAAGCGTGGTCGCGATCGTCTGCGGCGGAATGGTCGTCACCCTGGAACAACTGGCGCAGTGGAGTCGCTCAAACCTCGACTGACACCGACACGCCTTCCCCTTGACCCCGCCTGACGGCACTTCCAAGATAGGGAAACGCCAATCGGGGACTATCGAATGACCGCCGCCATCGGAAAGACCCGCATGGAAGCCTTCAGCGATGGCGTCATCGCCATCCTGATCACCATCATGGTGCTGGAACTGAAGGTTCCGCATGGCGACAGCCTGCAAACGCTGTTGCCCTTGTTGCCGGTGTTCCTCAGCTATGTGCTGAGTTTCGTGTACCTGGGCATCTATTGGAACAACCACCACCACATGATGCATCTGTGCCGCGTGGTGACCGGGTCGATGTTGTGGGCCAACCTGCACCTGTTGTTCTGGCTGTCGCTGATTCCCTTCGCCACCGGCTGGATGGGCGAGAACCATTTCGCAGCGATGCCGACCGCCCTCTACGGCGTCGTACTACTGATGGCGGCCATCGCCTATTGGTTGTTGCAGCAACTGATCATCGCGTCCCAAGGCGCCGACTCCATCCTGAAGCATGCCGTTGGCAGCGACTGGAAGGGCAAGCTCTCCCCGGTGCTGTATGCCGGCGCAATCCCGCTTGCCTTCGTTTCGCCATGGATAGCCATGGCCTTGTATGTGTTCGTGGCCGTGCTCTGGCTGGTGCCGGACCGGCGCATAGAAAATGAACTGGCGGGCGGCAGGACGTGACGCTTCTCGCATCGCTGACGCCGGCGGAGTTCATGGATTACAAGGCGACATCCATCCCGATGTATGCCCGTGAGAAGGTCAGCGCCGGCGAATGGGCCGAAGCCGATGCGTTGCCCCTGGCACGCGAGGCCTTCGACTTGGTCTTGCCGAACGGCCTGGATACGCCTGACCACCACTTGTTCGGATTGCGCGAAACAGCGGACGAACCTTTGCTGGGCGTACTTTGGTTCGCAATCCGCCAGCGCACCAGCGACCGCATCGCCTACGTGTACGAGGTAGTCATCCATCCGCAGTTCCAGCGCCGGGGCCACGCCCGTCGTGCGTTCCGCGCACTGGAGGACAAGGTCCGGGACATGGGATTGTCGGGAATCGCATTGCACGTGTTCGGCCACAACACCGGCGCACGCGCCCTGTACGAATCGCTCGGCTACCAGGCCACCAACATCACGATGTTCAAGCCGGTCGGCTAGCTCGACGCGCCGGCTTCAGCATCCAGCCACTGCACCAGCGCGGCGCGTGCCGACAGGTTGTGCACCGGCAATACCAGCACGTCGCCGGCGCGCGACCAGTCCAGGATGGCGCGGGCCGCTTCGACTTCCGGAAGCAAGGTACGCAGCGACGACGCCGGCAGGCCCTGGCGAACCAGTTCCGCCTGCAGCACGGCTGGCACTTCACCTGCTTCGCGTCCACGCAGATAGCCCTGCAGATCCTTCAGCACGACGAAATCCGGCTTTGCGGTTGCCGCCGCGCGCGCAAGTTGCACGATGGCGTCGTCATCGCGATTGCCGGCCTGGCCGAGCAGCAGGCCCATTCGGCCACCCGACGATTCGCGCACGCGCGCCGCGACTGCCAGCAAGCCGGCTAGTCCTTCCGGGTTGTGCGCGTAGTCGAGGAATACCGTCGCGCCGCCAATCATCCAGCGTTCCAGGCGGCCCGGATTGTGTTCGCGCCGGCTGCCGAAATCCGCGAGCACGGCGCGAATGGTCGCCACCGGAATGCCCACGCAACCCGCCAGTAGCGCCGCGCCGGCGAGATTGGCGATGTTGTAGCGCGCCGATCCGGACAGGGTCAGCGGCATCGCCGCAACCTCGCCCAGGTCATGGCTGGTGCCTTCCAGCGAAAGCGACAGGCGACCTGCAGCCACGCCGCAGGTGGCGCCGCCGCGCTGGCGATGCGCGACCATCAACGCTTGCGAATCATCGAGCGAAAACCACGCGAGCGGACATTCGAGCTTGGCGGACTTCTCCACCAACGAAGTGTCGTCGGCATTCAGCACCAGCACGCCATCGGCACCGATAGCACGAGCCAGCACCAGCTTGGCATCAGCCAGTCGCGCCAGGTCGTGCACGCCGTACTCGCCGAAATGATCGGGACTGATATTGGTGACGATGCCGGCATTGGCATGGTCCACCGCCAGGCCGCGGCGAAGGATGCCACCGCGCGCGGTTTCCAGTACGGCCGCCTGCACGCGCGTATCACGCAACACCTGGCGCGCGCCTGAGGGGCCGGAATAATCGCCGCTCTGCACTTGTTCGCCGTCGATGAAGACGCCGTCGGTGCAATTGAAGCCGGCGGGTATTCCCGCCGCACCGAACATCGCCGCCAACAGTCGCACCGTGGTGGTCTTTCCGTTGGATCCGGTCACCAACACCGTCGGAATATCATGCAGCGCGGTCCAGTCGACATCGGCAAGACTGGATGGCAAATCACCCAGTGGCCAGGTGCGACTGCCCTGCCCCGCGCCGACGGATAGCGAATCATCATCGTAGAACGCAGGCAGCCCGTGCTGCGCGGCAATCGCGAGCAGCGTCATGGCTTTACGGTTCGATTCCGCCGCGGCGAAACGACGAATCGTCTCCAGTGCCGAATCGAAATCCCAGGTGGCGGGATAACCCGGCGCTTGCGGCAACGGCAAGGCCTGCGCCGCCACGGCCGCACCTTGCCAGGCCCATTCATTGACCTCAGTCGCGGACAGCAACTGGTCCAGGGGCGCGGTGAACGCCAGCGAGGCGCCGCCGACATGGCGATCGATCGAGATCGCGGGTTCCGACCACTCCAGTGCAGCCACCATGCGCCGCAGCCGCGATTCCCAATCGGCGATCTGGGCATCGGTTGCCGCGAGTACGTCGGCTATCGCCGCGCAGTCGTGGAAATACAGGTTGGGTCCGGTCAGGCGCCTGGAGCTGTCGAAATAGCCGGGCGCGGACTCGCTCAGTCGTCCTCCTCGCGACCCAGGCGCACGCCACGTTCATCGCGCACCAGTCCCTCGATCTCGGTGGCGCTCTCGTCGGCCGTCAGCACAGGCGCAGCAACAGGCGACTCGGCCATGCGCATGGGCGCGGCACCTTCTGCCCGGAACTTGATTACCTGCTTCCACGACCGCGTCAGCGCGTCGGCAAAAATCAGCACGAGGTCGCCGGGCTGGCCCATGCGCAGCGCGGCATCGATCGCTTCCTGTTCGTCGGGAATGATGCTGATCTGCGACTCATCCACGCTCTGCGACTTCAAGGTGCGGGCCAGGATCAGCGGCACTTCGTCGCCATCGCGGCCGCGCAGGCCGTCGTCGCGACGACAGATGTAATGGTCGAATCGACCGGCGACGGCCTCCGCAATCGCGCGGATATCCTCGTCGCGACGGTCACCCGGGCCAGCCATCACGATGATGCGCCGGCCCTGCACGTCCAGCCGCTGCGCCAGGTCGGCCATCACGCCAACGGCGTGCGCGTTGTGGGCGTAGTCGAAGATCACCTTGAACGGATGCTCGTCGAAAACGTTCATGCGGCCCGGGGCCTGGAAGAAGGTGCTGCCGAAGGTGCGCAGGCCCTGGCGAATGGCATCGAGCTTGATGCCCATCGAAAACGCCATCGCGGTGGCAAACATTGCGTTCTGCACGTTGTGCAGGGCGCGACCTTCCAGCGTGGCCGGCACGAGGTGCGTCCAAAGCAGCGGAATGTGGCTGCCCTTGTCATATAGCGTAATCATCTGGCCGTTGATGCCTGCTTCCAGCGCGCAGGCGCGGCCGCCGGCGCGGATATGCTCGCGCACCAGCGCATGCTGCGGATTCATGGTGACGTAGCAGATGGTCTTGGCATCCGTGTACGCGGCCATCTTCAGCACCAGCGGATCGTCGGCATTCAATACCGCGCAGTCACGCGCCACCTCGACGATGATGCGTTTGACTTCCGCCAGTTGTTCCAGCGTGTCGATGCCTTTCATGCCCAAGTGGTCTGCGGCAATGTTCAGCACTGCACCGACGTTGACGAAAGGCACGCCCATGCCAGCGCGCAACAGGCCGCCGCGTGCGGTTTCAAGGATGGCGATGTCGATCTGCGGGTCGGCCAGCACCATGCGCGTGGCCATGGGGCCGGTCATGTCGCCTTCCACCGTGCGTTGGCCGTCGATGTAGACGCCGTCGGTGGTGGTCAGGCCCGGCGTGAAGCCAGCCATCTTGGTGATGTGCGCGAGCATTCGCGCGGTGGTGGTCTTGCCATTGGTGCCGGTGACCGCGGCGATCGGCACGCGCGAAGGCGAGCCCGGCGGAAACAGCATGTCGATGACCGGGCCGGCAACATCGCGCGGCGTGCCTTCGCTGGGCGCCACGTGCATGCGGAAGCCCGGCGCGGCGTTCACTTCGCAAATGCCGCCACCGTGGGTCTGGTAGCTTTCGGCGATGTTGTCGCTGAGGAAATCAACACCGCCCACGTCCAGACCGATCGCCTTGATGGCGCGGACCGCCATGTCGCGGTTGTCGGGATGGATGATGTCGGTGACATCGGTCGCGGTGCCGCCCGTGGAAAGATTCGCGGTCGATCGCAGGTACACGACCTCATCGGCCTTCGGCACCGAATCGCGGTCGTAGCCGACCCGGCCGAGC
>JANNWV010000031.1:0-15083 GCA_031408815.1 Gammaproteobacteria bacterium
CAACCAGCAGCTGATATTGGTGCAGATGGTGACCTTGTGCCGGCCCACGGGCGCCAGGTCGAACATCGAATAGAAGGTTGCCACCTCGTAAGCCCACACCGGCGGCAGGTCGAGGTACTTGGCGACGGCGGCCATCAGTTCGTCGGTCAGCCAGCCGCCATTTTGTTCCTGCGCGGCCATCAGGGCCTGGATCACGGCCGAGCGCTTGCGATCAGGCGGAAACTTGGACGCCCAATGGTCAATGTGCTCACGCGTAGCCGGGCTCAGCGCGACCATCGGGTCGACATGCTGGCAGGCGGCGAAATTTCCGGTCGCTTTCATTGCTGGTTACTCATCGGTCGATTTCGCCGAAGACGATGTCGTAGGTGCCGATCATGGCGACCACGTCGGGCAGCATGTGGCCACGCACGATGGCATCCATGGAAGAAAGGTGGGCAAAGCCCGGCGCGCGAATCTTCAGGCGAAACGGCTTGTTGGCGCCATCCGACACCATGTAGATGCCAAACTCGCCCTTGGGCGCTTCCACGGCGGAGTAGATCTCGCCTGCCGGCACCGAGTAACCCTCGGTGAACAGCTTGAAGTGGTGGATCAGCGCTTCCATGTCGTCCTTCATCTCGGCACGGGATGGCGGCGACACCTTGTAGTTGCTGGTCATCACCGGGCCGGGGTTGCGGCGCAGCCATTCCACGCATTGCTTGATGATGCGGTTGGACTGGCGCATTTCCTCGACGCGCACCAGGTAGCGGTCGTAGCAATCGCCCTGCACGCCCACCGGGATGTCGAAATCGACCTTGTCGTAGCAGGCATACGGCTGCTTCTTGCGAAGGTCCCAGGCAATGCCCGAACCGCGCAGCATCGGGCCGGTCATGCCCCAGGCCAACGCCATCTCCGGCGGCACCACGCCGATGCCCACGGTGCGCTGCTTCCAGATGCGGTTGTCAGTCAACAGGGTTTCGTATTCATCGACCTTGTGCGGGAAATCGTTGGTGAACGCTTCCAGGAAGTCGAGCATCGAGCCTTCGCGCCATTCATTCGCGCGCTTCAGGTCGGCGCCTTTTCTCCACGGCGATTCTCGGTACTGCGGCATGCGTTCGGGCAGGTCGCGATAGACGCCACCGGGGCGGTAGTAGGTCGCGTGCATGCGCGCGCCCGACACGGCCTCGTAACAATCCATCAACTCCTCGCGTTCGCGGAAGGCATACAGGAACATCGCCATCGCGCCCAGGTCCAGGCCGTTGGAGCCGATCCACAGCAGGTGGTTGAGGATGCGGGTGATCTCGTCGAACATCGTGCGGATGTATTGCGCGCGCACCGGCACTTCCAGCCCGATCATTCCCTCGATGGCACGAACGTAGGCATGCTCGTTGCACATCATGGACATGTAGTCGAGGCGATCCATGTAACCGATGGATTGGTTGTAGGCCTTCGACTCGGCCAGTTTTTCCGTGCCGCGATGCAACAGGCCGATATGCGGGTCGGCACGCTGCACCACTTCGCCGTCCATCTCCAGCACCAGGCGCAACACGCCGTGGGCCGCCGGATGCTGCGGGCCGAAGTTCAGCGTGTAATTGCGGATCTCGGGGCCGGCCATTATTTTTTCCCCTGCGGCGCGGTTTCGGCGGCCGACTGCTGCCAGCGCGAATCCTCACGCACGACACGCGGCACGTTGACCCGTGGCTCGATACTGACCGGCTGGTAGACGACGCGCTTCTTCTCGGCGTCGTACAACACCTCGACGTTGCCAATCAACGGGAAGTCCTTGCGGAACGGATGGCCAACGAAACCATAATCGGTGAGGATGCGGCGCAAGTCCGGGTGGCCTTCGAAAATGATGCCGAGCAGGTCGAAGGCTTCGCGCTCGAACCAATTAGCCACGGGGAACAAACCCGTCAGCGACGGAACGATAGGCAAGGTATGGTCGCGCGCAAAACAACGAAGCCGAACCCGCCGGTTATTCCTGACCGAAAGCAAATGCACCACAGCCGCAAACCGCTTGTCCGGCCCCTTGCCGCGCGGCCGGTTTTCCCAATCGAAACGACCGGGTCCGGAACCTTCAACGCCGCGCGAGAAACCCTGCGAGCTGACATCCGAGGTATCCCACTCGTCGTCGCCGTAGCCCAGGTAATCGACGCCACACACGTCGACCAGCATTTCAAATCCGAATTCCGGTTCATCGCGCAAGGCGCGGATAACCTCGATCCAGTTGTCCGGCGCCACTTCCATCGTGGTTTCGCCATGCGCCTGCAGCACCGAGATGGCGCGGTCGCCGAAGCGGGCCTTGAGACGATCCGGAAAACTTAGTGTCGGTTCGGGCATGGCTCAGCGCGCAATGGTGTTGGTACGGCGGATTTTCTTCATCAGCTGCAAGATGCCGTAGACCAGCGCCTCGGCGGTCGGCGGGCAACCCGGCACGTAGATGTCCACGGGAACGATGCGATCACAGCCACGCACCACGGCGTAGGAATAGTGGTAGTAGCCGCCGCCATTGGCGCAACTGCCCATCGAGATGACCCATTTGGGGTCGGGCATCTGGTCGTAGACCTTGCGCAGGGCTGGCGCCATCTTGTTGACCAGCGTACCGGCCACGATCATTACGTCGGCCTGTCGCGGCGAGGGGCGGAACACCACGCCGTAGCGGTCGAGATCCAGGCGCGAGGCGCCGGCGTGCATCATTTCCACCGCGCAGCAAGCCAGGCCGAAGGTCATCGGCCACATCGAGCCTGTGCGGGCCCAGTTGATCAGCGCATCCATGCTGGCGACGGCATAGCCCTTTTCCAGCAGGGGGTTGTCGCCACCGGGGCGCAAGATGTCGTCCACGGTCGAGACCGGGACCGGGTTGTGCAGTGCATCGGTGATTCCCTGCATCACTCCCATTCGAGCGCTCCCTTCTTCCACACGTAAACGAAGCCGAGGATCAGCAGGCCCAGGAAGATACCCATCTCGATCAGGCCGACCACGCCCAGGCTGCGGAAGATGATCGCCCACGGAAACACGAAGGCTATTTCCAGGTCGAAGGCGATGAACAGGATGGCGATCAGGTAGTAGCGCACGTCGAACTGCATGTGCGCGTCTTCGAAGGCTTCGAAGCCGCATTCATAGGGCGAGAGTTTTTCGCTTTCGGGCCGTTGCGGCCCGAGCAGGCTGCCCATGACCAGCAGCGAGATGCCGACCACGCTCGACACGGCGAGGAACAGCAAGATCGGCAGATATTCGCCCAGCATGACGACTCCATTGCCAGCGCCGCGAGGCGCGTTTCGACCCACGCCCGCCAAGCGGGCGAAGGTCGATCCAGTGATTGGTGCCCAAAGGGGGACTCGAACCCCCACGACCTAAGTCGCTACCACCTCAAGGTAGTGCGTCTACCAATTCCGCCATCTGGGCTTTTTTTGCCGACTCCGATACCGGAGCAAGCGGTGCAAATTGTACCAGCGGATCAACCGCCCTTGCCGTCCTCGACGGGTGCCGGAGCGGGCTTCGTTGCGTCGGCCGGTGCAGCAGGCGCGATGACCGGCGCCGTCGCCGGGGCTTCGCCCGTGGCAGGCGCAGGCTCGAGCGCCGCGGGCGCGACCGGAACCGGCGCCGGCGCCAACACGCTGGCATCGGGATTGGCCGGCGTAACCGGAGCGTTGCTCATGATACCGAGGTCGGGCTTGTCCGGCGTGGCCGTCGCGCGATGGGTCGCCTGGTAGGCCATGAACAGGCTGAGCGCGAAGAACACACCTGCCAGCCACTTGGTGCTGCTGGACAGGAAGTTGGCCGACCCGCGCGCACCGAACACGGTACCCGAAGCACCAGCACCGAAGCCGGAGCCGGCCTGGGCACCCGCGCCGCGTTGCAGCAGGATCAGCACGATCATCGCGATGGCGATGAGGACGTAGAACACGTTGAGCAGGATATCTATCATATTTTCTATCTGCGAGCCGCCGCAATGGCGATGGCGATGAAGTCTTGGGCGACCAGGGAAGCTCCCCCGATCAGGCCACCATCGACGTCGGGCTGGGAAAACAGCTCGGCCGCGTTGGCGGGTTTGACGCTGCCGCCGTAAAGGATCGGAAGCGAGCCCGCAATATTAGCATCCAGGGCCCGCAATTCGCCACGGATGAAGGCATGGACTTGCTGCGCCTGGTCCGGGCTGGCGGTTCGGCCGGTGCCGATGGCCCACACGGGCTCGTAGGCCAGCACCGCATTTTCAAAGGCCCTGCTGCCTCCGTTGGCCAGCACCGGGGCCAATTGGCGCTCGATGGCCCACTCGGTCTGGCCGGCTTCGCGCTGGTGCAGGGTCTCGCCGACGCAGAGCACCGGAATCAGCCCTGCCCGCTTGGCGGCGAAGAACTTCTTGGCCACCAACTCTGAGGTTTCCTCGTGAAAATGGCGGCGTTCCGAATGCCCGACCAATGCGTATCGGCAACCCACATCCAGCAACATCCGGGCAGAAACCTCGCCCGTGTAGGCACCCTGGTCGTTGGGATCGACGTCCTGCGCGCCGAAGTCCAGGCCCTGGGAAAGGTAGCGCCCGGCCAACTCGCCCAGGTAGGGCATCGGCGGGAAAATGGCGATGCGAATCCCTGCGGGCTTCAGCGACACCACCTCATCGAGCAGGCTGCGCGAAAACGCGCGATCGCCATGAAGCTTCCAGTTTCCGGCCACGATCCGTTCGCGCATGCTCGTTCTCCTTGGACTGCGAGAAGTTTAGCGCGAGCGACGATGTTCGGCGTGATCCGTGGCTCGCTGCGGCAAAAAACCGGCACAATCGGGCTATCCAGACGGAGACCACATGAACCAGGCGAGCAATCGGGGCTATGCCCTCATCACGGGCGCATCCAGCGGAATCGGGGCCGCGATCGCGCGGGAATACGCAAGTCGCGGCAAGCCCTTGATCCTGACCGCGCGCCGGATCGACCGCCTGCATGCACTGGCGACCGAACTGTCGGCGCTGGTTCCCTGCCAGGTTATTGCCGCAGATCTCGCCGACCCCTCCGCGCCCAGGCGACTGTTCGAGGAGACCCAGTCCCGGGGCTGGTTCGTCGACACGCTGGTGAACAACGCCGGCTACGGCGTGCCGGGTCGCTACCTGTCGCAGTCCTGGAAAACCCATGCCGAATTCCTGCAGGTGATGATCGTCGCCGTCGGCCACCTGACCCACCTGTACCTGCCAGCCATGGAAGCGGCCGGCCACGGCCGCATCCTCAACGTGGCGTCGCTTGCAGGACTGGTCCCCGCGTCTGCCGGGCATACCATGTACGGCGCGACCAAGGCCTGGATGATCCGTTTCAGCGAAGCACTGGCATTGGAGTCGCGCAAGCGCGGCGTGTTCGTGACGGCCCTGTGCGCAGGCTTCACCTATACCGAATTCCATGATGTCAACGGCATGCGCGCACAAGTGTCGCGGCTGCCGAAGATCCTCTGGCTGGACGCTGCGCAAGTGGCACGCATCGGCGTGGATGCCGTCGAGTCGGGAAAGCTGCGCGTGGTCACCGGCGCGGCAAACAAAGTAGTCGCCTTCATCACCCGCTACCTGCCCGATGCCCTGGCGCGCGCGTTGGTCGCTTCCAAGTCACGCAACTTTCGAAATGCAGACTGAGCCTGGATTGCCTGTGATGTTTTCGCGATGACCATCCTCCCCTATCGCACGCCCATCCTTGGCCGCGAGTACTGGCTGGTCGACGACACGCTGCCAGACCCGATGGCAATCCGAGAGCGCACGCTGCAGCGCGACGACTGGAGCGAGGGCTATCCGCGCAAGCCGGAAAGTTGGCCGGGCCTGCGCGTGATGCCGGGCTTGCTGCCGGATGAACTGGCAATCGTGGAGGAGAAGGTAAGGCAGGCGACGCAGGCGGTGAAACTGGACGTCAAGGTCGCGCCCGAAGGCGCCCATCTCAATCACAATTGCATTCAGGTCGTGGGCGAGGATGAGTGCGGGCCGCGGCCGCACACCGATTCGCGCAAGTTGTGCAGCCTGGCTGCCGTGCTGTACCTCAATCCCGACGTGCCGGAAGACTGCGGCACCAGCTTCTACCGGCAACGCCTGGCCAACGGACAACTGGGCGGAAATACCGTGTCGGGCAAACACGCCAACCTGGTGGAAGCCCTGGGCATGCGCTTCGTGCCGCCCAACTCATTCGTCGAAGACGTGCGCGTGCCCCATCGTTTCAACCGCTTGCTGGTTTATCGAAGCAACCTGGTCCATAGCGCCACTGCCTACTGGGGCCACGATCTTGCAGAAAAGCGCATGGCTGCGGTGTTTTTCTGGATGGCCTGATCAGGCCAGCTTGATCTCGCGCAGGCGCTGCATCAGGTAATCATTCGCTGTTATTGGCGTGGGATATCGATCCGGATTGCCGGCGTCGACGCATTGCGGCAGCGTCTTGATCAGGTAGTCCGGATTGGCGTGCAGGAAATAAGGGGTCGAATACCGCGGCTGCCGCGCCGCTTCGCCCGGTGGATTCACTACGCGATGGGTGGTGGACGGATACACGTGGTTGGTCAGGCGCTGCAGCATGTCGCCGATATTGACCACGATGGTGTCGCCGTCCGCGGTAAATGGCACCCACTCGCCGTTACGCGCCTTCACTTCCAGGCCGGCCGCGCTGGCACCGACCAGCAGCGTTATCAGGTTGATGTCT
The DNA here is from genome assembly GCA_031408815.1 of Gammaproteobacteria bacterium. Taxonomy (GTDB): domain Bacteria; phylum Pseudomonadota; class Gammaproteobacteria; order Xanthomonadales; family Xanthomonadaceae; genus Arenimonas. The sequence continues at coordinate 6,624 of JANNWV010000031.1, forward strand.
TCATGCGCGCCAGCACGTACGTTCGGGATGTCGGGCGAGGTGATCGGCGGATAGTGGATGGGCCGCAGGATGGAATTACCGAAGCGGGTTGGCTCGACGAAAAAATCCTCGGGCAGATCGATATGCAACGCCAGCGCCGACAGCACCCGCAAGCCAAGCTGGTCGAGGGCCATGAACAATCCATAGGCGTGCTCGCGAAAACCTGGCACTTCAGTCGGCCAGGTATTGGGCGCCATGAATTCCTCGTAGCGCGACCCCGCCGGCAAATCACGGCCAATGTGGAAAAACTCCTTGAGGTCCGGATATTGCGAATCCTTGGCCGTCTCGATGCCGAAAGGCGTGTAGCCGCGCGCGCCGCCCGTGCCGGGCACGTGGTACTTGCGCTTGGTGGATTCAGGCAGCGCGAAGAATTGCTTGAACACCTGGTAGGCGCCGTCGATGGCCTGCGCCGGGATGCCGTGGTGGCTGACCCCGCAGAAGCCCCATTCCCGATAGGCGGCGCCCAACTCAGCGACGAAGGCATCGCGGTCGTTGTCGAAGCGACGGATGTCGAGGGTCGGGATCTTGCTCATCGTGGAATCCTGCCTGTATCTCAGATGGCGGCGCGTACGGCCGCGGAAAGCTCGTCCAGCACCTGTTGCATCAGCGCGCCGTCGGCGGCCTCCACCGTCACCCGCACTACGGGTTCGGTACCGGAGGGACGAAGCACGAGGCGGCCCTTCCCTTCCAGCGCGGCCTCGGCCTTTCGTCGCGCCGCCTGCACGGGCTCGGCTTCGAGCGGTCGCGCCTGCGCCGATACGCGCACGTTGACTGTCTTCTGCGGAAGCGGCTGGTAGTCGGCCAGCGCCGCCTCGAGCGAAACGCCCTGCCGCACCAGCACTTCCAGAACCTGCAGCGCTGCCACGATGGCATCGCCGGTGCTGGCGCTGTCCAGGCAAAGCAAGTGTCCGGAAGCCTCGCCCCCCAGCATGCCATCGCGCTCAACCAGCGCCTGGTGCACGAACCGGTCACCGACCCGGGCACGGATGAATTCGATGCCACTGTCGCCGAGCGCTTTTTCCAACGCATAGTTGGTCATCAGCGTGCCGACCACCGGACCGCGCAGGCGACCGGTCTCGCGCCAGTCGCGCGCCAGAACATGGATGAGCGCATCGCCATCGAGCAAGCGTCCGCGACCATCGACCATCAGCACGCGGTCGCCATCTCCGTCGAAGGCGATGCCGAGGTCCGCGCCACTTTCCAGGACGTGTGCTATCAGTGCCTCGGGGTAGGTGGAACCGACGCCCTTGTTGATGTTCAGGCCGTTCGGCTGCACGCCAATGGCAGTGACCTGCGCTCCCAGTTCGGCGAAGACCTTCGGCGCCACCTGGTAGGTCGCGCCGTGCGCGCAGTCGAGCGCGATCCTCATGCCCCGCAACGAAAAGGTGTCCGGCACGCTGGCCTTGCAGAATTCCGCGTAACGCGTCAGCGCGTCTTCCACGCGCTGGACCTTGCCGAGCGATTCGGACGGCACCGTGGAAAAGGGCTCGTCGAGTTCCGCCTCGATAGCGCGCTCGACGGCGTCGGCGAGTTTTTCGCCCAGGGCGGAAAAAAACTTGATGCCGTTGTCTTCGTGCGGATTATGCGACGCCGAGATGACGATGCCGGCATCGGCGCGCAAGGACCGCGTCAGGTACGCCACCGCAGGCGTCGGCATCGGCCCGAGCATGCGCACGTCCGCGCCCGCGGCGACCAGGCCGGCCTCGAGCGCGGCTTCGAACATGTAACCGGAAATCCGCGTGTCCTTGCCGATGACGACGATGGCGTGCGACTTGCCGTTTGCCAGCACGCGGCCGACGGCACGACCGAGGCGGAGCACGAAATCGGCGGAAATGGGACCCTCGCCCACGCGACCGCGGATGCCGTCGGTGCCGAAGTACTTCAGGCCGGCCATGGGCGGATCAGTCCTCGGCCACAACCGGTGCGGGCTGCCGCATCATCAGGGCAAGCAAGGCGCCCAGGCGATCGCGCATCTGCCGGCGATCGATGATCAGGTCCACCGCGCCATGGTCGACCAGGAATTCGGAACGCTGGAAACCTTCAGGCAAGGTTTCGCGCACGGTCTGTTCGATGACACGCGGACCGGCGAAGCCGATCAGCGCCTGCGGCTCCGCAACATTCAAGTCGCCCAGCATTCCCAACGAGGCCGAGACGCCGCCGGTAGTCGGATGCGTAAGCACGGATATGAAGGGCAAGCCCGCGGCGCGAAGCCGGCCCAGCGCCGCCGAGGTCTTGGCCATCTGCATCAGCGAGAACAGGCCTTCCTGCATGCGCGCGCCGCCAGTGGCGGAGAAACAGACCAGCGGACTGCGAATGGCCAGCGCCCGTTCGGCAGCCAGCGTGAAGCGCTCGCCCACCACCGAACCCATCGACCCGCCCATGAAGCGGAACTCGAACGCAGCCGCGCAGATATCGCGCCCATGCAACTTGCCCTGCACTGCCACCAGGGCATCGCGCTCGCCGGTCGCCTTCTGCGAAGCCTTGATCCGGTCTGCGTATTTCTTCTGGTCCTTGAAGTGCAAGGCATCCACCGGTCCGAGTGCGGCTCCGATTTCCTCGCCGCTGTCGTCGTCCAGGAAGCTGGCCAGGCGCTCACGCGCCTCGATGGCCATGTGGTGATTGCACTTGGGGCAGACGCGCAGGTTCTTTTCGAGCTCGGGTCCATACAACGCCGTGCCGCAGCTGTCGCATTTTTCCCAGAGGCCCTCGGGAACGCCACGCTTGCCGCCGCCCTGGGTACGGATGCGGGCAGGCATCAACTTGGTCAGCCAACTCATGAAGCGACTCGCACTGTGTGTGGCGGCCAGTTTAGGCCGTCAAGGGCTGCGCGCAAGGGCTCGAGGAATGCCCGCGCCTTACTGTGCGCGTCCTGCGGGTCGCTTGCGCCGGAAAGATGCTCGACCAGCGCGCTGCCCACCACGATGCCATCGGCCAGCGGTGCCATGGCGGCGGCCGAGCTGGCATCCTTGATGCCGAAACCGATCAGGACCGGTACCCGGGCCATAGCGCGCAGTGCGCCGGCCTTCGCGGCGACGTCGGTGACGTCAGTGATGTTGGCGCCGGTGACGCCGGCAAAGCTGACGTAATACAGATAGCCCTGCGACTCCTGCGCCAGGCGCGATAGGCGCTCGGGCGAGGTGGTGGGCGCAGCGAGCGAGATCAGGTCGAGTTGGTGCTCGTTGAAGGCAGCACGCAAGGGGCCTGCTTCCTCGGGCGGCAGGTCGACCAGCAGCAAGCCGTCAACGCCTGCCGCATGCGCCTCGGAGGCATAGCGCTTCACCCCGCGCATCTCGATGGGATTGAGGTAGCCCATCAACACCACTGGCGTCGCGTCATCGGTCTCGCGGAATTCGCGCACGAAATCAAACACGTCGTTGGTACCGACGTGCCTGGCCAGGGCGCGCTCGGAGCTGCGCTGGATCACAGGGCCGTCGGCCATCGGATCGGAAAACGGCACGCCCAGTTCGATGATGTCCGCACCGCCCGCAACCAGTCCATGCATCACGGCCACGGTGGCCTCACGCGACGGATCGCCCGCCGTGACGAAGGGCACCAGGGCCTTCCGACCGCTGCCGCGAAGCCGCTCGAAGAGCACAGAGATGCGACTCATTCGGCGCTGGCGTCCTTGTCGGCGGCTGCGCTTTCCTGCGGCGGGCCGGCCATCTGGGCAATTTGCCCGAAGATCAATTCCTCGACGCCGCGGGCGATATAGGCCGCGAAAGCCTGGCGGCCCTCGATGTCATCCTTGCTCGCGGTGCTGCGGTAGTGATGCGCGCTGTAGCGCGAAAACGCATGCAGCATCACCATCTGCGCGTGGGCCGTGTCCAGCCGACGCTCGATGCGGTTGGCCGACTCGATCATGTCGTTGACCCGGATCAGGAACTCTTCCGAGAACTGCGGCGGCTTGGCGTCGGCGGGGGTATTCATGGCGCAGCATCCGTGTTGTTGGCGGCCGCAGCGGCAGCGGTCAGGACATCGAGTTGCTCGTCGAGCATGCGCCGGTACAGGTCGGTCATGTAGGTGACGAACTGTTCGCGGCTGAAGTACTTGGCATCATCCTGCTGCACGAAGCCGTGCACGTTGTAACGGGCCGCGGCGTAGAGGATGGACGCGCTGATTGCGTCGTACTTGTAGTTCGCATGCATGGCATTGGCCTGGGCGAGGAACTCATTCACGCAGGCATGCAACTCAGGCGGCAGGGCAACGGCATTCTGGGTCATCGTGGATCCGGTCGGTATGGGGCGGAAACCCCCATTCTAGCGGAGCGGGGCCGGACCGGCCCGGTTCAGAGCTCGATGCCCTCGCGTTTGGCGATGGTGTAGATGTCCTTGTCGCCCCGCCCGGATAGGTTGGCCAGGATCAGTGCCTCGCGCGGCAAGTCCTTGGCCAGCTTCATGGCCAGGGCGATGGCATGGCTCGACTCCAGCGCCGCCAGGATGCCTTCCGTGCGCGCCAGCAGGTGGAAGGCTTCCATGCACTCCAGGTCGGTAATGCCGCGGTACTGGGCCCGGCCCGTGTCCTTCAGGAAAGCGTGTTCCGGGCCGACGCCGGGGTAGTCCAGGCCGGCGGAAATGGAGTGGGTCTCGGTAATCTGGCCGTCGTCGTCGCAAATCAGGTAGGTGCGATTACCGTGCAGTACGCCTGGCCGACCCGCGCTGAGCGACGCGGCATGGCGACCGCTCGCCAGCCCCTCGCCGGCCGCTTCAGCACCCCAAAGGGCCACGCCGGCGTCATTCAAGAAGGGATGGAACATGCCGATTGCATTCGATCCGCCGCCGACACAGGCGACAACCGCTTCGGGCAGGCGGCCATGTTCGTCGAGCATCTGCACCCGCGACTCGCGGCCCGCCACGGCGTTGAAATCGCGCACCATGCGCGGATACGGGCTGGGGCCGGCGGCGGTGCCAATGATGTAGAAGGTATCGTTCACGTTCGACACCCAGTCGCGCATCGCCTCGTTAAGCGCGTCCTTCAAAGTCTGCGAACCCGAGCGCACCGGAATCACTTCGGCGCCGAGCAACTTCATCCGATAGACGTTGATGGCCTGCCGCTCGATGTCCACGGCGCCCATGTAAACCACGCACTTCATGCCCAGGCGCGCAGCCACCGTGGCCGATGCGACGCCGTGCTGGCCCGCGCCGGTTTCGGCGATGATGCGCGTCTTGCCCATTCGCTTGGCCAACATGGCCTGGCCGATGGTGTTGTTGATCTTGTGCGCGCCGGTGTGGTTCAGGTCTTCGCGCTTCAGCAAGATGCGGGCGCCGCCGACGTGCTTGCTCAGCCTTTGTGCTTCATAGACCGGGCTCGGCCGGCCAACGTAATGCTTGTAGTCGTGTTCGAGTTCGGCGATGAACTCCGGCTGCACGCGATGGTGGTCATACGCCGCCGCCAGCTCCGCCAACGGCGCGATCAGCGTTTCGGAAACGAAAGTTCCGCCATAGATTCCAAAGTGTCCGGACGGATCCGGAAACGCATGGTAGTCCGTGATCGGTGCATCGGCGGGTAGCACGCTGCCTGCGGCAGCAAAATCATTCACGATCGGCACGACTGACCTCTTCAAGGAATTGCTGCATTTTGTCGCCGTCCTTCTGGGCCGGCGATGCTTCGATGCCACTGCTTACGTCAACGGCGTACGGACGCGCAATGGCGATGGCGTTACCGACATTGCCGGGCGACAGACCACCAGCCAGGAACACCGGCCGGTCCAGTCGCGGCATTCGGCCCCAGTCGAAACTCGTGCCACGACCGCCAGCCTGGCCGGGGCCATGTCCGTCGAGCAGGAACGCCAAGGCTGAAGGATATCGCTTCGACGCGGCAATCGGGTCGGCTGCGCCCTCGCCCATGGGCAAAGTCTTGATGAAGGGAAGTCCGAAGCCCCGGCAGAACGCATCGTTTTCGCTGCCATGGAATTGCAGCAGGTTCGGCCTGAGGCGACGGATCGCGTCCAGCACTTCGCTGCCCTGTGGATTCATGAACAGCGCCACCACATCCACCAAGGGCGACACCGCCGCACGCAAGCCCTCCAATTGTCCGGCCTGCACGCGGCGCGGACTTTCCGCCGCCATCACGAAACCGATGGCGTCTACGCCCAGCTCGCAGGCGAGCCGGACATCGCCGGGCCGGGTCAGGCCGCAGAATTTCACGCGCGTGCGGGTCACATCGTCACCTGCGCGGGCAAGTTCCATTGCCGCGGATAGGCAGGGCCGATGAACACGAGTCCCTCGGCCGGCGCGGTCGGGCCGGCCACGCGGCGGTCGAGACCGGCGAGCAACTGCCCGGGCCATGCTTCGGGTTGCGTGCCGCGACCCACCAGCACGAGGCTGCCGACGATATTGCGGACCATGTGGTGAAGGAAGGCATTGGCGCGAACGTTTACCACCACCTGGTCGACCTCTCGCCGCACGCTGATCGAGTGCAGGTTGCGCACCGGGTGCTTGGCCTGGCATTGCGCCGTGCGATAGGCGCTGAAGTCATGCTCGCCGAGCAGTGCCTGCGCGGCGCGGTCCATGGCTGGCGCATCGAGGGCAAGGCGTTCCCAGCTGAGGAACTGGCGCTGCATGGCGGGCGGGATGCTCCGGTTCAAGATGCTATAGCGATAGCTTCGCGCACGGGCGGCGTAGCGAGCGTGAAAATCGTCAGGCATTTCCCGGCACCAGAGGATTCGAACGTCGCCCGGCAGGCGCGTGTTGGTTCCCAGCACCCAGGCCCGGGGATCGCGAACGACGTCGCTATCGAAATGAACGACCTGGCAGGCGGCGTGAACGCCGGCATCCGTGCGGCCGGCGCAAATTACTTCCACGCCCTGGTCGGCCACGAAAGACAACGCGGCCTCGACCGCGGCCTGCACCGTGGGACCATTGCCATGTCGCTGCCATCCCAGGAAGGGACTGCCGTCGTATTCGATGCCGAGTGCGTAGCGCATGCTGCCATTCTAAAGCGAAGGGCCGGGTTTCCCCGGCCCTTGTTTCAACGCTACCAGCCGATCGGCTTCGATCAACCCATGTCCTTGAGCAGGCGCGCCGCTTCGGCCTTCGCCGTCGGACCGCCTTCTGCCAGCACTTCCTCGAGCATGCTGCGGGCGCCGTCCAGGTCGCCGATGTCCAGGTAGGCCTTGGCCAGTTCGATGCGGGTCGCGCTCGATTCGTCTTCCGCCATCAGCTTGGCTTCGTCACGATGGATGTCGCGCAAGGATCCGCCGAACGTCTCGTCCATGACCGCTGCCTGGTCGCCGAAGTCGATTTCATTGTCGGGATTGGCATCGCGAGGGGAGCCGGTGGTGAATTCGATCGAGCTGTCCTCGGTCGGTGGCTCGAAGACCTTGACCGGCGCAGGTTCCGCTGATGCCAGGAAGCTCGGCAAGGCTGCTGCACGCGAAGGCGCAGGCACAGGTGGCGGGACCGGCGTTGGCGCGGCCTTGGGCTCGGGGTCGCTGTAACGCGGCGAATTCCAGCCGGCCTGGCTGAACAATGCATTGCCGGGCATCAGCGATGCGCCCATGACCACGGCTTCGCGCCAGCGTGGATCCATCGTGCTCGACAGCTGGTTGCGCATCGCCTGCGCCGCAACTTCATAGTCCACGGCATTGCCGCGCGAATGGTGCAGACGCAGAAGGTTGAGATGGGCTTCGAGGTCCTGCGGCTTGGCGCGCACGGCCTTGCTGCGAGCCTCGAGTTCGGAATCCGCCGGGGGTGGTGCCGGCGCGGGTGCGACGACGGGCCCGGGCTTGATGCGCTCAGCGGCCTGGCGGGTCTTGGCCATGCTGGCACGCAGCGCCTCGTCGTCCGAAAGACGGGTGCCCGTCGCTTCGTTTTCAGGCTTCGACTTGCTGCGCCGCATCGCCAGGACGAGACCACCGAGCAACACGAGTACGGCGCCACCGATGACCAGCGGATTCAGGTACCAGGGCTTGGTCGACGCGGCATCGGCCGCTGCCGGTGCGGCTGCGGCCGTAGCGTCGGCAGCAGGGGCCGCCGGCGCAGGGGTCGGCGCTTGTTGGACCTGGTTCAGGCGGTCCTGCAGTTCCTTCATCTGGCTGTTCTGCATCTCGATCAGGCGCTGCCGGTCGGCGTCCTGTTTTTCGAGTTCGGCAACCCGCGACTTGAGTTCATCCACTTCCGACGCGCGGGCCGCGAGGTCTTCACGTGCCTGCACCAGTTCGGCGCGAAGTTCGGTGCCCCCTGCGCCTGCAGCTGCGCCCGACTGGGTGCCGCGCGCCGCCACATTTCCCGACGGCGGAACGATCTCGAGCCGCGACGAAGCTGCACGGGACGGTCGTGCCGGCGCGGCCGCAATCGGTGGCGCGGCACGGATGTTTTCCGAAGGTGTCGCGATTTCAACAGGCTGTGGCACGGCGGCCCGCGGCGTGCGCCAGGCCGATGCCTGCTGGTTCACCAGTTCGGCGGCCTGGGTCGCGGACAGACG
>JANNWV010000032.1:0-7037 GCA_031408815.1 Gammaproteobacteria bacterium
ACGGCCTATCGCCTGTTGATGACTTGGGTCTACGCGAGCACCCAGAGTCTGCTGCTGGCCGTGCTGATGCACGCCAGCTACACGGGTTGGCTGTTCGTGCTGTACCCGGCCACATCGTTGGAGCAAGGGCTCGTCTGGCAAGCCGTCTTCGCCGTTGTGCTGTGGTTCGCGGTGGCCGTGGTCATGACAGGGCGCGCGGGTCGCGGGTCCTGGCTTTCGCCGCAGCGCCCGCCCACGCGCGATGCGTTCGGCGAGCGCCGATGAGAACACTTGCGTCAGCACAAAGCCTGATGCAGGTCGACATGCTCCTGGGCGGTCTGGCCATGGCGCTCATTGCGAGAGTGCACTTTTAGCGCCACGCGCCGCGAGATTCGCTTCGATCGATGAGCGTGCGAATCATTCGCTCGCTGGTTGAGTCTCGGCCTCGTACATCCGATAACCCGAATCCGTCATGCCCAAAAATTCGTAAGTCCGCTGCGCGTTGGTATTTTCGCGCTCGACGTACAGGCGCAGTCCACACACGTCCGCGCGCGACCGCGCCAGCGCCAGCACATGGGCATAAAGCGCGCGGTACACGCCCTTGCGCCGATGCGCCGGCGCTACGTACACGCTCTGGATCCACCACCACCAGGCGCAACGCCAATCGCTCCACTCGAAGGTGAACATCAGCGTGCCCACTGGCTCGCCATCCATCTCGGCCATGAAATAGCGCGACCGCGACGGATCGCCGACGCCAATGGCGATGCCTCGCGACACGGTGTCGAGGTCGAGTTGCTTGTTCTCGGTCTCGAAGGCCATCGCTTCGGCCCAGCGCGCCATCAGTGACACGTCGTCTTTGGTGGCCTCGCGCACGGCGATGGTCACGGCGGGATTGGCAGTGTTGCTGGTCATGGTTTCTTCCTGGTACGCCCCGCACCGAGCTTACGCGACACCGTGTTGCGACCCAAGCCAAGCGCGATCGCGGCCTGCTGCCGGTGGCCGCCGGTGTGTTGCATGGCGGCATCCAGCACCACCTGGTCGAAGCGCTCACGCAGGTGCGCGTGCAGATCGGGTTCACCGCGCGCCAACGCCGCTTCGGTCGCCAGCGTCAGCGCCCGCGTCCAGTCCGCCACCGCCGCCACGGGTCCGCTTGGCTGGAACAGGCTACGCAGGTCACGCACGGTGATGCTGTCGCCAGGCGCCAACGCCGCCAATCGCCAGCACAGGTTTTCCAGTTCGCGGATATTGCCCGGCCAGTCGTGCTGCTCGAGCCGCCGCATGGCATCGGGCTGCAGCGACTTCACCGGCGATCCCAAGCGCGTCGCGGCCTCGGACAGGAAGCGATTGGCCAACAAGGCGATGTCGCCCTTGCGCTCGCGCAGTGGCGGAAGTTTGAGCCGCACCACGTCCAGCCGATGCAACAAGTCAGCCCGGAAGCGACCTTCAGCGACGAGCTTGTCCAGGTCCTGGTGGGTCGCGGCCAGTACGCGTACATCCACGCGGATCAGTTCGCGCCCACCGACGCGGAAGAATTCGCCCTCCGCCAGCACCCGCAGCAATCGCGTTTGCAGGGCCGCGGGCATGTCGCCGATTTCATCCAGGAACAGGCTGCCGCCGTCAGCTTGCTCGAAGCGACCGACGTGGCGCTTGGTTGCGCCGGTAAACGCGCCTGCCTCGTGGCCGAACAATTCCGATTCCAGCAAGTCGGCGGGAATGGCAGCGGTATTCAAGGCGACGAAGGGCTTGGCGGCGCGCGGTGATTCGCGATGCAGCGCGCGCGCCACGAGCTCCTTGCCGGTGCCGGTCTCGCCGGTGATCAACACGCCGATCGGCGCCTGCGCCAGCCGTCCGATGGCGCGGAACAATTCGCGCATGGCCGACGTACTGCCGATCAGTTCCTGCTTGCCCTTGCGTTCGGGGATGATGGCCTCGCTGCGAGCGGAAGTTTCGGGCAGCGCGCGTTCGGCCAATGCAATGGCGTCGTCGAGGTCGAAGGGTTTGGACAGGAATTCGTGCGCGCCGCCGCGGAAGGCGCCGGCCGTGCTTGCGATATCGGTATACGCCGACATCACGATCACCGGCAACTGCGGATGTCGCGCCTTCAGGATGTCGAGGAAGGCCAACCCGTCCATGCCGGGCATGCGCACGTCGGTGTAGACGAGGTCGGGCAGCGCTTCGCTTTCCAGGCCGTCCAGCGCGGCCTTGGCGCTGTCGAAACTCTGCACGCGATAACCGGCATCGCGCAGCGCCTCGGCCAGCACGAAACGCACGGCGCGATCATCGTCCACCACCCACACGCGTGCGGGCAGTGACGGTTTTGCGCCGGCATCAACTGTCATCACCCACCTCGTCTGCCAGCGGCACGGGAATCAACAGGGTGAATACGGTGTGGCCCGGTCGCGAGCGATAGCTGAGCGAGCCGCCATGTTCGCGCGCCACTTGTTGCGCCAGCGGCAGGCCAAGACCGGTGCCTTCGGCGCGCCCGGAGACCAGCGGCAGGAAAATTCTTTCGGCCAGATCGTCAGGCACGCCGCGCCCGTTGTCGGCGATCTCCACGCGCACCACCAGGCGATGCGGCACGTCGCCGATCAGCACGTTGTATTCCGCGCGCGTACGCAGCGACACCGTGCTCGCGCCGGACTCAAGCGCGTTACGCACGAGGTTCCACAGCGACTGCGTCAGGCGATCGGCATCACCGTCGATGTCAGGCAGGCTGGGGTCGTAATCGCGTACGAGTTTGACCGACCACGCCGCCTCGGCATCGGCCAGTTGGCGCACGCGCTCGAGCACAGAGTGGATGTTCAGCGGACGCAACTGATTCGGCGGCGCGGGATTCATCAGCCGATCAACCAACGCGGCGAGGCGATCCACTTCGCTGCTGATCAGTGAAATCAGTTCGCGTTCGTCGTCATTGTCCAGGCGCGTGTTGGCGCGGCGGCCGAGCAGTTGCGCGGCGCCTTTCAACCCGGCAAGCGGATTGCGGATTTCATGGGCGAGACCCTTCAACGCAGCGGTCAGTGCGGCAGGCAAGGCGGTGGCCGGATCCTGCCCCGGAAACTCGCTGATCGGATGCGCCTCCAGCATCAGGCCGCCGTCCGGTTCGCGGCGCAACCACAGGTCGGCGAAATGCTCGCTGCCCCCCGGTCCCGGGAAAGACAGTCGCGCGCGATGTACCCGCACCGGCTCGCCGTTCACCGGCAGGCGCTGCACCAGCGCCGTCAGGCGGCCATGCTCCACGTCCAGGCCGTCCAGCGTTTGTCCCTGCAGCCGACGGGCGCTGACGCCCATCCAGCTGGCAAAGGCGGTGTTGCAGTCCAACAGCGTCGCAGCCGCATCCAACCGGGCCACCGGGGTGGCCAGGCTATCGAGGTCAGCGGAGATTCCGGGCTCGGGCATTGCACCATCATAGTGCAAATCACAAGCCGCGTTTGGGAAACGCGATATGGTTAAGGGCATGAAATCCTTCCGGAATGCAGCTGCGCTGGCTGGCCTGGGCTTGGTGTTGTCGCCAGGGCCGACGCTTGCCCAGGATCCGTCGGAGGACCTGGCCAGGCCGACGCCCGCGCTGCCCGACGTGGTGGTCACCGCAACCCGCACGGACGAGGATCCATTGCTGGTGCCGGCCGCCATCGACGTCATCGATGCCTCCGACATCCAACGCGCGCAGCCGCGCATCAATCTCTCGGAAACATTGCAGCGGGTACCCGGCGTGGTGGCACGCGACCGGCAGAACTTCGCGCAGGACTTGCAGATTTCCATCCGCGGCTTTGGCGCGCGCTCGACCTTCGGCGTGCGCGGCGTTCGTCTCTACACGGACGGGATTCCCGCCACGATGCCCGACGGCCAGGGACAGGTTTCGCATTTCGCGCTCGACGCCGCGCAACGCATCGAAGTCTTGCGCGGACCGTTTTCGGCGTTGTACGGAAATTCGTCCGGCGGCGTCATTGCGCTGTATTCGGCCGATGCACCAGAGCAGCCGACACTGGGCCTGGAATTTGATGCGGGAAGCCACGGTGCGTCACGTACATCGGCCTCATGGAGAACGCGCTGGGGCGTTGACGATGCAGGCAGCCTCGACGCCGGCATGTCGCAACTGGAATCGGACGGTTATCGCCGACACAGTCGCGCGCGTCGAACCAGCGGCCAGTTGACGATCAAAGGCGAGTTTGGCGGCGAGGGTCGTTTTACTTTGTTGGCGAACATGCTCGACCTTCAGGCCGATGACCCGCAGGGCCTGACCGCGGCGGAATTGTCTGGCGACCGTCGCGCCGCCTCGCCTGGCGCGCTCAACTTCGACACACGCAAGTCTGTCGCGCAGCAGCAGGTGGGCGCGCGTCTCGACCAGCCACTCTCAGCGCATTCAACCCTTTCCCTTACGTCCTATCTCGGTAAGCGCAGTACGCAGCAAATCCTTTCCGTGCCTGTTGGCGCGCAGACTGGCAGTCCGCTCAATGGCGGCGGCGCCATCGACCTTGATCGCGACTACCACGGCGCGGATGCACGATGGCGGTGGTCGGGACAGCTTGCCGGTGGTTTTGCTTCCTTCACTGGCGGCATTGAATACGAAGTGTCCGATGAGCGACGCCTGGGCTTTGAAAACTTCATTGGCCCTACCCTGGGCGTGGTCGGCGCCCTTCGTCGCGACGAAGACAATCGCGTCAGCGGCCTGGCCTTTTATGCACAAGCCGACTGGCAGCCAAGCGATCGCTGGCGTTTGAATATTGGCCTTCGCAACAGCCGTGTGCGCTTCGATTCGCGCGACGCGTACATCACGGCGCTCAATCCCGATGACAGCGGTCGACTGGAATATCGCAAGACTGCGCCGGTGGCCGGCATCCTGTTTCGCCTCAAGCCCACCATCAGCCTCTACGCGAACGCGGGCAGCGGATTCGAAACCCCGACCTTCGCCGAACTGGCCTATCGCAACGACGGATTGAGCGGACTCAATACCCAGCTCCGCGCGGCGCGCAGCAACAACGTCGAGTTCGGGTTCCGGTCGCGACGCGAGGGTAGCGCGGGGCGCGGGGGACGGGAAATGGCTGCCGCCTTGTTCGAGTCACGCACGCGCGATGAATTGGTGGTGATTTCCAACCTGGGCGGCCGCAGTACGTTTGGCAACGCCGGCCAGTCGCGTCGGCGCGGCGCGGAGTTCTCGTACTCGAATTTTTTGTCCGAACGCTGGCGTCTCGCCGCGAACTACACTTATCTTGACGCGCGCTACGTGGGCGGTCGCGACATTCCCGGCCTGTCGCGCCACCAGGCCTGGGCCGAACTGCGCTTCAGCCCGGATGCGAGTCTCGACATCCTGCTGGAAGGCCGCGTCGTCGATCGGGTCTTCGCCAACGACGCCAACACGGCGGCGGCGCCGGGTTATGCCACCCTCGACCTGGGCGTTGAACGGAGAGTTGAATACGCGGGATTGCAATGGCGCGGCTTCGCCCGCCTCAACAACCTGCTCGACCGCGACGTGATCGGCTCGGTCATCGTCAACGACGCCAACGGCCGATTCTTCGAACCCGCGCCGGGGCGCCACTGGATGGTCGGCATCAGCGCCGCCCGATCCTTCAAATAGAACGGCCCGGTTTCCCGGGCCGTTCTCTATTTCACTCGTTGGCGAAACTCAGATCGCGTAATACATCGCATATTCCAGCGGATGCGTCGCCGCGCGGAACTTGGTCACTTCGCCCATCTTCAGCGTGATGTAGCTGTCGATGAAATCATCCGTGAACACGCCGCCGGCCTTCAGGAACTCGCGGTCACCGTCCAGCGCGTCCAGCGCTTGGTCGAGCGAATGGCAGACGGTCGGGATGTTCTTCTCTTCTTCCGGCGGCAGGTCGTACAGGTCCTTGTCGCTCGGCGCGCCCGGGTCGATCTGGTTCTTGATGCCGTCCAGGCCGGCCATCATCAGCGCGGAGAAGATCAGGTAGCCGGAGTTCATCGGATCCGGAAAACGGATCTCGATGCGGCGGCCCTTCGGATTGGCGACGTACGGAATGCGGCAGGACGCCGAACGGTTGCGAGCCGAATAAGCCAGCATCACCGGCGCTTCGAAGCCCGGCACCAGGCGCTTGTAGCTGTTGGTGGTGGAGTTGGCGAAGGCATTGATGGCACGCGCGTGCTTGAAGATGCCGCCGATGAACCACAGCGCCATCTGCGACAGGCCGCCGTAGCCGTCACCGCTGAAAAGGTTGACGCCGCCCTTGGCCAGCGACTGGTGTACGTGCATGCCGCTGCCGTTGTCGCCGACCAGCGGCTTGGGCATGAAGGTGGCGGTCTTGCCGTTGCGGTGCGCCACGTTCTTGATGATGTTCTTCATCATCAGCAACTCGTCGGACTTCTGCACCAGGGTGTTGAACTTGGTGCCGATCTCGCACTGGCCCGCGTTCGCCACTTCGTGGTGGTGCACTTCGACTTCCTGCCCCGCGGCCATCAGTTCCTTGCACATCTCGGCGCGGATGTCGTGCAGCGAATCGACCGGCGCGACGGGGAAGTAACCACCCTTCAGGCCCGGGCGATAGCCGGTGTTGCCGCCTTCGTATTTCTTCTTCGAATTCCAGTGCGCTTCCTCGGAATCGATCTCGAAGAAAGTGTTGCCCATTTCATTGGCATAGCGGACCGAATCGAAGATGAAGAATTCCGGCTCCGGGCCGAAGAAGGCCTGGTCGGCGATGCCGCTGGCTTTCAGGTAGGCCTCGGCGCGCTTGGCGACGCCGCGCGGGTCGCGCGAGTAGGCCTGCATGGTGGCCGGGTCGAGGATGTCGCAGATCAGGATGAGGGTCGGGTCGGCGGTGAACGGGTCGAGCACCGCGGTGTTCACGTCCGGCAGCAGGATCATGTCGGACTCGTTGATGCCCTTCCAGCCGCTGATGGACGAGCCGTCGAACATCTTGCCGTCTTCAAACAGCGCCGGCTCGATGATGCTGACCGGAAAGCTGACGTGGTGCTGGACGCCGCGGACATCGGTGAAACGCAGGTCGACGAATTCGACCGCGTTGTCTTTGACCAGCTTGGTGACGTGTTCGTAGGACATGGGGCAGCTCCGGCAGGGGTGGGGACAC
>JANNWV010000033.1:0-38903 GCA_031408815.1 Gammaproteobacteria bacterium
AGACCTGAAGTACCTCACCGGCTACCCACAACACGTGCAGGTGCGCGTGCACGAATTGATCGCGCAGGATCGGCTGGGCGCGATACTGACCGAAAAATACGGTCAGGCCCACGCCGTGCGCAGCGACGGCCAGCTGCGTGACTACGTGCAGGCACTGAAGGACCGGCATCTGCGAAAATCGGTACCGCTGGCCAAAGTGGTCTACGACGGCAAGCTGCAGGTGATGAAGCACGCGCTCGGCACGCACACGGCTGTCTCCCGCATCCAGGGCGACAAACTGAAAGCCAGCCGCGAGATCCGCATCGCCACGGTGTTCCGCGAGGCACCGGCTGAGTTCCTGAAAACGATCGTGGTGCATGAACTCGCGCACCTGAAGGAAGCCGAGCACAACAAGTCCTTCTACCAGCTGTGCACGCACATGGAGCCTGACTACCACCAGTTGGAGTTCGATCTGCGCCTGTACCTGACGCATCGCGAACTCGGCTAGCTACAACGAGCCAATCCAGCTCCATGCAAGCGCGCCGACGCAGGCCACGATCAGTGCGATGCTCACCCAGGCCGCAAACTGCGACGCCGTTGTCGAGCGCGCGTCGCCCATGATCGCCGGGTCGCGGGCCAGTAGCTGCAGGGCGATCACGTGCAGCGGCAGCATCACGGCATTCACCACCTGGCTGCTGTAGATCAGCGGGATCAGCGGCAAGCCGGGCACGGAGACCACGCTTGCGGCGGCGACAGTCAGGCCCACGAAAGCAGCGTAGAAATATTGGAAGTGGCGCGAGTCCAGATCGAGCGACGCCGGAGACCCGATGCCCTCGGCAATGGAGTAGGCCGTTGCCAGCGGCACGATGGCCGCCGCCAGCAGCGAGGCACCCAGCAGTCCGGCGCCGAACAGCAGCGTGGCGAAGGAACCTGCAAGCGGCCGCAGCGCCTCGGCCACATCGGCCGCGTCCTCGATCTTTACGCCGGCGCGATGCAGGGTGGCGGCGCAGGCGACGGCAATGGCCATGCCGATGACGCCGGTCAGCAGCGACCCGATGATCACATCCACGCGCTCCCAGCGAAGGTTGGCGATCGTGATCTTCTTGTCCACCGCATAGGACTGGATGAAGGCCAGGCCCCAGGGCGCGAGCGTGGTGCCAAGCGTGGCAGCGATGGCGATCCAGCCGAGCTGGCTGACCGGCATGTGCGGCACCAGCGAGTTGTTCCACACCAGCGCCCAGTCCGGCTTGGCCAGGATGCCGTCAACGATGTACAGGGCCAGCGTGGACGAAATGATCAGCAGCACGCGTTCGACCCGGTAGAACGAGCCCAGCACCACCATCAGCGAGATCAGCACGGCGGCGATGGGCGCGCTGACCCACGCGGGAATGCCGACCAGCGAACCAGCCGCGGAAATGCCGGCGTATTCGGCGCAAATGGTTCCGAAATTGGCGAACAGCAGGCCGAGCACCGCGAAGTAACCCCAGCCACGTCCCCATCGTTCGCGGATGATGCCGACGAAGCCCTTGCCGCTGGCCGCGCCAATGCGCACGGCCATCAGGTGGAACTGCACCAGCAGGAGGGTGGAGGCGGGGATGATCCACAGCAGCCGGTAGCCGTGCTCGGCGCCGAGTATGGAGTAGGTGGTGATGCCGGCCGGGTCGTCGTCCGACAGTCCGGCCAGCAGGCCCGGCCCGAGCACGGCCATGAAGGCTACGAAGGCGCTGGCGCCGGCGGCGCGAAAGCGTGAGAACCGCAGCGCGATGCCGCGCTTGTGATGGGCGACCGCGTGCGGCGGGCCACCCGCGCGCTCCCGGGCACGATGCGCCAGGAAATTGCCCTTTCGGTGGCGGGCTCTCATCGGAGCATTCTAGACAGTCGCAAACGATGCTGCCCGCTCGTATCGGCGGCGATCAGGGCTGGAGCAGGAAGCTGCTCGAAAACTCGCGCTGGACGCCACTGGCCGGGTCAATGAACGAAAGATGCCTTGCCAGTAACTGCAAGGGCGCCGAGTAATCACCAGGCGCGCGGTGCAGCAGTGATGGATACATCGCGTCGTTGGCGATCGGCGCCCCCAGCGCGGCCATGTGCACGCGCAACTGGTGCTTGCGGCCGGTGATCGGCGTCAACGCATAGCGCCAATGGCCGTCGCCGCGCGCGATGACATCGATCCGGGTTTCGCTGTTTGGCGTGCCGTCGATCTCCTGCATGCGGAAGAACGGATCGCCGGCGACGATGCGGCTGGAACGGGTGAATGGAAATTTGATGTTCGGCAACGCCGGCGCGATCGCCTCGTAGGATTTTTGTATCCGCCGCTCGCGAAACAAGGCCTGGTAAGCCGCGCGGCTGTGCGGGTTGGTCGAGAACAACACCAATCCGGCGGTCTCGCGATCGATGCGGTGCAGTGGCGCCAGTTCCTGTTTCCCGGTCTGACGGATCAGCCGGCCCAGAAGCGTTTCGTGGACGTGCGCACCGGCAGGAATGACCGGCAGGAAATGTGGCTTGTCGGCCACCAGCAGGTCGGCATCCGCATGCAGTACGAGTTCCTCGAAGGGAATCGGCGTTTCATCGGAAACTTCGCGGTAGTAGTGGATCTCGAGTCCTACCCGATACAGCGTTTCTGGCGTCAACCATTGCCCATCACTGTCAACGACCCGCCCGCGTGCCATTCGCTCCAGCCATTGCGAGCGCGATACCGCGGGGAACCGATCGCACAGGCAATCCAGCACCGTCGGCCATGCCCCCGGTGGCAACTGCAGCGTGCTGGCAGCGAGTCCATCGATGCTGGGGGGACGTTTGCGCATGCCGGCAGTGTGGCAGCCACGCGCCGGGACGGGTGGGCTATATCGTCCGCTTGCGACGACTATCAGTCGGCCGCTTTGCTGGCCGCGCAGGGTCTGCCAACAGGCTATCCGCCAGCGCGAGGAGCTTGACCACTTGCGGGTCGGTGGCTCGCCGCTCGGTTGAAATCGCGTAATAGCGTTCGGTCACGCCCGCCATGACCCCGACCAGTTCGACGCCGTACCGGCGCTCGATCTCATCGCGCACGGTCAGTGGCGCGGGGAACGCGCCGACCCCGGAGGCGCCGAAGGTTTTCATCAGGCTGCCGTCGTCGAATTCGCCGACGATTCGCACTGCCAGCCGATGCCGCTCGAGCCACGCCTGGAGTTGCTCATGAACGACGCTGTCGCGTCCGGGCACCACCATGGGGGCGCCCTCGAGAGACGCCGGAAATCCCTTCCGCAGCCGGCGCGCCAGGACCGGCGTGGCAAACAACGCCATCGGTGCGTCGCCAAGCACGTGGTTGAATGCCTTTACCGCGATGCCAGACGGTAGCGGCCGGTCGGCAATCACCAGGTCCAGGCGATGCAGGGCGAGATCGGCGAGCAATACCTCCAGTCGCTCGTGGCTGGCGGTCAACCGGATGCTTTCGTCCTCGACCAGGGGCGCCAGCAACCGATACGCCAAGGCGCGCGGCACCGCGTCGGTCATGCCCACGCGAAACAGCCGGGCGCGCCCGCTGGGCATCGCGCGGATCTGCGACCCCAACTCATCCACCAGCGCGAATATCTCGTCAGCGTACGAGTACGCGATGCGTCCGGCATCGGTAAGTTCCAGGCGCCGCCCGACCTGCTTAAGCAGCTCTATCCCCAACGCCAGCTGCAATTCGGCGATCTGCCCGCTGAGCGTCTGCGGGGAAAGGCTGAGCTTCTCCGCGGCTCGAGCTATGCCGCCGAAGCGTGCTACCGCCCAGAAATAGCGAAGATGCTTGAGATTCATGGTTCGTATTTTCCGATGTAATCACTCCAATTATCCATATTGACCGAAGCTTCGGTTCGCTTCAACCTTGGCTCACCTTGCATCGTCGGTTGAGGATCGCGCGCGGGCTTCGGTAGTCGGCCCTTCCGGAAAGAACGTGAACTCCCACCCCATCCCTTCAGTGCAGACAGCCGACGACACAACCGTGGTACGGCAAGGTCGCCCCGTCAACCCTTTCCGACCGGAGTACCACATGAACATTTCGAAGCTTCCCCGTCGCACCATTCTCCTCGGCCTCGCTGGCGCAGTGGTACTCGGGATGTCCGCACTCGTCGTTGTCGTACTCATCGTCATAGGGCGATTCACCGAGTGGGGTTCGGTCGCGCTTGATCGAGTGACAGACGCCACCGTCGGGGCGGTGTCCCAGTCGGGCGAGTACGCGACGCGCGCGCTGGAAGAGACCCAGGGCGCGATGGCCGTGAACGAAGCGACACGGGCGTTGGAGGACGCGAAGACCTCGCTCGAGCGCACGCGCGATGCGCTGGCAGATCCGCAGGCGGTACTCGCCCGCGCGGCCGACGTGGCTGTCCAGGACGTCACGCTCAAGGTGGCGGCGACCGCTGCGGTGGCGGCGACCGCCGCGGCAGCGGCGCCTGCCATGGCCGAGCGCCTGGAAGCGTTGGCGTTGAATGCGTCGGCCGGTCCGGATCCCAAGCCCTGGCCCAAGGGGCTGGCCCTGCGCCAGACGGAGTATCGACAGGCCGGTACGGTGACCGAGTATGCGTACGTCGCGCTGGCCCCCGGATTCGACCTGAGGCAGATGCGGCAGGAGCTGATCGCCCTTGGCTACGCTGAGCACGTCCTCGTCCAGGACCGCTCGGCATTGGAGGCTGTTTACCGCGGCGACCGGCAGTTGTTCCTGACCGCGACCCTGCGCGATGGGCGCCAGTACATCAACGTGCGGGACGTGCCGATGGCGGGTCAGTAGCAACCCAGGCCGTGAGGTTCCAGGCGCGCTGCCCTCATCACCCCTCGGGGTCGAACAACTTGCCGGGATTCATGATGCCGGCCGGATCGAGCACGGTGCGGATGCCGCGCATGATGTTGATTTCCGCCGCGCTGCGCGCACTGCCCAACGCGGCTTTCTTGACCAGCCCGATGCCGTGTTCGGCCGATATGCTGCCGCCGTGCGCGGCCAGTTTGTCGGCCAGCACATGGGTGACCTGATCGCATTGGCGGATGAAGGTCTCGTCATCGAGTTCGGCTGCCTTGACGATGTTGATGTGCAGGTTGCCGTCGCCGATGTGGCCGAACCAGACCACGTCGAATTCCGGATATTCGCGCTCGAACAGGGCCTGCATCTCGCCCAGAAAGGCGGGTACCACCGAGATGCGCATCGAGATGTCGTTCTTGTAAGGGCGGTAGCGCGCCAGGCTTTCGGTAATGCCCTCACGCAGCTTCCACATCGTTGCGGCCTGGGCGTCGCTCTGGCTCAGCACGCCGTCGGTGACCCAGCCGGCTTCCAGGCATTGTTCGAAGACTTCCAGGGCGACGGCCTGCGCCGGTTCGTCGGCCGAATCGAACTCGGTTACCACGTAGTACGGCGATTCATCCTCGAAAGGCCGCTTCGCGCCGTGCGCGACCACATGATGCAAGGCGCGATCGGTGAAGAATTCAAACGCGCTCAGGGTCAATCGTGTGCGGCACAAGTCGAAGACCCGCATCAGCGCATCCATCGCCGGCAGTGCGAGCAGCATGACCTGCGACGGCGGCGGTGCATCGGTCAAGGCCAGTGTCGCTTCGACGACCAGGCCCAGCGTGCCTTCCGAACCAATGACCAGATGGCGCAAGTCGTAGCCGCTGGCGTCCTTGATCAGGCCGCGATTGAGATCGAGCAGGTTGCCGTCGCCGGTGACCAGTTTCAGCCCGGCGACCCACTGCCGGGTATTGCCGTAGCGGATTACCCGGATGCCGCCGGCATTGGTCGCGATATTGCCGCCGATCTGGCAGGAGCCGCGCGAGGCGAAGTCCACCGGATACAGCAGGCCGCGTTCACGCGCCGCTTCCTGCACGGTTTGCAGGGCGACCCCCGGCTGCACGGTCAGGTAGCGGTCGACCGGATCGAAATCCAGCACGCGGTTCATGCGCTCGAAACTGACCACCAGTTCGCCGTTGGCCGCCACGGCGCCGCCGGACAGGCCGGTTCGACCGCCCGAGGGCACCAGCGCCACGCCCGAGTCCACCGCCCAGCGCACGATTTCCTGTACATCGCCGATGCTGGAGGGAAAGGCGATGGCCAGCGGCGCCGGCGTCCAGCGCCGAGTCCAGTCGCGACCATAGTGCTCCAGGTCGCCGGCATCGGTGCGGATCTGTACTTGCGGCGCCCGTTGCGCGAGTCGTGAAAGTGCCGATGGGCTCATGGCGAAGTCGTGGCATATGAATTTGTGTCCGACAACGATGCCACGTGCCGGTGTTGGTTGCACTACCGGCAGCGCGATTCCGGCATACTCACTTTCAGGCTTTTGGCGATAAATCATGAAAAGAACCTCGTTTCCCAAGCAGGACATCCGTGTCCTGCTGCTTGAAGGCATCAGCCAGAGCGCGGTGGATGTGTTCACCGCCGCCGGTTATACGCAGATCGAGCGCCACGAAAAATCCCTTCCCGAGGATGAACTGAAACGTCGGATCGCCGACGCCCACCTCGTGGGTATCCGCTCGCGCACACAGCTCAACGCCGAGGTACTGGCCGAGGCCAAGCGCCTGATTGCGGTCGGCTGTTTCTGCATCGGCACCAACCAGGTCGATCTCACCGCCGCCAAACTGTCCGGTGCGCCCGTCTTCAACGCCCCGTATTCCAATACCCGCAGCGTGGCCGAACTGGTCGTCGCCGAAACCATCCTGTTGTTGCGACGCATCCCGGAGAAAAACGCCGAGTGTCATCGCCACGGCTGGTCGAAATCGGCGGCGGGAAGTTTCGAGGCGCGCGACAAGGTGCTGGGCATCGTCGGCTACGGGCATATCGGCACGCAGGTGGGGCTGCTCGCCGAGGGCCTGGGCCTGCGGGTCATCTACCATGACATCGAGCGAAAGCTTGCGCTTGGCAACGCCCGCCCGGCGGCCGATCTCAATGACCTGCTCGAACGTTCCGATGTCGTGACCCTGCACGTGCCGGAAACGCCGCAGACGCTGCGGATGATAGGCGCCGATCAAATGGCGCGGATGCGCCCCGGCACGGCCTTGATCAACGCCTCGCGCGGCACGGTGGTGGATATCGACGCCCTCGCCGAAAAGCTACGATCGCGGCACCTGTCCGGCGCTGCGGTCGACGTCTTCCCGATCGAGCCCAAAAGCAATGACGATGCCTTCGATTCGCCGCTGATCGGCATGGACAACGTGATCCTGACCCCGCATGTCGGCGGCAGCACCCTGGAAGCGCAGGACAATATCGGCATCGAAGTCGCCTCGAAGCTGGTCCGCTACAGCGACAACGGCTCGACCCTGTCGGCGGTGAATTTCCCCGAGGCATCCTTGCCCGAACATCCCGGCAGCCGGCGCCTGCTGCACATCCACCGCAATATCCCGGGCATGCTATCGCGCATCAACGAGGTGTTTTCGAAGGAAAACGTGAACATCGAAGGCGAATACCTGCAGACCGATTCGGCCATCGGCTATGTGGTGATCGACGTCGCGGTGGAGGAAGACCGCGCGACAAGCCTGAAGGATACGCTGGCGGAGATTCCCGGGACCTTGCACGTTCGCGTGTTGTATTAGACCCGCCCTGGACCCTGTGGTTCATGCGCCGTAATGATGCGACACCTGGCCGTCATCATCGATCGCGAACAGGTGCAGCCATTGGTTGTCGACCAGCTCACGCACGGACGGGTGTTTGGCGATCACTGCGTTGATCGCATCGATCGGTGCGGCGATGAAAACGTTCAGGCGTACCGGCTCGTGGATGAAGCGCTGGCCGTCGTGCACGGACTGCCAGGGCAAGCCCACCTTCAGGTCGCCGGCATTGCCCTCCAGCACGCCAATGCCGGCCACCACGTTGTGCAAGACCTTGTTGCCGGCGCCAAAGGCGCGGTTATCGACGGTCGAGCCGAAGTACTGCAGGTTGATCCAGCTCGCTACGACCATCGGCGCGGTCATGATCAGTTCGAGTACGCCGAAGCCTTCGTCCTGGCGCCAGTCGTAGCTATGCAGGAACGCGCGCCCGCCCAGGTCGAGCCCGCGCGTGCGTTTGCGTGGCGCGGCGATGAAGGCCGCGTTGCCCGCCAGCCCCCACTCGGGACGCACCTGCGACCAGTCGCGACTGCGCGCGGTGACCGATGCGTCGATGTCGGCGTCTGGGCGGATTCCCAATAGTGCTGCGCGCTCGATCCGCGCCAGGGCCCCGGCCCGCTCGAGCCAGTCGCGCAGTTGCTGCAAGTCAGGCTTGAGTGCCTGCGGAATCGCGTCAGTTTCGAACAGGCGGACGGCATCGGTGGTCGTGTCGTGCAGGCCGCCGATGAACCAGGTGTCATGCGGAATGCAGATACCGCGTTCGCGCAATTGATCGCGTACCTCCGGAACGTTGAGCAGGCCCGCGGCCACCCGCGCATTCGCTTCGCCGGTATGGCCGCCGCAGGCGCCGCAATCGAGGCCCGTGGCATAGGGGTTGTTGACCGTGCTGCTGCCATGTCCAGCCAGCAGGACCAGGCGCGCGAAGTCGCGGGTCATCGACATTGCGCGCAACACGGCCTCGGCCATTGCCAGCCGTTGTTCGTGGTCGAAGCCACTGACGCGGCCTGCGATCAGGCCCGGTTCCAGGCGTGGGGCGAGGCGATCCACCGTGGCGGCATCGAACCCGTCGGACGCGGGCTGCGGCGCCGGACGGGTGAAGCCGAACGCGTCGCCGACGATCTTTGCGGCGAACAGCAGTCCGTTGGTTTCTACGAAGGTGAACGACGACACTGCGGACAACTTGAAGAACTTCCAGGCCTTGGCCGTGCGCTGGCGCAGCGTTCGCCGCCGCAGCAGCCTGGCTTCGTCGCTGGTACTGGCGCCAGCGACGGTTTCGCAAACGGTGAATGCCGGCTTCAACAGCACCGGGCACTGCGCATCGCCTCGGGTCTGGCCCAGCGGCACATATTCGATCGGGTAGCCGAAGAAGCCGGCGAAGCCCAGGGTTTCGAGGTCGGGCGAGATTGTTTCCAGTGCGCGCCGGAACACTTCGGAGCGCACGTCGATGCAGAACACCGCCTGCACCGCCTTGCGCGCGTCCAGTGGCGGCGCTGCGGCGTTGCGCGCAGAGCCAATGCGTTCGATCAGCCAGCGTTGGGTTGCAGCTTCATAGGCCTGGTGCACGGCCAGGTCGACAGCGAGTTCGGGATCGATTCCGGATTCTTCATGCGGCTGCCAGCTGGCGGACAGGGCGAGCGAGTTCGACCAGGCCGCCTTGAAGCCCGGATCCGTGCAGTTGCGAAACAGGGCGTAGCCCCAGACCATGCGAATGGCCAGCAAGTCGATGATCCGCTCGTCGCTGCGCCCATGCAGCGCGTTGTCCCAAGCCAGGTAGCGCACATGGCCGGCCCATCCGGCGATGTCGAACAGGGCCCGATGCAGGTAGTCGTCCAGCGAACGTGAAGGAATTCCCAGTGCATCGACCACTACGGCGATGGCGTCGCGCGGATCATCCGGCATGGCCGCGACGGTAGCGCGGAAGCCCTTGACGCCGAATGTCTCGGCATTGCGGTCGTACTGCATCGTTGCGCGCCACGCGGCATAGGGCGCGAGTTGCCGCGACGGCATCTTCCACGTTGCCGGACCCTGGTCGAAGTAAGCGGCGCACCAACGCGATATCTCATCGATCATGAAGGCGGTGCGCGAGGCATGCCGGTCGCCACCCGCGAGCGCATCCAGCACGTCGGCGACCGTGTCGATGGATCGCCGGCGGCCCGATTCGCTGGTCGTTTCCCGGGCAAGCATCCGCCTGAAGGCGGCAACATTGGCCGGCGTGGACGCGGACGGGGGCAGCTGGCGTAGTCCGACCGCCAGGTCGGCGTCATCGATGCGCCCGCTCGCCAGCGCGTCGCGATAGAAGCGCCGCGGCATCAGCATGCGGGCGCCGGTGACGCGGCGCAGCGTCGCACAGGTTTGCATGAAGCCCTGTCCGGAAAAACCAAGGAAGGGATTGACCGCGACGAAGTGCCTCAGCGGCCACAAGGGCGCGATCCGCTGGCAGGCACTGTCGATGGCCCGGTCGATATTTTCGCTGGCGGGTGGCGCGGACACGGTCATGCCCCCCGTCCCGTGGGCCAGAAGCGCAGGACCCAACGGTTGGCAATGGTATTGACGTAAAAGCCGTTGACGACATGGGCATGCCAGCGCTGCCAGCGCGGCGTTTCGATCCGCCCCGGCAGCAATCCCTGCACGACGATGATGGCAGCGAAACCGGCCACCACGATTGCGATGGTGGCCAGGTCGAACGGCCCGCGCAGCGCCAGCGCCGGTGGCAGCACGTCGGCGGTGAGTCGTGCGGCAAGCCATTGCAGGCCGAAGTAGGCCGCCGCGACGCCGGCGGCAAGCGCGATGACGCGCGAAATCACGGCAATGCCCGGCGCCTCATCGATGGCCTGGCTGACCAGGTGCGTCAATCCCAGCATCAAGATCATGCCCAGTGCGAATACACCCGGCTGGCTGCCCGGCGTTGCGCCAGACACGAGGCTGGCCGCCACCGCGATCGCCAACAGCAGTCCGGTGGCCACGAGCAGGCGCGCTGGATGCGGTGGCCCGCCGGGTGTCGTGGCCCCCGGCGCGCGCTGCAGGTCGATCACGCTGCCCGAGGAAAGGAAGGCATGCGCCTTGTAGAGCGAGTGCGCGACCAGGTGCAGCAGTGCTGCTGAAAAGGCGCCGAGGCCGATCTGCAGCATCATGAAACCCATTTGGGCAATGGTCGAATACGCCAACGAAACCTTGACCGACGACTGGGTCATCATCACCAGCGAGCCAAACAGGGCGCTTAGTCCACCGGCCAGCAGCAAGCCGTTCAATGCGGGGCCCGACAGCACCAGCACGTCGGCGAAGCGCAGCAGCAGGAAGCCCCCGGCGTTGATGATGCCGGCGTGCAGCAGCGCCGACACCGGCGTCGGCGTCTCCATCACTTCCAGCAACCAGCCATGAAGTGGAAACTGCGCACACTTGAGCAAGCCCGCCACGACCAGCAGGGCGGCCAGTCCGTGGATGCCGCCGGGGATTGCCGCAGTGTCCTGCAAGGCCCGAGCGCCGCTTTGTATCACGCTGAAATCCAGGCTGCCGAACGCGCGGTAAGCGAGCACCATGGCAGCGACCAGGCATAGGTCGCCGATCCGGCCGGCGAGGAACTTCTTGCGCGCGGCCAGGATGGCCGACGGACGCTCGCGATAGAACAGCAGCAAGCGGTGCAGGCCCAGCGATGTCGCCGCCCAGGCAAGCGCCAACTGGAACAGGTTGCCCGAAAGGATCAGAAGCAGGACGCTTGCCAGGGTCAGGCTCAGTCCCTGGATGAAGCGACCGTGCCCGGGATCGCCGTCAAGGTAGTTGCGGCTGTAGCCGATCACGATCGTTCCCACGAATGCGACCAGCAACGCGACCGTGGCGCTGAGCGCATCGAGTTGCAAGGCGAAGCCGATGCCATCCACGCCTGTCGTGCCGGTCCGCCACGCCGCGACTCCCAGGGCAAGCTGGGTTATGGCCGCCGCCAGGGTGATGGCCAGTGCGACCACGCCTGCAATCGATGCCGATCGCGCCACCCGCTGCGGGTGCCGGTTCGCCCAGGACGCGGGCATGGCGGACACGCCTGCCAGTGCGAGCGGGCCCACGGCCAATAGCCAGAGCAGGGGTTCGGCCACGATCGTCTCCAGGTTTGGACGACAGGCACTCTAGCGGGAGGCTTTAGTTTTAGATAATACAAAGATTACAATATATCGTTCGCTTTTATAAAAGAATACGATGGCCCAGCTAAACTACCGGCACCTGCGCTACTTCTGGGCCATTGCCCACGAGGGCAGCTTGACGAAGGCGGCAGAGCGGCTTCATCTATCGCAGTCGGCGCTGTCGGTGCAACTGGCCAAGCTGGAAGCGCAGCTCGGCCATCCCCTGTTCGAGCGGCGGGGGCGCAGCCTGGTACTGACCGAGGCGGGTCGGATCGCGCTCGATTACGCGGACACCATGTTCCAGGCCGGCGACGAGTTGCTGGGCACCCTGCGTAGCCAGCCCACGTTGAAGCGGCCGATGCTCAAAGTGGGCGCGCTGACCACGCTATCGCGAAATTTCCAGATGGAATTCCTGCGCCCGCTGATGGGCCGCGAGGATATTTCGCTGGTGGTGCGCTCGGGCACCTTGCGCGATCTGCTGGCGCAACTGGACGCGCAGGCGGTGGATGTCGTGCTCACCAACAGCGCCGTGCGACGGGACGCGGGCACCGTGCTGCACAGCTACCTGCTGGACCGGCAGCCGGTGAGCCTGGTCGGGCCTCCGCAAGTCAATGCGCCGGCCTTCCGTTTCCCGGACGACCTGCGAACGCAGCCGGTGTCGCTACCGAGCCTCGACAGCGATATCCGCGTCGATTTCGATCGCCTGCTCGCACTCGCCGGCGTCCGGCCGATCGTTCGGGCGGAAGTGGACGACATGGCGATGTTGCGACTGCTCGCACGCGAAGGCGATGGCTTGACCCTGGTGCCGCCCATCGTCGTGCGCGACGAGCTGAAGGCCGGCATCCTGGTCGAACGCTACCGCATCCCGGAGCTCTCCGAGAGCTTCTATGCGATCGTGCAGGCGCGACGTTTTCCGAATCCGCTGTTGAAGCCCCTGCTGATTGGCAAGGACCACTGAAGCCTCGTCCAGCAAGTGATCGCAAGCTACGTCAAGTCCGTCGCCAGCCGCTGGCGGGTAGGCAGTGCGTGCCGAAGGATCCTGGCCAACACGCCTGCATACTGCTTCCAGAAACCGCCCGAGTTGTAGTGCACGCCGTAGCGCGCACAGATGTCACGCACGCGAGGCGCCATGTCGGCGTAGCGCGGCGCCGGCAGGTCGGGGAACAAGTGATGTTCGATCTGGTGGCTGAGGTGTCCGGTCAGCAGATGGAAGACGCGGCTACCCTCCAGGTTGCTCGAACCGTGGATCTGGCGCAGGTACCACTGGCCGCGGGTTTCGTTTTCGACTTCCTTGCGTGTGTAGGTTTGCGCATCTGCGGTGAAGTGCCCGCAGAAGATGATGGCATTGGTCCACAGGTTGCGGATGCCGTTGGCGAGCAGGTTGCCCAGCAGCACGCGCGGCCACTGCCAGAAGGCGAGGGCGGGAAACAATACGTAGTCCTTGAACAATTGTCGCCCGGCCTTGCGCAGGAACGGCCGCATGCGTTGGCGAAACTCGGGAAGCTTCATCCGCCCCAGCACGAAGCGACCGATCTTGATGTCATGCACGGCCACGCCCCATTGGAAATTCAAGGCCAGCAGCAGATACCAGAACGGTTGCAACAGGGTGGATGGCGACCACTTCTGCTGCTCGCTCAAGCGCAGCATGCCGTAGCCGAAGTCGTGGTCCTTGCCGATGATATTGGTGTGGTCGTGGTGCTCGACATTGTGCGAATGCCGCCAATGGTCACCGTCGCAGACGATGTCCCATTCATACGTTTGTGAGTTCAGCGCTGGCTCATTCATCCAGTCGTACTGGCCGTGCATCACGTTATGGCCGATCTCCATGTTCTCCATGATCTTGGCCAAGGACAGGCTGATGACGCCGGCGACCCAGCTGATCGGCCCGACCCCGAACATCAGCAGGCCGCGGCCGGCAATGGCGGAACCTTGCACGACACGCCGCATGCGATGGATGTGCCTGGCGTCGGTTTCGCCGATCTGGCCGAGAACCTCCAGACGCAGTGCATCGAGTTCGGCTTGGAAGCTGGTCAGGTCATCGGGATTGAGTAGGGTCTTGGCGATCATGGCGAGGTCCTTGGATCAGAGCGCGAGTTCAATCGCGCTTTGTGGGGTGGAGATGCAAAGCTGGATCAGTTCTTCGCCCGGCCCCGAGGTCTGGCCCGTCAGCAGGTTCAGCACGGTGCCGCTTTGCTTTCGGCATTGGCAGGTGCGGCAGATGCCGCGCCGGCAGCCGAAGCGCGGCTGAAGGCCTGCGGCTTCCGCGGCATCGAGCAGGCTTTGCCCGGCATTGGCCGTGAACGATCGATCGCTGCCGCCGTATGACACTGCGTGTTGAGCCGCACTCGGATTGATCGCTGCGGCGCGTCGGCCGAAACTTTCGCTTTGCAGTTGCGCGCTGCGGCCGGCGGCGGCGTACACCGTCTCGAAGGTGCGCATGAAGCCATCGGGCCCACACAGCAAGGCGTCGCGTTCGGCCCAGTCCGGCACGATCGCCTTCAGCCCGTGCTCGCCCAGTCTTCCATCCGCCTGCGTTGAATGCAGGTGCATGCGCAGTTGCGGCCAGCGTGATAGCAGCCCACGCAACTCGTCGCCGAAGATCATGTCGGCTTCGGTTCGATTGCTGTGCAGCATGACCACGTCGCGCTTCGATCCGGTCGCGGCGAAGCCCTGCAACAGCGACATCATCGGCGTGATGCCGCTGCCGGCGCTGATCATCAGCAACTTTCCGTCCGCGCTGCGCGGCGCAAACGACCCCTGCGCCTGGCTCAGGCGCACGACCTGTCCGACTTGAAGTTGGTGTGCCGCGTTGGACAGCGGGCCGTCGTCCTTGCACTTGATGGTCAGCCGTAGCAGCCCGTCAGCGCGCGGCGCGTGCGACAGGCTGAAGCAACGGGCATGGCGGGCGCCGTTGAGCTCCAATTCGAGCAACACGTGCTGGCCGGGCTGAAATCCACGGAATCGCCCATTACCCTTGAGCCAGAGGCTTTTGACGCCCGGCGCCTCGTCCACCACGCGAACGACCCGCGCCCGCGCTTCAGTGAACGACCAGACCGGATTAAGGGCCGAGGCCAAACGGTCCCAGTGCGCGGGCTGGTTCAGCGGCGCCCATAGTGGATGCCGCAGGAAACGACGGAATCCTGGGGTGTGTGCCTGATGCGTGGCGGGGGCGGTGACCATGGACGGGCCTGTCATTACAGTGAACATATGTTCACTCAATAACTCTAGAGTTTGCACTCCAGAGTCTTTGGCCCCGGCCGCTGCCTATACTTGGACGCTGGCCATCGGGCCGGATGGGTCTCTGGAGAGAATCTTGGGCACGAGCAAAACCGCGCCGGTAAAACCCGAAGCGGTATCACGCAGCACTCGGGTCGAGCTGAAAGAGCGCACCCGCCTGCGCCTGATCGAAGCGGCCCTCGCGTTGATTGGCCAGGGCCGTGGCTTTACATCCTTGAGCCTGCGCGAGATCGCCCGCGAAGCCGGTGTCGTGCCTGCGGCTTTCTATCGCCACTTCCGCGACCTGGACGAACTGGGCCTGGCCTTGGTCGAGATGGGCGGCGTGACCCTGCGCCACTTGCTGCGCGAAGCCCGTCGCGACGGCATTCCACCCACCGACATGCTGCGCGGATCGGTGCTGGTCTATAAGCAGTTCGTGGAAGATCGAAGCCTGGTGTTCCGATTCCTGGCCAGCGAGCGCGGCGGCGGATCGCCGGTGATTCGCCAGGCCATCCGCACTGAAGAAAGCCATTTCGCCTCCGAGATGGCCCAGGACCTACGCGCCCTTGGCACCTTGCCCGACCTGTCCAGCGCCAGCCTGCAAATGATCTGCGGGCTGGTCGTTGCCACCATGTTGAATGCCGCCTCCGACATTCTCGATCTGCCCAGGAACCGACCGAAACAGGAACGGGAACTGGTCGAGAACTTCGTGCGACAGTTGCGTTTGATATTCCTTGGCGCGCTGCATTGGCGCGAGAGCTGATGGCAATTCCACAACTTCAGGCGTGGCCGTGCTGAATGGCCTGGTGATGATCAGCTTCATCCGCAAGTTGCGCGAAGACGGTAGCCCGCTGCATGAGGCGATCGTGGAAGGGGCGGTGACCCGCCTGCGGCCGGTGCTGATGACCGCGCTGGTAGCCAGCCTCGGCTTCCTGCCCATGGCGCTCAACGTCGGTACAGGTGCCGAAGTACAGCGTCCCCTCGCGACCGTTGTCATCGGCGGCATCGTCTCTTCGACGCTGCTTACCCTGTTGGTTTTGCCGGCCCTGTATCGCTTGCTGTACAGGGAAAACAAGCCTGCGCCTTCGGCACAGGCGGCCCGATAGATGATTGCCAATCCGGAGTTCAAATTGCAGTTGCCGATTCGTTCCCCTGTTCGTGAGTGGCTTTGGCGCTCGCCAGTCGCACAAAATCGTCAATTCGAGGCCTGCACCCGGAGAAATAATGTGAAGTTTTTCACACGTTGTGAGCTCTTCCCTTCCAATTCATGGGCGATTTTTCTGCGCCGCGACAGCGCATTGCGCTGTTTCGCCTGCCGAAGCCCCCATCTATCGACCGGACTCTACAGTCCCCAGATCAGGATGAAGCCAGCGGCCGTCAGGTAGCAGGTAAATGTGAGCGCCATGCCCGTAACCCGATAGGCAAAGACCTCGTCGGGCCTCGAGATTCCAATCGCGTGTATCAGCCGACCCAGCACGAGCAGTCCGCCCAGGCCGTGCACCAGTAATCCGGGTGCACCCAGTCCCTCGCACGCGAGGATCAGCAGCAGCCCAAGCGGGACATATTCAGCGAAATTGCCGTGGGCGCGGATGGCGCGAAGCATGATCGGATTGCCGCCATCGCCTACGGCCACCTTGAGGCCACGCCTGATCCGCAGCGTCCGGATGCTGAGTGCGACGAAGATCAAAGCAAGCAGTGCTGCGTAAATCGGCCAGATCACGATTACCCCCGGGGAGTTGGCTTGCTTGATCGCACTCGTGGCCGAGTCTATTGAGTGGCCGTGAAGGCCAGGTGCAGGGTCGTCGCGATGACCGCCCTCCCGAGAATCACGAGGCTGTCATCTTGGGCTGGTCTGATCGTCGTCAGCATGAAAGCCTCGATCTCGTCACTGCTTGTTTTACTGGTCGCCCTAGCGTCCGGGTCGGTGTCGAAGTGAGGATCATGATCGTCACCGACGCCTGGGAGCCGCAGGTCAATGGCGTGGTGCGCACGCTCAAGTCCACCCGGCGCGAGCTGGAACGGATGGGTCACCAGGTCGACATGCTGACGCCCTTGGAATTCCGGACGCTGCCTTGCCCGACCTATCCTGACATCCGCCTGTCGCTGCTGCCGGGGCGAAAATTGCGCCGGCGAATCAGCGAGTTCGCGCCGCAGGCGATCCACATCGCCACGGAGGGGCCGCTTGGCATTGCGGCACGCGCCTATGCCATCAGCCAATGCGTGCCCTACACCACCGCGTACCACACGCGCTTTCCCGAATACGTGCATGCGCGCATCCGGCTTCCGTTGTCGGTCACCTATCGCTTCCTGCGCTGGTTCCACGGTGGCGCGGGGGCAGTGATGGTACCTACCGAAGTCGTGCGGCGCGATCTGGTCGAGAATGGCTTTGACCCGGCAAGGGTCGTGCTGTGGTCGCGAGGCGTGGAGCTGGATATCTTCAAGCCCGGGCCCGCCATGACGCATGACCTGGCCAAGCCCATCTTTCTGTGCGTCGGACGCGTCGCAGTCGAGAAGAACATCGAGGCTTTCCTTCGCCTCGACCTGCCAGGCAGCAAATGGGTCGCAGGCGCCGGACCTGCGCTGGCGAAACTGAAGTTGCAGTTTCCCGAAGTACATTTCACCGGCGTGCTTGGTCAGGTGGAATTGGCGACGCTCTACAACGCTGCCGATGTGTTCGTGTTTCCGAGCCTTACCGACACCTTCGGGCTGGTGTTGCTGGAGGCATTGGCTTGCGGCTGCCCGGTTGCGGCCTATCCGGTTACCGGCCCGGTGGACGTAATCGGCGACTCGCCTGCGGGTGCACTGGACATGGACCTGCGCACCGCCGCGCTACGCGCGCTGTCGATCGATCGTAGCGAGGCACGCAAGCACGCCGAGCGCTTTTCGTGGGAGGCGTGCACGCGGCAGTTCCTGTCGCACCTGAAGCCATTCGACATCGGACCCCTCGAAGTCGCGCTGTCGCCCAGGCCATCTGCCGGATTGGGCAAGCGTCGGCTTCCGTCCTAGCCGCGTCGCGCAGCCTCGATCGCGGCGATATCGATCGTCGTCATTTCCATTAGTCGCCGGGTGCGCGATGCACGGCATGCACCGCGCTGTCGGGAAAGGTCTCGGCTTAGAAGGTCGCAGCGTCCAGTGCGGTGGCATCCGCGCCGGTGGCCGGTTTCGAGGCCCGGGGGCGTAAGCTCTGATGCACTCACTTACTCGCAAGAGGGCGGAATCCATGCCGGAAGATCCTACCTATCCAGGCGTCTTTGTCCAGGAAGTGACGAACGCGATCCGCCACATCAATGGCGTGGATACGTCCATCACCGCCTTCGTCGGCTACACGCGCCAGGGTGTGCCGGACCAGGCGGCAAAGATCCATTCGTTTGCGCAATTCAAAGCCATCTATGGCGGCCTCGACAGCGACAGTCCGTTGTCTTACGCCGTGCACCAGTTCTTCATCAATGGCGGCGGACAGGCGGTGATCGTGCGCGTCGAGACTCTCGGTAGGGCTGGATTGCTCGGACTGACCGCGACTACGGGCATGAACGCCTTGAAGGATGTCGACCTGTTCAACCTGCTGTGCGTGCCCGAGACCTTCGACCTGCCGGATGCGGACGCCACCGAGGTCGCCAATGCGGCCCTGCGCCTGTGTGAAAGCCGTCGCGCCTTCTACCTCGTGGACGCGCCACGGACGAGGACACTGGGCGACATCGTCGCCTGGGCAGACGGCCTGGCGCCATCGCGCAATGGGGCAATCTACTTTCCCGGCGTGCGCATCGTGGATCCGCAGGGCACCGAGCGAATGCCGGTGATGGCGCCGTCGGGTTCGGTGGCGGGCGTATTCGCGCGTACCGACCAACAGCGCGGCGTGTGGAAAGCGCCAGCCGGTAGCGACGCGACTCTCAGCGGCGTGATCGACTTTGCCATCTCGCTTGGCGATGAACAAAATCAGGATCTCAATTCGAATCGCATCAATATCCTGCGCCGCTTTCCCGGCCGACTTTCGGTGGTGTGGGGAGCGCGCACGTTGATGGGCGCGGATGCGCAGGGTTCCGAATACAAATACGTGCCGGTGCGGCGGATGGCCTTGTTCCTGGAAGAGAGTCTGGCCCGTGGCCTGGCGTGGGTGGCGTTCGAGCCGAACGACGAAGCGCTGTGGGCGAAGATACGCAACGATGTCGGCGCATTCCTGAATCAGCAGTTTCGCCACGGCGCCTTCCAGGGCGCGTCGCCCAAGCATGCGTACTTCGTCAAATGCGGCCGCGACACGACGACGCAGTCCGACCTGGACAACGGCATCGTGTCGATCGAGGTGGGATTCGCGCCGCTGAAGCCCGCGGAGTTCCTGATCCTGAAGATCCAACTGGCGACGGGCCAGGTTCCCGCCTAGGAAACAACCGTACGCGGAAATTCGATGAAGCACCTGCGCAAGCGGTGTTCGATATCGGACACTCGTGTTCGCGGCCGATCAGCAACGCCCGGGATTGGCCTTGCCTGCGTGGCGTGCCGGCAGCGACAAGTCCCTGATTGACATCGGAAAGACCTGTCATGCGAGACATGGCACGGCTCTTGCTGAAGTGGCGACATGACTTCAACAAATTCCAGCGCCATGGACCAACCGATCAGCGCCCGCACCATCACCCGACGCCAGCGGCTGCGCGTTGCCCTGGTCGTCGGCGCGATCGTCGTGCTTGCAACTTCTGCCTGGGCCGTCAATCGCATCGTCAGCCCCAGCGTCGCCCGCGACGACATCCGCATCGCGCAGATCCATCGCGGCAATATCGCCAACACCATCAACGCTTCGGGCGTGGTCGTGCCGGTGCATGAAGAGCAGGTGCCCAGCCCCATCCAGACGCGGCTGGCGCGCGTGCACGTCAAGGCCGGGCAGGAAGTGGCGGCGGGCGCCTTGCTGGTCGAACTCGACGACCGCACGATTCGCCTGGCCATCGACAACCTCGACGAACAGATCGCCCAGCAGGAAATCCGCGTGCAGTCGTTGACGCTGGAGATGCGCCAGAAACAAAAGCAGCTGGCCAGCGAGATCGAGCTGCTGCGGCTCGACCTCGCCAGCGCCGAAGTGCGC
The DNA here is from genome assembly GCA_031408815.1 of Gammaproteobacteria bacterium. Lineage (GTDB taxonomy): Bacteria > Pseudomonadota > Gammaproteobacteria > Xanthomonadales > Xanthomonadaceae > Arenimonas. The sequence continues at coordinate 19,915 of JANNWV010000033.1, forward strand.
CTGGGTCGCTTCCAGCGCCTGGAAAAGATCGGCGCCTCATCGGCCTCGGACTTGAACGCGGCCGAACTCGTGGTGGAGCGCACCAGGATCGAATTGCGCCAGCATCGCGATTCCGTAGCCGACACCCGCCTGGCCACCGAGACCAATATCCGCGGCGCGCAGTTGCAGAAGGCCATCCTGCACAAAGAACTCGAGCAGCAGAAGATCCTGCTGGCGCAGACCCAGGTCCGCGCGCCGTTCGCCGGGATGCTCAGCTGGGTGCTGACCGATACCGGCGCCAGCGTGCAGGCCGGGCAGATGGTCGCGAAGGTATCCGAGCTGCACAACTATCGAGTCGAGGCCACCGTCTCCGACTTCTACGCGCGCTACCTCGAGCCTGGCCAGAAGGTGCGGATTGGCTACAGCGGCCAGGAGCTTTCGGGCCAGGTGCAAACCGTGCTTCCCGAAATCAAGGACGGCACCGTCGCCTTGCTGGTGACGCTGGACAAGCCCAACCATCCGCTGTTGCGCAACCGCCTGCGCGTGGACGCCAACATCGTCACCGACCAGAAGTCCGATGCACTGATTGCCGACAGCGGGCCGGCCTTCAACGGCCGCGGCCGCCAGGACGTCTACGTGCTGGACGGCGACGTGGCGCGCAAGCGCCAGCTGGATGTCGGCCTGGGCGACGGCAACGCGGTTGAAATCATTTCCGGCGCGAAAGCCGGCGAGCGGCTGATCGTTTCCGACACCAGCCGCTTCAAGCACCTCGACAGCATTCGCATCTCAAACTAAAGGCGATACCGATGATCAAGCTCGAAAACATCAGCAAGACCTACCAGACCGACAGGGTGGAAACCCTGGCGCTGAAGGACATCAACCTGCACGTGAAGAAGGGCGAGTTCGTCTCGATCATGGGGCCGAGTGGTTGTGGCAAGTCCACGCTTCTCAATGTCATCGGCCTGCTCGACCAGCCGGGTAGCGGCTCGGTCAGCGTCGATGGTGCGACAGTGAAGTCGTATCGCGACAAGGACGTGTCGCGCCTGCGTAACCAGACCTTCGGCTTCATCTTCCAGAGTTTCCACCTGATCAACGACCTGCAGGTGATCGACAACGTCGAGCTGCCCTTGCTGTATCGCAAGATGCCGGCCGCCGAACGACGTCGCCTCGCCCGCGCCGCGCTGGAGAAAGTCGGCCTGGGCGCGCGCATGGAGCACTACCCCAACCAGTTGTCCGGCGGCCAGCAGCAACGCGTTGCCATTGCCCGCGCCATGGTCGGCCAACCGCAGGTGCTGCTGGCCGACGAGCCCACCGGCAATCTAGACAGCCAGATGGGCAGCGAAGTGATGGACCACCTGGTGCAGTTGAACAAGGACGGCACCACCGTGGTGATGGTGACCCATGACGAGCGCGAAGCGCGGCGCGGCAGCCACATTATCCGCGTGTTCGATGGCCAGCTGGTGGCCTGAGGAAAACCCATGATCAGGAATTACCTGCTGACCGCCTGGAAGGTTTATACCCGGCGCAAACTGTTTACCGCCATCAACCTGCTGTGCATCACGCTGACCTTGATGGTGCTGCTGGTGGTGACCGCACTGCTGCAGAACGAGTTGTATCCCACGGGCGTCGAAGGCAAGAGCGATCGCACCCTGCAAGTGGGCTCCCTCGTGTCCATCGGCAAGGGCGGCAGTGCCATGCGCCACAGCCCGCTCGGCTACAAGTTGATAGAAAAATACCTCAAGCCGATGAAGACGGCGGAGTTGGTCGCCGCGGTGACCGGACCAAAGACGGTGTCGGTGTACCAGGGCGACCGGATCAATGAAGTGCAGATGCGTCGCGCCGACGGCAACTACTGGAAGGTACTCGACTTCGTGCTGTTGGACGGCCGCCTGCCGACGACGGACGACGATGCGCGAGGCCGCTTCGTCGCCGTCATCAACCAGAGCACGGCGCGCAAGTTGTTTCCCGGCACCAAGGCAGTCGGGCAGCCGGTGAATATCGGCGGCCAGTCGTTCCAGGTAATCGGTGTGGTCGAGGACTCGATGCATCTCAACTCGTATTCGGATATGTGGACGCCGATCAGCACCGACCCGTCCACCGAATACCGCAACCAGATGTGGGGCGACTTCAGCGCCCTGTTGCTGGCGCGCGACGCCAGCGACCTGCCGGCGATGAAGGCGGAAGTGGCTCAGATCGCCAAGCGCGTGCAGTTCGACGACCCGAAGCAATGGACCACGGCAATCATGTGGGGTGACACCAAGCTCGATTTCTTCGCGCGCGGCCTGCTCAACAACGAACGCAATGCCGACTCGGGCGCGGCGATGTTCCTGACGATCATTGCGGTGCTGATGCTGTTTTTCATGCTGTTGCCGGCGCTGAACCTGGTCAATCTCAACATGGGGCGAATCATGGAGCGCAGCTCCGAGATTGGCGTGCGCAAGGCGTTCGGGGCCTCCAGTTCGCAGCTCGTCGTCCAGTTCGTGATCGAGAACATCCTGCTGTGCCTGTTCGGCGGGCTGCTTGCACTGCTGGCCGCCAAGGGCGTGTTGCTTTGGCTGGAAGGCTCCGGCCTGATTCCCTACCTGGACGTCGATATCAACCTGGCTGTGTTTGCCTGCGGCTTGGTGCTCGCCATCGTGTTCGGCCTGCTGTCGGGTGTCATCCCGGCCTGGAAGATGTCCCGCCTCAACCCCGTGCAAGCCCTGAAGGGAGCCGCCTGATGTTCCGCCATCTCTTGAAGCCGATCTGGCGCCGCAAGTCGCGTAATCTGATGCTCAGCCTTGAAATCCTGCTGACCTTCCTGGTGGTGTTCGCCATCGTTGCCGCGGCCGGTCGTTGTTACCAGCTGTACCACCTGCCTACGGGCTTCAGCTACGAAAACGTGTGGTCGGTGCAGTTGGAGCAACCGAACGAAGAAGGTTCGAAGGATGGCGGCGCCATCGTCGAAAAATTCAGGCGTGGCCTGCAGGCCCTTCCCGAAGTTGAGCAGGTGGCGCTGTCGAGTTTCACGCCCTACCAGAGCGCCACCTGGCGCACCGAGGTGAGCCTGCCCGAGGGTGGCGCCGCTGCCCGGACCGACATGATGGATGTGAGCGATGACTTCTTCGCCACGCTGGATATGTCGGTACAGGCAGGACGTTGGTTTTCGGCGGCCGATGAAGGCGCGGCGGAAACGGCGGTGGTGATCAATCGCCAGCTGGCTGACGCGCTGTTTCCGGGCCAGGATCCGCTCGGCAAGATCATCGCGGACGGTGACCCGGGCAGCAAGGAACGCGTGATGATGAAGATTACCGGCGTGTTCGAAGAATTCCGCAACAAGGGCGAGTTCATGTCGCCGACCAACTTCGTGCTGAAGCGCTTCTCGCCCGTAGCCGAGAACGCCATGATCGGCACCGTGTTGCTGAAGGTACGGCCCGGTACGTCGCGCGATTTCGAACTCAAGCTCAGCCAGCAGCTGAAGCTGATCCGCAACGACTGGTCGTATCGCATTTCGCCGCTGGGCGATTTGCGCAAGTCGATGTTGCAGGAGACGATCACGCCGCTGGTCGTGTTGTCCGTGATTGCCGGCTTCCTGCTGTTGATGGTGGCGTTCGGCCTGTTCGGCGTGCTGTGGCAGAACACCACGCGTCGCATCCCGGAGATCGGCCTGCGCCGCGCCACGGGCGCCACCTCGGCCGACATCTACCGGCAGATCATCATCGAGCAGCTGTTGCTGACTTCCCTGGCGATGGCGGTCGGGCTGATACTGCTGGTGCAGTTGCCGATTACCGGCGTGCTCGGGCAGAACCTGGACTGGCCCTTGTTCCTGGGCGCCGCGGCGACCGCAATAGGCCTGATGGCGCTGGTTTCGGTGCTCTGCGCTCTCTATCCTGCTTGGCAGGCCAGCCGCTTGAGCCCGACCGAGGCCCTGCATTACGAATGACCACACCAAGGCACAGAGCATCAACACCGTGACTGAAAGTGCATCCAGGCAACGCGTGCTGGTCGTTGACGACGACAGCTCCGTGCAAGTCTCGCTTGCCCTGTTGCTGAAGCAGTCGGGCTTCGACGTGCTGACCTGCGACGGGCCGGCGCAAGTGCTGCCGCTGCTGGCCAGCGCGTCGGTGGACCTGGTGTTGCAGGACATGAACTTCTCGCCGCGCACCAGCGGCGAGGAAGGCCTGGCGCTGCTGGCCGCGATCAAGGCGAAACACCCGGCGCTGCCGGTGCTGCTGATGACGGCCTGGGGCTCGATCGCGCTGGCGGTGAAGGGCGTGAAGATGGGCGCGGCTGATTTTTTCACCAAGCCCTGGCAGAACGCGCAACTCGTCGAACTGATCCGCACGACGCTGGAACTCACCGCGCCGCGCACGGCGGGCCGACCCGATCGCCGGGCGCTGGATGCGGAGTTCGATTTCAGCGGAATTATTGGTGAACATCCGGAACTGCTGAAGGTGTTGTCCACGGTCGGCCGCGTGGCACGCACGCGCGCGCCGGTGCTGATACTGGGCGAGAGTGGCACCGGCAAGGAATTGATTGCCGACGCAGTTCATAGGAATAGTCCGCGCTCCGAAAAGGACTGCGTCAAGATCAACATGGGCGCGATCACTTCGTCGCTGTTCGAAAGCGAAATGTTCGGCCATGTGAAGGGCGCCTTTACCGATGCGCGCAACGATCGCAAGGGCCATGTCGCCACGGCACAGGGAGGTACGTTGTTCCTGGACGAGATTGGCGAGCTCAATCGCGGCGACCAGGTGAAGCTGCTGCGCGTGATGCAGGACCACAGCTACCGCCCGGTCGGCGCCAGTGCTTCGGAGCAGGCCGATATTCGCGTCGTGTCGGCCACCAACCGCGAGTTGGCCGAACTGGTTGCGGCCGGCGAATTTCGCGAAGACCTGTACTACCGCCTGAACCTGATTACCCTGCGCCTGCCGCCGCTGCGCGAACGGCGCAGCGACATCGCGCTGATCGCGACGCGACTGGTATCGGACCTGGCCCGTGACTATGGCCTGGGCCCGGTCAGTCTTACTGCCGGCGCGCTCGAATGGCTGTCGTCGCAACCTTGGCCGGGCAATATCCGCCAGCTGAAACAAGTGCTCGAGCGGACCTTGCTGCTGGTGGGGAAACCCGTGCTCGACCAGGGCGATTTCATTTTCGCGGAGCCGGGCGAGGGTGATGGACCGAGGCCTGCCGGCATGGGCGTTGATGGCATGACCCTGGAAGCGGTGGAACGACGCATGATCGAGAACCTGCTCGATCAACATCACGGCAATATTTCCCGCGTTGCCCGGGCGCTTGGCCTCAGCCGGCCCGCCTTGTACCGGCGCCTGGAAAAATACGGATTGGCGACGGGTAACTCGGGCGAGGATGTGGCGTGAAGTTGCGCCACCGGTTGATTGCCTACCTGATCGGGCTGCACCTGGTTTTTTTCGCGCTGACAATCTTCGTGTATCGGGAAAAGCCGCTGGTGGTGGTCGGGGTCGAACTCTTCCTGCTGGCAAGCCTCGCCCTGGGCATTGCGTTGGTGGGCCGCGCGTTGCAGCCACTCGATTACGCGCGCCGCTTCCGCGACTTGCTGCAGGACCATAACTACGCGGCGCGCCTGCAGCAGGCGCCCAACGACGAGCTCGCCGGCATCGTCAACCAGTTCAACGGCATGCTCGATGCGCTCTACCAGGAACGCCTGAAACTCGGCGAGCAACGGGGCTTCCTCGACCGGCTGCTGGAAGCCACGCCAAGCGCGGTGATCGTTTTCGATTTCGATGACCGGATCAGCCTGGTCAATGCCAGCGCGCAGGCCCTGCTGGGCGTTGCCGCGCCGGAAGGCAGGACGCTCATGGATTGGGCGCAATCGCGCGGTTTGTTCATCGACGACATCGACGCCGCCGGCCGCGAGCGCAGCCTGGACTTGCTGGCGCAACTCGAGGCGCTGCCCCTGGGCGACAGCCGCCTGCTGACCGACACCGATGGTCGCCGCTACCGCTGCCAACGCGGGCAGTTCTTCGACCGTGGCTTTCCGCGGCATTTCCTGCTGATGGACGAGTTGACCGAGGAGTTGGAAAGTTCGGAGCGCGCCACTTACGAAAAACTCGTTCGCGTACTCGCGCACGAAGTGAACAACACGGTCGCCGCGACCGGATCGGTGCTCGATTCGCTGTTGTTCTATCAGCCGCAACTCAACGCTGGCGACAGCGACGATTTCAGCACCGCCATCGAGGCCGTCAAGCGGCGCAATGCCAGCCTGGGCGAATTCATCGAGCGATTCACGCGGGTGGTGAAGATGCCGGTGGCCGAACCGCGCCCGACCGACGTCGCGGCGATGCTCGACGACATCGTGCAGTTGTACCGCGAGAGTTCGCGTGCGCGCGGCATCAGCATCGACTGGACCCGGCGCGATGCCGTCGGCCTGCAGCACGTGGATCGCAACCTGATGGAGCAGGCGCTGCTGAACATCGTCAAGAATGCGCTGGAAGCGGTGGTCACCACGCAACAGGAAGACGCCGCGCATATCGGACGGATCCAGTTGGAAATCGCACAGGAAGCCGATCGGGTCCGCCTGTCGGTCATCGACTCCGGCGACCGCCTGGGCGACGTGCCTGCCGGACAGATGTTCACGCCGTTCTTCACCACCAAGAAGGGCGGGCAGGGCATCGGCCTGCTATTCGTGCGTGAAGTCCTGAACCGGCATGGCTTCAACTATCGTCTCGCCCCCGACGGCCAGGGCCAGACACGCTTCGATGTCTGGCTGACGCCATAGGTTTTCCTGCGTCTGCCCGTCCGCGCTAGTGCGCGGTATAGCCGCCGTCTATCACCAATTCCGAACCGGTGACGAACTTCGACTCGTCCGATGCCAGGTAGACCACGCCCCAGGCGATGTCGTCGGGTTCGCCCATGTGACCGAGGGCGTGCAGTTTGCCGACCTCCGCGCGCGCGGCATCGAGGTCGGTGGCGCCGCTGTCGCGCAGGTGGTGTTCGACCATGGGCGTCCAGATGAAGCCCGGATGCACGGAGTTGACGCGAATCCTGTCGGCCGCGTAGATCATGGCGTCGGTCTTGCTCATCAAGGTAACCGCGCCCTTGGAGGCGTGGTAGGGCGGCACATCGGGTGCGCCCACCATGCCGTAGATGGACGATAGATTGATGATGCTGCCGCCGCCGGCGCGCTTGATGTGCGGTATGGCGTGCTTGGTGCAGAAGAACACGCCTTTCACATTCACCGATTGCACGCGGTCCCACTCGGCTTCGGTCACTTCGTGCGTCGGCTTGTTCACGCCTGCGATACCGGCATTGTTCACCAGCACGTGCAGTGCGCCGAAGTACTCGGCGGCTTCGTTCACTGCGGCCTGTACGTTGGCTTCGCTGGCGACATCGACATGCCAGTAGCGAGCGGGTTTGCCGCGGGTCGGCATGGCGTTCAGTTCCTCGACCAGCTTGGCGCCGTCGTCATCCAGTACGTCGAACACCGCAATGCTCGCGCCTTCGGCCGCCAGGCGCAGCGCGCAGGCGCGTCCGATACCCAGGGCCCCGCCGGTGACTATGCAGACTTTGCCTTTGGTGCGATCCATGGTGACGTCCCTCTGTCCGACCATGGATGGATTAGGCGCCCGCATCGCTCGGCCGGTATTGACCGAGGTCAAGTTCGCGAAAGGCTGCCCTTCATTCGAACTTGCACACCTCGCGGAAGCAGCCGCGCAGCCAGCGATGCCCGGGGTCGGCCTCCAGTCGCGGATGCCAGAACAAAGACACCATGAAATCGGCCGTGGCCACCGGCAGCGAAAAGCTGAACATGCCCGAACGCAGTGATTGCGTATGCCGCTCCGGAACGCTGGCGATCAGGTCGGAGCCACGCGCCAGCGCCAGTGCCGTGGCGAATCCGCCGACAATCGTCGCGACGTCCCGCTTCATTCCCGATGTCGCGAGGGCTTCATCGATGGCGTCGCTGTCGAGCCCGCGCCGTGACACGAACACGTGTTGGCCTGCGGCGTAACGCGCGGTCGTCATCCTGCCTCTGGCGAGGGGATGGCCGGGTCGCACGGCACCCACATAACAGTCGCGGAACAGACCCAGCGTTCGGATCTCGGGCCCCATCTCCGCGCCGATGACGCCGGTTTCCAGATCGACCGTGCCGTCGCGCAGCGGCGTACTGTCCTTGTCCGGCTTCGCGATGAAACGCAGCCGTACGCCGGGTGCTTCGCTGGCAATCCGCGCGATCAATGCTGACCCGAAGTTTTCGACGAAGCCCTCGCTGGTTCGAATCGTGAAGGTGCGCAGCAGGCGCTTGAGGTTCAACTTCTTCGCCGGCCGCAGCACGGCTTCCGCATCCACGACCAATTGCGCGACGCTTTCGCGAAGCTCGATCGCGCGCGGCGTGGGGACGAGGCCGCGTCCGGCCCTTACCAGTAGCGGGTCGCCTGTGGTTTCGCGCAATCGCGCCAGGGCCCGGCTCATCGCCGATGGGCTCAGTCGCAGGCGTCGCGCGGCGCCGGCAACGCTGCCCTCCGCCAGCAGTGCATCCAGGGTCACCAGCAGGTTGAGGTCGGGTCTCGACATGCGCGGAAATTAGCATGGTTTGGCAGTGACATGGCGTTGTATGCAGGTATTGAGTGCAAACCATGCGCCTTCCGCCATTGCGGGTGTGGCACTACGATCCAGCCATGGCAATTACCGTTGAAAACCAGGGCATCCCCGGTTCCCGGCAAGCGAGTTCCGTGAAGTGGGCGTTGGCCAGCCTGTCGCTGAGCCTGTTGCTGTCCTCACTCGGCACCAGCATCGCCAACGTGGCCCTGCCGACCCTCGCGCAGGCTTTCGGCGCATCGTTCCAGCAGGTGCAGTGGATCGTGCTTGCCTACCTGTTGGCCATCACCACGCTGATCGTCACTGTCGGGCGCCTGGGCGACATCTTCGGCCGGCGGCGACTGATGTTGGCCGGCATCACCTTGTTCACGCTGGCATCGATGGCCTGCGGCGCTGCGCCAGGCATCGTCATGCTGATTGCCGGCCGCGCAGCGCAAGGCCTGGGTGCCGCAATCATGATGGCGCTGTCCCTGGCCTTCGTCAGCGAAGCCGTTCCGAAAGAGCGGACCGGCCGTGCCATGGGGCTGCTTGGAACCCTGTCGGCCATCGGCACGGCGCTAGGCCCGTCGCTGGGCGGCGTGCTCATCGCCACGTTGGGATGGCGCTCGATCTTCTTCATCAACCTGCCGCTGGGTTTGATCGCCTTATTGCTCGCCTGGCGTTTCCTGCCCGTTGGCGTGCTGGAACCGAAACTCGGGCGCACACGCTTCGACTATTTCGGCACGCTGCTGCTCGCGATGTCGCTTGCGGCCTTTGCCTTGGCGATGACGTTGGGGCGCGGGAATTTCGGCACTTTCAACCTGGCGTTGTTGGCTGTGGCGGCCATCGGCGCCGGCTTGTTCGTCCTTGTAGAGACAACGACCATGTCGCCCCTGGTCCCGCTGGGGATGTTCCGCAATCCCGTCTTCGGCGCGGCCTTTGCCATGAGTGCGTTGGTCACCACCGTGGTGATGGCGACGCTGGTCGTGGGCCCGTTCTACCTGACCCGCGCGCTCGCCCTCGATGCGGCGGGCGTTGGCATGGTGATGTCGGTCGGTCCGATCGTCGCCGCACTGACCGGCGTGCCGGCGGGGCGCATCGTTGACAGAATTGGCACGCACCGCAGCACGCTGGCAGGACTGATCGCGATGATGCTTGGCTGCGCGCTGTTGCCGACTCTGCCAACCCGATGGGGTGTGCTGGCCTACCTGATACCCATCGCCATCCTCACCTCCGGCTACGCGGTATTCCAGGCGGCCAACAACACGGCCGTCATGACAAATAGTCCCAGCGGCGAACGCGGCATCATTTCTGGACTGTTGAATCTGTCGCGTAACCTGGGCCTGCTTACGGGGGCGTCCGCCATGGGCGCAGTCTTTGCGTTCGCGATAGAGTCGGCCGACGTGGGTACCAACGCGGCCAACAGAGTGGCCCACGGCATGCAGTTGACCTTCATGGTTGCGACGCTGCTGGTCGCGGTAGCCATCGTCATCGCATTCGCAAGCCAGGCTGCCGCATACATGGCCGAACGGGGACATGACTAGAACTCTCGCCACCACGCTTTGTGCGATCGCCTCGCTGGGTCCGGCGAGCGAGGCCCATGCCACGCTCAAGCTGAGCGCCGAGGCGCGGCTGCGCCTGGATTCCTACGACAACGCGCAACTGATCCGCGGCATTGATTTCCGGCAGGAACTGTTCCGGGGCATCGTCGGCGCAGATTTCCGCTTCAACGAGCACCTGCGCCTATTTGGCGAAATCGGCACCGGGCAAGTCGAAGGGCGTCGCAGCACGGCAGCAGCCAACCTGCAGAACGACGCGTCGCTGCAACAGCTCTATCTTGAGGCGCGCGGACAGGTGGGATCCCGTGAGCTGGTTGCGACGCTTGGGCGCCAGGAATTCGCCGATGGGCCTCGCCAACTATTGAGCGTCGGGGATGGATCCAACCTGCATCGCACCTGGAACGGCTTGCGCCTGTCTGCGCAGGGCAAGTCGTTGCGGCTGGGCGCGTTCGACCTTCGCCTGACGCGGCCACGGCGCGGATCGTTCGACGAGGAAATCAACCATGACGAGCGCATCCAGGGCATCAACGCCAGTCTGGCGATAAGCGCTGATGGCTGGACGAAGACCAGCCTTGATCCGTTCTGGTTCCACACGCGCAAGCTGGACTTCCGGTCCGGTGGCCTGGTCGGCCTGGACGATCGCGACACACTGGGTGTTCGATTCCAGGGCAGCCGCGGCCGATTGAAATTCGACTGGATGCTGGCGCGACAGTCCGGCGACTTCATGGGCCATGACGTCGATGCCTGGGGCGTGTTCGCGGTGCAAAGCATCGCCCTTTCCGACAAGGGCTGGAAGCCACGCCTCACATCGCATGTCGACATCGCTTCCGGTGGCGGCAGCTACGGCGTCGGTACGCTTCGGCGCTTCAACCAGCTCTACGCCAGCTCCGGCTACCTTGGCGATGGACAATTCCTCAGCCTGAGCAACCTGCTGCTGGTGGCGCCCGGAATTTCGGTGACGCCGACGCCGAAGACGACACTGTCGTTCGAGCTTGGATTCGCGCGGCGATTGAACGAAGGCGATGCGGCGTATGCAGGTGGCATGCGTCCCTATGCCGCAACACAAAAACTATTGGGCCATGACATCGGCAATCTGTTGCGCATCGGCGCGAGCTGGGCCCCCGTCAAGAACGTCAACCTCACCTTCAACTTCGAGCGCCTGGTCGTGGGCGACTTGCTGCGGCGAGCGCAACTGCCCTCGGGCAGCTACGCCTCGGTTGGCGCGACGATCAAGTACTGATGCGTCTCCTCCGGATTCGTTCAGGCTCGCAAGCCTATGCTGAACGAACATTCCCAACTCAACCCGCACCGGAGAGACTCCATGCTGTACACCATCGTCGCCATACTCCTAATCCTGTGGCTGCTCGGCATGCTGACGTCAGTCGGCGGCGGGCTGATCCACATCCTGCTCGTGATTGCCGTGATCGTGGTCGTCGTGCGCCTGGTCAGCGGCCGCAAGATTCTCTGATCTAGTTCTTGGCAGGGTCCGCTGCCGGCTGGCTTTCGGTTTCCAGCCGCGCGCGCAGCTTTTCGCTGGCTGCGTTAGCGTAGCCTGCGCAGCCCGACGGATTGACGAAAGTATTCTTGCTCGCCGTCCTGGCCGACAGCTTTTCGAAGGTATCGGTCATCCCCGGATGCACCGAAAGCACGATGTCGCAGGGCAGGGCGGCAACGCGGGCGATGCTGCCGGCGAACTGCTCTGAAATGTCCGGGTGTCCGTTGCCGCCGCTGAAACGGAAGTCGCCGAGCGACACCGGATTCAGGCTGTCGGCGTAAACCACTTTTTTGCAGTCATCCGTCTCGCACGAGGTCCAGCTCCATGTCGTGCTGCCCGGCGTGTGACCGGGCGTGGCGTAGGCCTTGACGACAAGATCGCCGACCTTGACGGTCCCCAGGTCGGCGACTTCTGTAACTTCAGACACTCTTGGAATGGTCACTGGCGATGCCGGGTCGAACTGCGGATCATCGCTACCGACGGTGCCCTCTCTCAGCACTCGTGCCGCCGCCGGACTCGCGCTGACTGCGGCGCCACTGGCGCGTTGCAAGGCTGCGATGCCGCCCGCGTGATCCCAGTGCTCATGGGAGTTGAGGATCAGCTTCACGTCGGCCATGCGAAAGCCAAGCGCTTCGATATTGGCCTGGATCTGCGCCGCCGACTGGGGCAGGGCACCGTCCAGCAGCACGTGCCCGGATTCACTGGTAATCAAAATCGCCGACAGTCCAGCCGTACCCACGTACCAGGTATTGCCGAAGATATTGAACGGCGCCTGCGACTGGTTCCAGTCTTCGCAGTTGTCGCAGTGGACAGCGTCCGCATCGTCTGCGGCCAAGGCCGGAGTCGCGAAAAGGGCTGCGCACAGGGCAAGCCACTGGAAATGGCGGGGCATGAATTTCATAGGGCCTCGGATTCTGTCTGTTTCATTGGGATCGCGTACCAGGGCAGCAAGAGGATCAGCGCGAGATTGAGTTCGACGTGGCTGTTCATGCGACCATTTTATCCGGCATCGCCACTCGCGCCGGTTAGCAGGTTGGGCGGCAGGTGGCCGACATCGCCAACCGAAATCACCTTGAAGCGGCCGTCAGCCTCGATGCGGATCTTGGTGATGCTGGCGTGGCCGGCCGACATGCCCAGCCAGGCATCGGCATCGACGCCCAGTGCGCGCACGACCAGCGAACGGATGATGTTGCCGTGGCAGACGAACAACTCGGACCGCGCTCCGTCCTGCGATGCCTTGAAATATTCGGCGAACAGGCGGTCGATCTGCGCCTTGCAGGCAGCGAGGTCGGCGGGTTTTTCCGCAGCCATGATCTTCTTGTCGCGGGTTGGCGGCGTGCATTCGGCGAGGTCATCTATCACCGAGAACGTGCTACCCGGAAAATTCCCGGAAATCACCGCCGCGGTATCGCGGGCCCGCTGCATGGGGCTGACGTAGAGCGCGTCGAATTTGACCGGCAGCCCGGCCAGCCGGGCACCCACCAGCTTCGCCTGCGCCGCGCCGATCGGCGTGATACCGGGGCCGAGTTTTTCATCAGCGGCCGGGTCGGCTGCGTAGTGGCCGTGGCGAATCAGGTAAAGGGTTCGTACTGCCGGTTCGGCAGCGTTGGCGAGCGCCGAGAGGGCGATCAGGCAAAGGCCCAGGACAAGTCTGTTCATGTGGCGAGTATCTCGCAAAACTGCGAAATGGCCAGCGTTGGCCGGTTTGCAGCGGGTGCGCCGTGTCTTTGTAAGCAGCCCCCTTTCAAGCAGGAGGGACCGGCCATGCCGCAGCCAACCGTCAATGCACAGCGCTTCGATCCGTACCGGAATTTCAAGTTCCGTCTCAGCTGGGATGGCCGCTGCGTCGCCGCGGCCAGCAAGATGTCGGGTTTCGACCGCAAGGCGATCACGCTGGAGCGTGGCGTCACGCACGACCCCGAGTTCGAACGCTGGACCCACGGCGTCGAGGCCTTCGATGCGGATCCGGCCAGGGAATTCTCGCTGGAGGAAATTCGCAGGGACTTGATCGTGGAAGTTTGCGACGAATCCGGGGTGCCCGCGCTGGCCTACCGGATCCGGCGTTGCTGGGTTTCGGACTACCAGTCGGTGCCGGACCTGGACGCGAACGCCAATGCAGTGGCCATCGAAAGGCTGACCTTGCAGAACGACGGATGGGAGGGCGGCGAGCCCTCCGCTTCGTCCCGCTGAGCGATCAGCGCTTCGCGATCAAGCCGATCAATCGAGACTGGGATCCTTGTAGCGGAACGGATCGCTGTCGGCAGGCTGCGAAGGTAATACGTTCGCCGGGATCGGCTTGTCGGTATTGGCAGCGGCCAGCAACAAGCTCGCCATGATGACCGAGGCCTGCCGCAAGTCGTCGGGGCGCAGGTGGTCGAAACTGTCGGCGCTGGAGTGATGCACGGTGGAACTGTAGTCCAGGGGGTCCTGGATGAACTGGAAGGCCGGCAGCCCCAGCCGGACCATGCCGACGTGGTCGGTCGCGCCGGTCGGCTTGGCGACGACTGCGCTTGCGCCGAGGCTTGCAAACGGCGCAAGCCACGAGCGCAACACCGGCACGGCAGCGAAGTTGCCTTCGGCATGGATGCCGCGAATCTTGCCCGAGCCGTTGTCCATGTTGAAGTAAGCGGTCATGTCCTTGAAGCCGGGCAGCGGCGTGACGGGAAACGAAATACGACTGGCAACACCGGGTCCGCCTGCAACCAATTCCGGATCGTTGACCGGGGGCCGCTTTGCGAGATGTTTCTCGATATAGGCAAAGGAGCCCAGCGTGCCTTGTTCCTCACCCGACCACAGCACGAAGCGGATGCTGCGCTTTGGCTGCACGCCGAGCTGCGACAGGATTCGCGCAGCCTCCATCACCACCGAACTGCCAGCGGCATTGTCGGCGGCGCCGTCGGCGGCCATCCAGCTGTCGAGGTGGGCGCCGGCCATCACGTAGCCCGCGCTGGGGTCGCTGCCTGGGATCTCGGCGATGATGTTGTACGCCTTGTGGTCGGCGTCTTCGAAGTGCACGTTGTTGTTCAACTCCAGCGATACCGGGCCGAGCTTGGCCAGGCGTGCGAGCCGGCGGTAATCCTCGGCGGCGATTTCCACGCCAGGCAATTGCGGTGTCTGTCCGACCTTGTGGTTGTAACCGTCGCCGCCCACCAGGCCGTTGGGCCGTCGGCCCATGCGCGCCCAGGCCAGCGCACCTTCCGATTTCAGGAAGGCGTCGAGTTTCAGGGAAAACGCGCGGCGTTTCAGGCCGGATTTCACCGAGTCGGGATCATTGTTGGGCGCTTCGAAGCTGTCGAGTTCCTTGATTTGCGAATCGGTCATGCGCTGGAAGGGAACTTCGGTGGCATCCTTCGGCGCGGCCGGCAGGCTGACCAGCACGATCTTGCCGCCCAGCTTTCCCTTCCATTCGGCGAAATGTTTTTCGTCACTGATCGGCGCGACGATGATGGGCGCGGAAATCGTGCCCTGGGTCGCGGGCGTCCAGGCGATGGGAATGGCGCGCAACATGATGGGGCGCGGCGAGGTCATGCGCAGGCTCGAGGATTCGATCCACCAGCCGCGTCCGAAATCGAAACCCTCGGCGTGAACATTCTGCAGGCCCCATTGCTTGAACTGCGTTTGCGTCCAGCGCTCGGCCTCGCGCATGCCGGGGGAGTTGGTAAGCCGGCTGCCGATCCGGTCGGTGAGGTGCGCCGCAGTCTGCATCACCTCGCCGTGGTTGTAGGCGGCATCGACGATGCGATTGGTCATGCCGCCCGTGGTCGCCGAAGCGATGGCCGGCAGCGATGCAATAAATACCGTCAGTCCCAATTTGCGCACATGTTCCCCTGTTCCGCGGCGGGCGGAAGGTCAATGTTGGTCGAGTCCCTATCTTGCCACGCGAGTCGCCTGCGCGTCCGTGGCGACTGAAGGCGCGGCCCGTCAGGCCCCGCGCATGCGCAGGGTCAGGCCCTTCAGGAAATTGCGCAGGATCTGGTCGCCGCAGGCGCGGAAGTGCTTGTGGTCGGGCTGGCGGAACAGGGCCGACAGTTCGGGCTTCGAAACCGGGAACCCTGCGTCTTCGAACACCTGGTGCATGTCCACATCCTTCATCTCGAAGGCAACGCGAAGCTTCTTCAGCACGACGTTGTTGGTGATACGTTTTTCCACCGGCCGCGGTGGCTGGTTCGGATCCTTGCCGCGAAAATGCACGACCAGGCCATCCAGGAAATGCGCGAACACGCGGTCGCTGCATTCGGCATAGCCCTCGTCCATGTCCTTCTTCAGGAAGGCTTGTACCTGGTCCTTGTCCAGGGCCAGGTCGGGGTCGGCCAGCTTCGCGATCTCGACGATCTTGCTGTCGCTGAGGTCGAGCATGTAGCGGATGCTGCGCAAGCTGTCGTTGTTGGTCATGGCGTGAAGTTTACGCCAACCCGGTTGCTTTGCCTTGGGCGGACGTGTGGCAGGATAATTGGCCCATGCACCCGCTCGACAACCCGGTCTGGCAATCGCTCCAAACGCGGCACCGCGGATTCGCGCGCGCGTCGGGTGGGGTCGCGCGCTATCCCTGGGATGTCGCGCCGTTTCTCGCGGTGGATCCTGCGCAGGCCGGTGCAATGGACGCGCTCGTCGCACTGGTAGACCCGGGCGAGTCGGTGCTGGTGGTCGGACCCGCGCCCGCGGTGGATGCCGGCTGGCAGCTGGAACTGCTGGAACCGATCGCGCAAATGGTTTGCGAGCGGCCGATTGCACCTGGTCCTGGCCCGGATTTCATCGAGCTGCGCGACCAACACCGCGACGACCTGCTGGCACTGACCGCGCTGGTCTATCCGCATTATTTCCGCCCGCGCACGCCAGACATGGGTCGCTACATCGGCATCTACGACGGTGCCAGGCTGGCCGCCATGGCCGGCGAGCGCATGGGCTTTGAGGGCCACCAGGAAATCAGCGCGGTATGCACGCATCCCGACTACCTCGGCCGGTGCCTCGCGCAGCAGCTGGTGACGGAATTGACCAATGCCAGCCTCGATGCCGGCAAGCTTCCGTTCCTGCATGTCAGCAATCGCAATGTTCGCGCCAAGGCGCTGTACGCGCGCCTCGGCTATCGGCAGCGCATCGACATCGACCTGTGGTCGCTGAAACGATTGCCGGACGACGACGGTTTGCCATGAAGGCCATTTACAACGCCGCCAATCTCATCGACGCGCAACTGGTATCGGACCTGCTGGCCGATTCAGGCATTCAGACGCACGTGCAGGGCAGCTTCCTGGTCGGTGGCATCGGCGAGCTGCCGGCCGGCGAAATGATGCGGGTATGGGTTGCGGATGAGGCCGCCGACGAGGCGAAGAGGCTCATCGCCGACGCTAATCGAGGCGATGGCGCCGACGCCTTGGAAATGGAAGCGATGCCTGCCTTGCGCGCGTCCTGGCGACGGATGTGGTCGGCACTCGGCGCACCGGGCGACGGACTGCCGTTGATGGAGCGCCTGATGGATGCCTGGTCGGAGCCAAAGCGGCGCTATCACACGCTGCAGCACCTGGCTGACTGTGTCGCGCAACTGGAGCGGCACCTGGATATCGCCCAGCATCCGGGCGAGGTGGAGTTTGCGCTGTGGATGCACGATGCGATCTACGAAATGAAAGGAAAGGACAACGAGTTGCAGAGCGCGTTTTGGGCGGCGAAGGAGCTTCAGGCTATCGGCCGGTCGCAGGCCGTGATCGACCGCGTGCATGCACTGGTCATGGCAACCTGCCACGACGCATTGCCCAGGACGCCGGACGAACGACTGCTGGTGGACGTGGACTTGTCGATCCTCGGCACATCGCCGGCTCGATTCGACGACTACGAAGCGCAGGTTCGCGAGGAGTACGCATGGGTTCCGGGCTGGGTCTTCCGGCGCAAGCGCAGCGAGATACTCGCGCAATTCCTGTCGCGCGAGCATCTGTTCAATACCGGGGTTTTTCGAAACGACCTGGAAGCGCAAGCGCGGCTCAACCTGCAACGGTCCATCAGCATGCTCAGGCCGTGGTGGCGGCGCTTCTAGTCGCTCGGCCTGGTTGCCTGGCCTAGTCGCTTGATTTCGCGTTCGCGCGCAAGCGCAACAGGTTGCGGACTTTCAATCCCAGTTCGGCCGGATCGATCGGCTTGGTCATGTACGCTTCAACGCCCGTGCTCAGCCCAACCACTTTCGCCGCGCGCCCCGAATGTCCGGTCACCATGATGATCGGGATGTCGGCGGTGTCGGAATTGGACTTGAGCAGGTGCGCAACCTCGTAACCATCCATGCCCGGCATGGTGATGTCGAGCACGATCAGGTCGGGCAGGCGCTCGGCGATCTTCATCAGCGCATGCTTGCCGTTGTCGGCACTGTCGGTGATGTAGCCCTCGCCCTGCAGGAAGAGCTCGAGCGCGTCGCGGCTGCCGAATTGGTCGTCCACGATCAGGATGCGGGAATTGTTCGTACTCATGTGGGTCGATCCCATGTCATTGATTGATGTCCCCAGCCTTCGGCCACGAGGCTCGGCTGAGGTAAAGCTGAACGAGCTGGCTGTCACGGCCGACTTCGCGCATCGCATTTCGGATTCGGGCTTCGGTCGCGCCCAGCCGCTCGCTCCAATAATGGATCAAAGCGGAATCACCCATGTCAACGATGGTGGGCGGAAAGCTTGAAACAGCGCTTCCGCAGCTTGGTGGGGGAGGAGTCATGGCTTCGATGGCGCTTACCTAATCCTGTGTTGAATCAACGGTACGCCTAGCCGATGAACCGCAACCCCACGCCGGGTTCGGTCTGGATGTACTTGGGCGCCGTAGCGTCGTCACCGAGCTTGGTGCGCAACTTGGCGACCAGGATGCGCAGGTAGTGGGTGTCGCCGGCGTGGGTCGGGCCCCAGAGATCGCGCAGCAACTGCGACTGCGATACGACGCGACCGGACTGGCTTGCCAGTTTGGCCAGCAGCGACCATTCCTTCTTGCTCAGGGCCAGCGGCACGCCCAGGATGCTCGCACTGCGCAGCCCCATGTCGATGCGCAGGTGTCCGTCGTCGAAAACGACGGGCGTCTCCCCGGCCGCCCTGGGTCGCAGCAACGCCCGAAGCCGCGCGGATAATTCCTGCATGCCGAATGGTTTGCTGACATAGTCGTTGGCGCCGGCATCGAGCGCGCCGACCTTTTCCGCCTCGTTCGACCGTACCGACAGCACGATCACCGGAATGGCCGATCGAAGTCGCAGTTCACGCAAGACCTGTTGTCCGTCCATGTCGGGCAAGCCCAGGTCGAGGATGACCAGGTCGGGCGGACTCGCTTGCAGCGCATCCAGGCCTTGTTGTCCGGTGGCCGCTTCGGTCACGAGATATCCCTGTGCGCCCAGGCTGATGCCAAGGAAGCGACGAATCTGCGGCTCGTCATCGATGACCAGTACCCGGATGCGGTCGCCGTCCATCCTTCAT
>JANNWV010000034.1:0-16454 GCA_031408815.1 Gammaproteobacteria bacterium
TTGGTGTCTGGCCGGGCGGCCCCACCGCCCCCCCACGTCCGGTCTGCTAACCTTCGATCCCTCGGAGAGACTGCATGACCCCACAGGACAAACCCCACACGATCGCGCTCATCGGCGCGCCCACGGACATTGGCGCCGGCCATCGAGGCGCCTCCATGGGGCCCGAAGCATTGCGCGTCGCCGGCCTGGCGCAGGCGCTGCGCGAGCGCGGCCTGCAGGTGCATGACAAGGGCAACCTGGTCGGCCCGATCAATCCCTGGCTGCCGCCGGTGGACGGCTATCGGCACATCAAGGAAGTGGTGGCCTGGAACGTGGCCGTGATGGACGCGGTCTACGCCAGCCTGCAAGCCGGCGAATTGCCGATCCTGCTCGGCGGCGACCATTGTCTGGGCGTCGGTTCCATCACTGCCGTCGCCCGCCACTGTCGCGAGCGAGGCAAGAAGCTGCGCGTGCTGTGGCTGGACGCGCACGCCGACTTCAACACGCATGAAGTCACGCCGTCCGGCAACGTGCACGGCATGCCCGTGGCTTGCCTGTGTGGCGTAGGGCCGAAGGCCCTGACCGAACTTGGTGGGACGGCGCCGGCGATGGCCGCGGCCGACATTCGCCAGATCGGCATCCGTTCGGTGGACGCGGGCGAAAAGCGCCTGGTCAAGGAACATGGCCTCGATATTTACGACATGCGCTACATCGACGAAATCGGCATGAAGCGGGCGATGGAAGAAGCGCTCGAGGGCATCGATGCCGACACCCACGTGCATGTCAGTTTCGACGTGGATTTCCTCGACCCGGCGATTGCGCCTGGCGTCGGCACGACCGTGCCGGGCGGCCCCAACTATCGCGAGGCGCAGCTGGTGATGGAGATGATCGCCGACGCCGGCAGCCTGGGGTCGGTGGATATCGTTGAGCTCAACCCCGCCTTTGACGAACACAACAAGACCGCCATCCTGGCCGTGGACCTGGTGGAGAGCCTGTTCGGCAAGTCCACCCTGATGCGGGACTTAGCCCAAACCTGAACAGGACCCGGACGGCCGCTGGCCGGGCCACGGCGCGTTCATGCAAATCCACGTACAGTCGGGTGGCAGTAACGATCACCCAGCCGTACCCAACCATTTGGAGGTCAACATGAAGCGTTTCGTATTCAGTTTGCTCTTGCTCAGCTTCAGCGCCGCCTTCGTCACCGCTTGCCACACGGTCGAAGGCGTAGGCAAGGACGTGAAGGAAGTAGGCGAGGAAGTTGAAGAGACCGCAAAGGGCCAGTAATCCCTGACGCGACTTGTCGAATTCCACCAACAGGCCGGGCTTTTGCCCGGCCTGTTTGTTGGTGGGCGTCCGAAACTGAACTTGCGGCTGTTCAGTTTCCATGGCTAGACTACAGCCACCTTCGTCTGGAGCTTGCCATGAGCCGCATCCGTCTCGCCCTGATCTCAGCGCTTGTCCTGCTGTCCCTGTCGGCCTGCCACACGGTTGAAGGCGTGGGCAAGGACATCAAGTCCGCCGGCGGTGCGATCGAGGACGCGGGCAACCGCTGACCCGCCGCACGCGGCACGCGGCACGGATCACTCAATACGGATCGGGTACGAACCCGAGCGGGAACGGCTCTGGCTGCTGGCCGTAATGGCGAGTGCGGATGATGCCGCGCGCCGCCAGCGCATCAAACGAGTCGTAGAACAAGGCGATCCGCTGGTTGGGTCGTGAACTGTCGCGTTCGAACTGGGTCTGGCCGACCGGGTCGTATCGACGCTGGCCATGGCCCGTGCCGATTTGCTGGGCCATCGCCGAGGGCGCGCTGGCGCTGTCCTGGCGGCGCGCGCGGGACTCGTCCCGGCCACCGGCGGCATCTGCCGTGGAACGCTCCGCTGTCGCCTTGCCGGCTTCGCCGATCATTGGCGCGGGCGGCGAGTAGGGCATCGCTTGCAGGCGTCGCTCGCGGAATGCGGCCACGCCGATCACGCCGACATTGTCGGGACGCCCGGTCCGTGCGGCATAACTGTCGGGCAGGTCGGTGAAATAGAACTCGGCGATGTCGGCATAACTCTTGCGCCAACCGCGAATCTCGACGCGCTGCCAGGGCTCGAGCACGTAGCCCGCTTGCGACGCCCCCGCCGTCTGCCCGCTGATGGCGTTCACGCCATCCACCGACAGCACCGCGAGTACGCGCTCGCCGGACAGGTTCTGCATCGTTACCGCAAAACGATGGCCTGGCTGGCCGGCGATATAGTCGCGGCCGCGATGGGAGATGGGGCTGAGTTGCTCGCCCTGGTCCACATCGACGACGGATACATCGAGCAGCGTCTCCTGGCGCGCGCAGGCGCTCAAGGGCAAGCACAGGGCCAGGGTCAGGGCCAGGGCATATGGAATTCCGGTCAGGGCGGGCAGGCGGCGTTTCATGGTGGGTCTCCGTGTTGGGTAGACAGAAAAACGCATCACCCAGCCAAATGGGGTTAACCGCTAAACTAGGCCGGTCAGTCTCGGGTCGAACATGGACACACAACGCGTACTCACCGGCATCACCACCTCGGGCACGCCGCACCTGGGCAACTACGCCGGCGCGATCCGACCGGCCATCGCCGCCAGCCTGCGGCCCGGCGTTCAAAGTTTTTACTTCCTCGCCGACTACCACGCGCTGGTGAAGGTGCAGGATCCCGCGCGCGTGCAGCGATCGACGCTGGAAATCGCCGCCAGCTGGCTGGCCGCGGGCCTGGACCCGAACAAGGTCTGGTTCTATCGCCAGTCCGACATTCCTGAAATCCCCGAGCTGACCTGGTTGCTGACCTGCGTCGCCGGCAAGGGCATCCTCAATCGCGCGCATGCCTACAAGGCCGCGGTGGATCGCAACGTGGCCGAAGGCGAGGACCCCGATGCAGGCGTGAATGCCGGCCTGTTCATGTATCCGGTGCTGATGGCTGCCGACATCCTGATGTTCGGCGCGCACCAGGTGCCGGTCGGTCGCGACCAGGTGCAGCACATCGAGATGGCGCGCGATTTCGCGGCGCGCTTCAATCATCTTTACGGCGAGCACTTCGTGATGCCGTCGGCGGTGATCGACGAATCGGTCGCCACCTTGCCGGGCCTGGACGGCCGCAAGATGAGCAAGAGCTACGACAACACGATTCCCTTGTTCGCGCCCAGCGACCAGATGCGCAAGCTGATCTTCGGCATCGTTACCGACTCGCTGCCGCCTGGCACGCGCAAGCGCAGCGAAGGTTCGGCGCTATTCCAGTTGTACCAGGCCTTCGCTAGCGCAGAGCAGGCCGCCGCCATGCGCCAGGCCTATGCCGATGGCATCGGCTGGGGCGATGCCAAGCAAGCACTGTTCGAGTTGATCGACGGCACCGTCGCGCCGATGCGTGAACGCTATGAAGACCTGATGTCGCGGCCGATCGAGATCGAGGCGGTGCTGCACGAAGGCGCGATCAAGGCGCGTCGCATCGCCACGCCCTTCATCGCCGAGTTGCGGCATGCCGTTGGGCTGCGCGATTTGCGCGATGGCATGGCGCCGAAGAAGGCGGCTGCGCCCCTCGCCCGCAAGCAGGCCAGCTTCAAGCAGTACCGCGAGGCCGACGGTCGTTTCTTCTTCAAGCTGATGGATGCCGACGGTCGGCTGCTGCTGCAAAGCATCGGCCATGCCTCCGCACGTGATGTCGGCCAGCTGATCGCGCGATTGCGCGCCAGTGCCGGTCAGGGGCTACGGCATGTGGAGGCTGTTGGCCTGCATCTGGGCGAAGAAATGCTGGGAGGGCTGGCCGCCAATGTCGCCGTTGAAGAAGTGGCCGGCGTTTTGGCTGACTTGGCCGAAGCGGCGTCCTAGAAGCTCACGCCCATTCGTTCTGCGGCAGGCCTGGCTTCTCGGCTTGATGGCGCACCACGCAGAAGCGATGGCCGGTCGGCGCCTGCATCACCCACCAGCGCTTGATGAACTTCACCCGCGTCGCGCCCAGCGCTTCCAGTCGCGCCACTTCGGCGTCCAGGTCGTCGGTCTGCAGATCCAGGTGCGCGCGCGGCTCGTGATCGACTCGCTGCAGCAACAGGTAAGGTTCGTCGTCGCCGGTTTCGATCTCGCCGTAGCTACCGTCGCCATCCTGGTCGCGGTTGGCCACGCCGCGGTGCAGGGCCTGGCTCCAGAAATCGATCGCGATATCCAGTGACGCGACTTGGCAGTCGAGCACCAGTGCGACCAGGCCGCTGCGATGCGTTGCGCCCCGTTGCCGCACCGGCGGCGTAGCCGCGTCACGATCGCCGCGCCAGCGCACCACGCAGAAGCGATGGCCGGTCGGCGCCTGCATCACCCACCAGCGGCCGCGCGGATTCGAGATTTTTTTCGCGCCGAGTGCTTCCAGGCGATCGGCTTCGACCTCAATGTCGTCAGCCTCGATGTCCAGGTGCAGGCGCGATGCGTGGTCCACCACCTGCACCTCCACATGCCATTGCCCGGCGGCGGTGCCCAGCAAGGCATAGCGGCCTTCGCCGCCCTCGTTCGCATCCACCACCGGCAGGCCCAGCGCGCCGCTCCAGAACTTGCGAGCGATCGCCAGTTTTGAATCCTGGCAATCGATCATGAATCCGGCGAGTCGGCGGGCCATGGGATGCTCCGTGATGGATTTGCCGTCAGTGCGGGCGTTGCAGGTCGTCGATCATCACGCGCAGGAAGCGTGCGGCCTCGCCGCCAGTCGCAGCGCGATGGTCAAAGGTCAGCGACAGCGGCATCATGCGATGCGTTTCCATGCCGCCCAGTACCGGCACGATCTGGTGATGCAAGCGACCGGCGCCAACGATGCACACGCAAGGCGGCACGACGATCGGCGTGGCATATTTTCCGGCGAACACACCGAAGTTCGACAGCATCACCGTGTAGCCGGTCAAATCCTCCGGCGGCAGGCTGCGATTCTTCACGCCGTCGCGCAGGCGGTTGAGTTCGCTGCGCACCTGGCCCGGATCGAGCTGGTCGCAGTTGCGCAGCGCCGGCACGAACAAACCTTCCGGCGAATCCACCGCAATGCCCACGTCCACGCGCGAATGGCGACGCAGCGTGCCTTCCTTCGCATTCAACCAGGCATTCAATGCCGGCTCGGCGGCAGCAGCATGCACCAGCGCGCGGATCAGCCGGGCCATGATGTCTTCGCCATGCGACCACGCATGCAGGTCGGCGTCGTCCATCAGCGTGGTCGGCACGACTTCGGCATGGGCCTGGCTCATCACCCGCACCATGTTGCGGCGGACGCCGCGAATGGGTTCGTCGCTGTCCATTGCGGCGGTGGCACGCGCCACCGGTGCCCGTTGCATTGCGGGCGCAGGCGCGTTGTAGGGTGGCGCGGCGGCGCGAGTAGCCGTGGTGGCTGCAGCGGTGCTGCCGGCACGCGCGGTGCCCGCTTCAGCCGCTTGCTTGACATCGCCCAGCGTCACCACGCCGTCGCTGCCGGTGGGCTCGACGCGATTGAGGTCCACGCCAAGTTTTTTCGCCAACGCGCGCACGGCCGGCATCGCCTTCACGCCGCCGATTGCGATCGCGGATTCGGTGCGCACCGTGTCGCTGCTTTGCATCGCACCGACCACGGTTCCGGCGTCGGTGGGAGCGGCTCTTGTGGGAGCGGCCTCGGCCGCGATTGACTGTCCCGCGGTTTCGAGAATCGCGGCCGAGGCCGCTCCCACATCCGCGGGCGGCGGCGCATGGCCGGCACCGTGCGCGTGCCCGGTGTCCTGGGCTTCGGCGCGCTGCGGCAGGCTCATGTCGAGTTCCATTTCCATCAGCCACGCGCCGGTGGTGATGACATCCCCGGGGCCGCCGGCGACGCGCAACAACTTGCCCGAATACGGCGAGGGCAATTCCACGACGGCTTTTGCGGTTTCCATCGAAACCAGCGGATCGTCGAGCTTGATCGTGTCGCCGACCTTCACCATCCACTCGACGATCTCGGCGTCGGGCAGGCCTTCGCCCAGGTCGGGCAGGAAAAATGTCTTGTTGGTCATGATGGTTCTCCGTGCCGCCTCAGCTGGATGCCAGGGTGCGCTTGGTGGCAGCGATGATTTTTTCCACGCTGGGCAGGTATTTCATTTCCAGGCGGAACAGGGGGATGTGCGTGTCGTAGCCGGTAACGCGCTCGACGGGGGCGACCAGGTCGAACATGGCCTTCTCGGCCAGCTGTGCGGCGATTTCGGCGCCGAAGCCCGCGGTGCGCGGCGCCTCGTGCACGATCACGCAGCGGCCGGTCTTCTTCACCGATTCGTGGATGGTGTCGAAGTCCAGCGGCTTCAGGGTCGCAACGTCGATCACTTCCGCGCTGATGCCTTCCTTCTCCAGCGCCTCGGCGGCCTCGAGCGTTTCCTTCACCTGCGCGCCCCAGGTCACCAGCGTGACATCGGCGCCGTCGCGCAATACGAAGCACACGTCCAGCGGCAAGGCCTCGCCGTCGTCGGGCACCTCTTCCTTGTACTGGCGATAGATGCGCTTGGGTTCGAAGAAGATCACCGGATCGGGGTCGCGGATCGCGGCCAGCAACAGACCGTAGGCGCGTTGCGGCGAGGACGGCATCACCACGCGCAAACCGGGTACGTTGGTGAAGATGGCTTCGTTGGCTTCGGAATGATGTTCCGGCGCGCGGATGCCGCCGCCCCAGGGAACGCGCAAGACCATTGGGCAATGCAGGCGGCCGCGGGTGCGGTGCCGGAAGCGCGCCGCGTGGCAGATGATGTGGTCCACCATCGGATACATGAAGCCGTCGAATTGCGCTTCGGCGATCGGCTTCATGCCTTGCGTGGCCATGCCGACGGTGAGGCCGGCAATGGTGGTTTCGTCCAGCGGCGTGTCAATCACACGCTCAGATCCGAACGTCTGCTGCAGGCCTGCCGTGGCGCGGAAGACACCGCCGTTCACGCCCACGTCCTCGCCCAACACCACCACGGTTTCGTCGTGCTTGAGTTCCCAGGCCAGCGCCTGGGTGATGGCTTCAATCAAGGTGATCGCGGCCATCAGCGCTTCTCCCACTTCAGCGCATCGGCGCGTTGTTCGGCCAGGTCATGCGGCAGTTCGGCAAACATGTAATCGAACATCGCCTCCACCGGCTGTGCTTTGGTTTCCAGATAGGCATTGACTTCGATGTCGGTCAGGCGATTGCACTCCTCTTTCCAGGCCGCTTCTTCTGCCTCGCTCCACACGCCCTCGTTGGTCAGGAACTTGCGCAGGCGCAGGAAGGGCTCCAGTTCCCAGCCAGCCTTCACCTCGGCGTCGTCCCGATAACGGCGTGCATCATCGGCAGTAGTGTGGTCGGACAGGCGATAGGTGACGAACTCCAGCACGCTGCCCCCGTGGCCGTTGCGGGCGCGCTTGAGCGCGAATTCCATCGCAGCAACCACGGCGATGATGTCGTTGCCATCCACCTGCAGGCATTCCAGCCCGCCCGCGATGCCTTTTTGCGCCAGCGTCTTGGCGCCGGTCTGCGCCTTGCGCGGTACCGAAATCGCCCAGCCGTTGTTGATGATGCATTGCACGAAGGGCAGGGTGAACGCACCTGCCGAATTGATGGCTGCGTAGGTGTCGGTCTTGGACGATCCACCGTCGCCAACGCAGGCGACCGCGACCCGCGGTTCGCCGCGCAGCTTGAACGCGAGCGCCGCGCCAGCCGCGTGCAGGCACTGGGTACCGATCGGCACGCACCAGGAATAATCATGCGGCGGGCCGGAAAAATCATTGCCGCGTTCGTCGCCGCCCCAGTACATCAGCACGTCGCGCTGTTTGACCCCGCGCATGAACTGCGCGCCGTACTCACGATAGCTGGGCGCGAAAACGTCGTCGTACTGCATCGAGCTGCCGATGCCGATATGGGTGGCTTCATGGCCCAGGCAGGAGGCGTAGGTGCCCAGCTTGCCGGTGCGCTGCAGCGCAACCGCCTTGGTATCGAAACTGCGCACCATCAGCATGTTCTTGAACAGCTCGACCAGCTTGCGCCGGTCCCTGGCGAATTCGGGCAGGTCCTCGCGCACCAGCGTCCCGTCCGGGCCGAGGTACTGCAGGTATTCAATATCGAAAGTAGCAACGGTTGGCATGAGCCCTCCCAGGCAGGCCAAAATGAGTCAATCCCTGCTCGCGCCGGGACCGCTAGTGTATCGTGACTGCCCATGAACCCGCCCCCCGAACCGCCCCAGAACCAGCGTCCTCTCGAAGAGGGCATTACCACCGATCTCGGCGAAAGGCTGAGTTACGGGGGCTATCTGCAGCTCGACACGTTGTTGTCGGCGCAACTGCCCTTGTCACGGCCCGTCCACCACGATGAGATGTTGTTCATCGTGCAACACCAGGTGGCCGAGCTGTGGATGAAGCTGGTGATCCACGAATTGCGCGCCGCCATCGTGCACCTGCAGGCCGACGAACTGGCGCCGACGCAAAAAATCCTGGCGCGCGTGAAACAGGTGCAGCGCCAGTTGTTCGAACAGTGGGGCGTGCTGGAAACACTCACGCCCAATGAGTACCTGGAGTTCCGCCATGTGCTCGGCCCGGCATCGGGCTTCCAGTCCTTGCAATATCGCCTGATTGAATTCCTGCTCGGCAACAAGAATGCCGACATGGTGGCGGTGTTTGCCCACGATCCGGACTCGCAAGCCGATCTGGTGCGCACCCTGGAGTCGCCGTCGCTGTACGACGAATTCCTGCGCTACCTGCATCGCCGCGGCCACGCCATTCCGGCTGATCGCGTGCAGCGCGACTGGACGGTCCCGCATTCGCGCGACGACCGGCTCATTCCGGTTTTCCAGGCGATCTACGAAGACATCGACGCGAACTGGGAGGCCTACGCCCTGTGCGAGCAATTGCTGGATATCGAACAGAGTTTCCAGTTGTGGCGGTTCAGGCACATGAAGACGGTCGAGCGGATCATCGGTTTCCGGCGTGGCACCGGCGGCAGTTCAGGCGTGGGTTTCCTCAAGCAGGCCCTGGAGTTGACCTTTTTTCCGGAATTGCTTGACGTGCGCACCGTGCTCATCGCCAAGGGCTGATGCTGCGACGCAGCATTATTCATGTTTGACTGATTCGGTGCGAGCGGTTACATCTTGCGGGTCTCATGCCTGAGCAGCGCTGCCCGCGGCCGGGTCACACTTTGAATTCGTCGTCATTTCCAGGGAGAAGCATCGCATGGCCAGCGCCACAGACCTGCCTCAGAACGAGGTAGCAATTCCAGAGTTCAAGCAAGTCATGGGGCATCCGCGACCATTGTGGATGCTGTTCATGACCGAGTTCTGGGAGCGCTTTGCGTTCTACGGCATTCGCTGGGCCTTGGTGCTCTACATCGTTGCGCAGTTCTTCGGCGGTGACGCCAGCGGCGAGAAGTCGGCGAACCAGACTTATGGCGCCTACCTGGCCCTGGTCTACGCCGGCGCGATCTTCGGCGGCTACGTGGCCGACAAGGTGCTCGGATACCAGCGATCGATCCTGCTCGGCGCGGTGATCATGGCCGCGGGCCTGTTCATGATCGCAATGCCCAGTCCTGAGATTTTCAAGCTCGGCCTGGCCACGATCATCGCCGGCAACGGCTTGTTCAAGCCGAACATCTCGACCATGGTGGGCAAGCTGTACTCCCCGACCGACGGCCGCCGCGATTCGGGTTTCACCATCTTCTACATGGGCATCAACCTGGGTGCGATGATCGCGCCGATCCTCACCGGTTACCTCGCCAGCAAGGTGTTCGGCACCGACGAATTCCCCGCCTACAAGGTGGTTTTCATCGCCGCCGGCATCGGTATGCTGATCTCGCTGGTCTGGTTCTGGTTCGGCCGCGCGCAGCTGGCAGGCATCGGTCGTCCGATCGAAGCCGACGGTGGCGGCAAGGCCAAGGTGCTGTATGTGCTGATCGGCACGATGCTCGCGATCCCGCTGATCTACTTCCTGCTGTCGATCTCGGCGACCACCTTGCAGTGGTACGTGCTGTTCCCGATGTTCGCCCTGCTTTGCATCATGATCATGATCGAGGGCATCAAGGACGGCGCGGTGCAGCGCGACCGCGCAATCGCGATGCTGATCATCTTCACCTTCAACATCCTGTTCTGGATGTTCTTCGAGCAGGCGGGCAGCTCCTTCACCTTCCTGGCCGAAAAGATCGTCGACAAGAACGTGATGGGCTTCGCCTGGCCTGTGGCTTGGTTCCAGTCGGTGAACTCGCTGGCAATCATCGTGTTCGCGCCGATCATGGCCTGGTTGTGGGTGCGGCTGGGCACCTCCAACCCGTCGATTCCGCGCAAGTTCGGCTTGGGTCTGATCTTCAACGGCCTGGCCTTCCTGCTGCTGATGTTCGCGCTGACCAAGCTGCTCAACGATGCCGGCATGATCCCGTTCTGGACCCTGTTCATGGTCTACGTGATCCAGTCGATCGGTGAGCTGTGCCTGTCGCCGATCGGCCTGTCGATGGTGACCAAGCTGGCCCCGCTGCGCTTGGTCGGCTTCGGCATGGGTGGCTGGTTCCTGTCGACCGGAATCGGCAACAACCTGTCGGGTATCTTCGCCGGCGAAGTCAGCGGCGAGACCGGCATGACGGCGGCGTCGGCGCTGTCGGGCTACACCTTCGGGTTCTGGGTGCTGATGGGCGGTGGCGTGTTGCTGTTCCTGATCGCTCCGCTGATCCAGAAGCTGATGCACGGCGTCAAATAACGAACTTTCAGAACTGTGGGAGCGACCTTGGTCGCGATGCCCTTGTTTCAGGAATAACGGCGACCCGAGGGTCGCCGTTCTTTCTTCCCTCAGGCCAGCATTCAGCCGTCCCGCGTCGCCCGCTCGCGTTCTTCCATGCGCGACAACAGGCGGTCCAGCGCGGCGCGCTCGTCGGCCTGCAATCCGTCCAGCAGGCGGCGCTCGTAGTCCAGCGCCAGCGGCGCCACTTCGTCGTACACGCGGTAACCCTTGGCCGACAGTTGCAGCACCGAACGGCGGCGGTCGTCGCCATGCAAACGGCGTTTCAAACGGCCGCTTCCCAACAGGGATGTGACTGCACGGCTCACCGCCACCTTGTCCATCGCGGTGCGCTCGGCCACCTCGGTCGCGGACAGGTCCGGGTAGCGTCCCAGCACCGCCAAAATCCGCCATTCGGTGACATTCAGCCCAAAACGCTCGCCATACAGCGCCGCGATGTCCTGGCTGATGCGGTTGGACAGCACCGATAGCCGGTAGGGCAGGAAACGGTCCAGTTCCAGCACGGCATGGTCGGGCGCAGGTTTGTTGCTCATGGGTTCATCCGGGGCGGGCACTTGCCATTGGTTTCATATGAAACTATATAATCGCGCACCGTACCGCAAGCCCCGATCCAGGAGCCACCCATGAGCGCGCAACCCAATCTCGGCATGCAGCCGACCACTTTCGCCAACCCGATGGGCATCGACGGCTTTGAGTTCGTCGAATTCGCAGCGCCCGATGCCACCAGCCGCGAGGCCCTGCATGCACTGTTCCGCCGCATGGGTTTCAGCGCCGTGCTCCGGCACAAGTCGCGCGCCATCACCGTGTTCCGCCAGGGTGGCGTCAATTTCGTGGTGAATGAAGAACCCGACAGCTTCGCTGCCGACTTCGCCCACGCGCACGGCCCCTGCGCCTGCGGTTTCGCCATTCGCTTCCAGCGCCCGTCGGCCGAAGTTTTGCGCACGGTGTTGTCGAATGGCGGCGAGAGCATTGTCGACAAGGAAGCAACGAAGGCCGTCAATGCGCCGGTCGTGAAGGGCATCGGCGATTGCATGCTTTATCTGGTCGATCGCTATGGCTCGAACGGCAGCATCTTCGATGGCGACTACTTGCCGATCCCGGGCGCCGATGCCAATCCGACCGGTTTCGGCCTGACCTTCATCGACCACCTCACCCACAACCTGTACTTCGGCAATATGCAGAAGTGGTCGGACTACTACGAGCGCCTGTTCAATTTCCGCGAGATCCGCTATTTCGACATCAAGGGCGTGAAGACCGGCCTGGTGTCCAAGGCGATGACTGCGCCGGACGGCGTGGTACGCATCCCCTTGAATGAATCCAACGATCCGAAGTCGCAGATCAACGAATACCTCAATGCCTACCAGGGCGAGGGCATCCAGCACATCGCCTGCTTCACCGACGACATCTACGGCACGGTGGAAGCGATGCGCGCTGCCGGCGTCGAATTCCTCGACACGCCGGAGAGCTATTTCGACGTGATCGACGAACGCGTGCCGAACCACAACGAAGACGTGCCGCGCCTGCGCAAGAATCGCATCCTGATCGATGCCGACCTCGAGACCAAGCAGCGCAAGCTGCTGCAGATATTCACCCAGAACGTGGTCGGCCCGATCTTCTTCGAGATCATCCAGCGCAAGGGCAATGAAGGTTTCGGCGAAGGCAACTTCCAGGCCCTGTTCGAGAGCATCGAGCGCGACCAGATGCGTCGCGGGGTGCTGTGATGCCGGGGCGCGTAATGCAGGGGCACGCGATTCAGACGCGCGGCTACCAGTCGGGTTTTGGCAACGAATTCGCCACCGAAGCATTGCCCGGAACCTTGCCGGACGGCCGCAATTCCCCGCAGCGCGTCGCGCACGGGCTGTATGCCGAGCAACTCTCCGGCACGGCCTTCACCGCGCCTCGGCACCAGAATCGGCGCAGCTGGCTGTATCGCATCCGCCCGGCGGCCATGCACAGCCCCTTCGAAATGCTGGAAGAGGGCGGGTTCCACGGCCGCTTCGACGACGTGCCCGCCAGCCCGAACCAGCTGCGCTGGAGCCCGATGCCGGCCCCGCTGGTACCGACCGATTTCATCGATGGGCTATTCACCATCGCCGGCAATGGCGGCGCCGCGCAGCAGGCTGGCGTGGGCATCCACGTCTATGCCGCCAATTGTTCGATGCTCGGTCGCTACTTCTACAACGCCGATGCCGAAATGCTGGTGCTGCCGCAACAGGGCCGGTTGCGCCTGCTGACGGAGATGGGCGTGATCGAGGTGAAGCCGCAGGAAGTCGCCGTGCTGCCGCGCGGCGTGCGCTTCCGCGTGGAACTACCCGACAGCGTCGACGGCCATGGCGACGACGCGCATGTCGCGCACGGCTATGTCTGCGAAAACTTTGGCGCCGCGCTGCGCCTGCCCGAGCTGGGACCGATCGGATCGAACGGCCTGGCCAATGCCCGCGACTTCCTGACGCCGAATGCGTCCTTTGAAGACGTGGAAGGCGAGTTCGAACTGGTGGCAAAGTTCCAGGGCCGCCTGTGGCGCGCCGCCATTGGCCATTCGCCGCTGGATGTGGTCGGCTGGCACGGCAACTACGCGCCGTACAAGTACGACCTGCGTCGCTTCAATACCATCGGCTCGATCAGCTACGACCATCCGGATCCGTCCATCTTCACCGTACTGACGTCGGCCAGCGACACGCCGGGCACGGCCAACCTGGACTTCGCGATTTTTCCGCCGCGCTGGCTGGTGGCGCAGGACACGTTCCGGCCGCCGTGGTTCCACCGCAACGTGGCCAGCGAATTCATGGGCCTGATCCATGGCGTGTACGACGCCAAGGCCGAAGGCTTCGTGCCTGGCGGCGCCTCCCTGCACAACTGCATGAGCGGCCACGGCCCCGACGCGGCGACCTTCGAGAAAGCATCGAACGCCGATCTGTCCCGCCCCGACGTCATCACCGGTACGATGGCCTTCATGTTCGAAACCCGCGCAGTGATCCAGCCGACCCGCCAGGCCATGGATTCCATCCATCGTCAGCGCGATTACCAGGATTGCTGGAAGGGCCTCAAGCGCAACTTCAACGGATGACTCGATGAAACTTGGTTCACTGAAGGAAGGCGGCCGCGACGGCACGCTGATCGTGGTTTCCCGCGACCTGTCGCGCGCCGTGAAGGCGACTGGCATTGCGCCGACGATGCAGCGCGCGCTGGAAGAATGGGAATCGACCGCGCCGCGCTTGAATTCCATCTACGAAGTGCTGAATCTCAGCCCGGCAGAAACCATCAACGGCGAGCCCGTGTTCACGGTGGATTTCGCCGCACTGGCATCGCCCCTGCCACGCGCCTACGAGTTCGTCGACGGCAGCGCCTACCTGCCGCACGTCGCGCGCGTGCGCAAGGCACGCGGCGCCGAAGTGCCGGAAAGTTTCTACACCGACCCGCTGATGTATCAGGGCGTGAGCGCTGGCTTTTACGGTCCGCACGACCCGGTGCGCGTCACCGACGAAGCGCAAGGCATCGACCTGGAAGCGGAAGTGGTGGTGGTGACCGATGACGTGCCGATGGCGCCGACGCCCGACCAGGCGGCGGAGCACATCCAGTTGATCGGCTTGATCAATGACGTGTCCCTGCGCAACCTGATTCCCGGCGAGCTCGCCAAGGGCTTCGGCTTCCTGCAATCCAAGCCGCGCTCCGCCCTGAGCCCCGTACTGGTGACACCCGACGAACTTGGCGATGCGTGGAAGGACAACAAGGTCCACCTGCCACTGCTCACGCATATCAATGGCGCCTGGTTCGGCGCGCCGGAAGCGGGCGTGGACATGCAGTTCGATTTCGCCCAACTGATTGCCCATGCGGCAAAAACCCGACCCCTTTCGGCCGGAACCATCGTCGGCTCCGGCACGGTCGCCAACGAAGACACCTCACTCGGCGCATCGTGCTTCGCGGAACTGCGCACGGTCGAAACATTGCGCGATGGCAAGCCCAGTACGCCTTTCATGAAGTACGGCGATACGGTGCGCATCGAAATGCTCTCGCGATCTGGCGAATCCATCTTCGGAGCCATCGAGCAAAAGATCTCGAAGCCCTGAAGCGATTTAGCGTACTAGCGGTTACGCGTTACGGTGCAGCTGGGTCCGGCATTCATTTTGAGTCGCGTCCCTCCGCCTGCGGCGTCGAGCCGACTTCGACGTGCATGGATGCACTAGTGTCGCGGGAGGCAGGATGCCGGTAGCGACGGTCAAAATGAACGCCCGCCCCTGCTCCTATACGCCATCCGTAGTTCAATCCTGCTGTCCTCACGACTAGGTGGCCGTACAAGGCTTCCGCATCGCCTCGGCGAATGGCAGGGTCAGATCAAGCGCGTGTTGGGCTCATCGGTGTCGTTCTTGGTCTGTCGAAGCGCGGCTTGTCACGTGGTGAAGCCACGTGTGCCCGTCCCTTGATTTTGTGTGGGGGAGAAGTGGACCTGCGCTTCGAGATACTTCGTTAACCGCTCCGCGTTACTTGGGAGCGTCAGGCTGCAGCTCAGGCCGCGCAAGGTCGAAGGCCTCGAGCGCCAGGCAGTCGGCGTTGATGCGCTCGATGTTCGGATAGGGCGCCATGTCCACGCCGAATCGCTTGGCGTTGTAGACCTGCGGCACCAGGCAGCAGTCGGCGATGGTGGGGCGGTCGCCTTCGCAGAACGCGCCGGTGGACGGGTTGTGGTGGAGCATTTCTTCAAGAGCGTCGAAGCCCTCGGTGATCCAGTGGCGCATCCAGGATTCGCGCTGGTCCTGGTTTGCCCCGAAGTTCGTTTCCAGGTACTTCATCACGCGCAGGTTGTTGAGCGGATGGATTTCGCAGGCGATGGCCTGGGCGATGGCGCGTGAGCGCTGGCGGTCGCGGGCGACGGAGGGCAGCAGGGGGTTTTCCGGCCAGGTCTCGTCGAGGTATTCCATAATCGCCAGAGACTGCCGAAGCACCCGGCCGCCGTGCATGAGGACGGGGATGATCTGCTGCGGATTCACTTCCTTGAATTCCGGTTCGTGCTGCGCGTTGCCCGGCAAATTCACGGCCACCGTCTCGAAGGACACGCGCTTGAGGTTCAGCGCGATCCGCACCCGATAGCACGCGCTGGAGCGCCAAAAACTGTAGAGCTTCACCGAATCGCCGGTCATGTCCCGTCCCGCTTCAGAATCCCGCGCTGGCGGCATCGCCCGCGTTGTACATGTCCGCGTACGGGTCATGCTCGCCGGTGGCACCTTCGGCCAGGCGGATCTTCAAGGCCAGGCCGTCACGCGAGTCGGCCTTCTTCAGCGCTTCTTCCAGGTCGATCTTGCCGTCCTTGTACATCCGGAACAGCGACTGGTCGAAGGTGTGCATGCCTTCCTGCAGCGACTTGTCCATCGCTTCCTTCACTTCGTGCACTTCGCCACGGCGGATCAAGTCGCGGATCATCGGCGTGTTGATGAGTATTTCGGACGCAGGCAGGCGCTTGCCGTCCTTGCCGATGACCAGGCGTTGCGAGATTACCGACTTCAGGTTCAGCGACAGGTTCATCAGCACGTTCTTGTGCGCGGTTTCCGGGAAGAAGTTGAGGATGCGGTCCAGGGTCTGGTCGGCGTTGTTGGAGTGCAGCGTCGCTAGGCAAAGATGGCCGGTTTCAGCAAAGGCAATCGCCGATTCCATGGTGACCGCATCCAGGATTTCACCGATCAGGATCACGTCCGGCGCTTCTCGCATCGCGTTCTTCAATGCGTTGTGGAAGGCGTGCGTGTCGAGGCCGACCTCGCGCTGGTTGACGATGGATTTCTTGTGCCGGTGCAGG
>JANNWV010000035.1:0-17466 GCA_031408815.1 Gammaproteobacteria bacterium
GGGTGGGGGGGGGGGGGGGGGGTCGGGGGCCCCGGGGGGGCCGCCCCCCCCCCCCCCCCCCGCCCCTGTGCCCCTGCGCGCCCCCCCCCCCCCACCCCCCCCCCCCCCCGCGGCCGACGTGGCGAGGGGCTTCGTAGCGAACCGGCACCGGGCCGCGATCGTCGCACCGCGGGGCTTCGAAGCGAACCAAGGGGAAGCAGGCGAATTCCGACAGACCTGTCCGAACGACCTCTATCCACAGCGGGCAGACATGGGATAATTGCGGATTGAGAAATCCGGAGCCACAGCCATGTCGAATGTCGTGATCGTGGGTGCCAAGCGCACTGCCCTCGGTGCCCTGCTTGGCCAGTTCACCGGCGTGCCCGCCACCCAGTTGGGCGCGACCGCCATGCGTGCGGCGCTCGAGCAGTCGGGCGTGTCGGCCGATGACGTTTCGGAAGTGTTGATGGGTTGCGTGCTGCCGGCTGGCCTCGGCCAGGCGCCGGCGCGCCAGGCGGCGATTGCCGCGGGCATTCCGGCCTCGGCTGGCGCGACCACCATCAACAAGGTCTGCGGCTCGGGGATGAAGGCAGTGATGTTGGGCCATGACCTGATCAAGGCCGGGTCGGCCGACATCGTGGTGGCGGGCGGCATGGAGAGCATGACCAATGCGCCGCACCTGCTGATGGGTTCGCGTACCGGCATCCGTTTCGGCAGCACCGAAATGCTCGACCACATGGCCTGGGATGGCTTGACCAATCCCTACGACAAGCAGCCGATG
This sequence comes from Gammaproteobacteria bacterium, assembly GCA_031408815.1. Taxonomy (GTDB): domain Bacteria; phylum Pseudomonadota; class Gammaproteobacteria; order Xanthomonadales; family Xanthomonadaceae; genus Arenimonas. The sequence continues at coordinate 761 of JANNWV010000035.1, forward strand.
GGCGGCTTCGGCGAGCTGTGCGCCAGCAAGTACAACTTCACCCGTGAAGAACAGGATGCCTTTGCCGCGGAGTCTGTGCGCCGTGCGCAGGCCGCCGTCGCCAATGGCACCTTCAAGGCCGAAATTGCGCCGGTCACCGTCGCCGGCCGCAAGGGTGAGGTCATCGTCGACACCGACGAACAACCGGGCAAGTGCGACATCGCGAAGATTCCGACGCTGAAGCCCGCGTTCAAGAAGGACGGCACCATCACCGCCGCCAGTTCGTCCAGCATCAACGACGGCGCTGCGGCGCTGGTGCTGATGAGTGACGACAATTGCACGAGCCGCGGCCTGGCACCGCTGGCGCGGATCGTCGCGCATGCCACGCATTCGCAGGCGCCGGAGTGGTTCACCACCGCGCCGGTGACGGCGATCCAGAAGGTGCTCGACAAGGCCGGCTGGTCGATCGGCGACGTGGACCTGTTCGAGGTGAACGAGGCGTTCGCGACCGTGGCCATGGCCCCCATCCGGGAGTTGGGCATCGACCACGCCAAGCTCAACGTCAACGGCGGCGCCTGTGCCCTGGGCCACCCGATCGGGGCCAGCGGCGCCCGCCTGATCGTCACTTTGATCCACGCACTCCAGCGCAGTGGCGGCCGCCGCGGCATCGCAGCCTTGTGCATCGGCGGTGGCGAGGCAACGGCCATCGCCCTGGAAATGGCTTGAAACAGCCAGCCATCGTGCAAATTGCGCTGAAGCCCAGCCAAACCGCTTGACTCTCGGCCAGTTTTTGTCATGATTCGGGCCACGTGCGCCCCGGGCGCACGTATTTGTTTGAAACAAATCGAAATAAACAATTCGTTAACGTCTAGACTGAGGAATTAACCATGTCCCTGAACAAAACCCTGCTTGCCCTGGCTCTCGGCCTCGCCCTGACGGCGTGCTCGAAGACCGAAGAAGCTGCAACCGACGCCGCTGCCACCGCGACCGACGCTGCTGCCACCGCTACCGACGCTGCTGCCACCGCTGCTGACGCCGCTGCCACCGCCGACGCCGCTGCTGCTGACGCCGCTGCTGCCACCGACGCAATGGCCACCGACGCTGCCGCCACCGCGACCGACGCCGCTGCCACCGCGACCGACGCTGCTGCTGACGCCACTGCTTCGGCTGACGCCGCTGCCACCGACGCTGCTGCTGCTGACATGTCGGCTGAAGAGAAGAAGTAAGCAACTGCTTACTGCTCTTTTGCAGAAAACTGAAACCGCCGGCGAAAGCCGGCGGTTTTTTATTGCGCGAAGATTTTCTGGAATCTGCAAATTGCACGATGCTTTTTCTTTCTGCACGAAACTTTTTTTGTGCAACTGGATGCACCGTCATTGAAGCCTGAATGGTTGCCTGTCGGCGAATGCGCGTGCACTTGGCAATGCGTGACTCGCTAAATATGCTGGCCGCGGCTCGAGACACGTTGCGTGTCGCGACCTTCCAATCGCCTAGACAAAGGAAATCAAACATGTCCCTGACCAAAACCATGCTCGCCCTCGCATTGGGCCTCGCCCTGACCGCCTGTTCCAACAAGGACCAGGCTGCCGATGCTGCGACCGACGCCAGCGAATCCGCTGCCGATGCCACCCAGGCTGCTGCTGACGCAAATGCTTCCGCGATGGACGCTTCGGGTAGCGCCACCGGTGACGCCGCCGCGATGGCTGCCGATGCTGCTGCCTCGGCTGCCGGTACTGCGACCGACGCCGCTGCTGCTGCCGACCAGGCTGCTGCCGAAGCCGCTGCTGCCGGCAACGGTGAAGCCGCCGACATGAAGGCTGATGCCGCTGAAGTTGCCGAAGACGTTGCCGACTCCGCTGAAAATGCGGCCGAACAGGCCCGTGATGACGCAGCCCACGCTGCCGACGCCGGCAAGAAGTGAGTAGCAAAACTCCGAACGCCCCTGAAGCGTTCCGGCAGTGAAGACAGGAAAGGGTGCGCTTCGGCGCGCCCTTTCTCTTTTTGACCGGCGACCCGTAAACTCCAGCGGTTGATCGCCGAGTGCACTGCGCATGCCAACGCTGAAAACCCAGATAGACAAACAAGGTCCTGACTTCCAGGACAACGCAGCCGCCTTGCAGGCTCAGGTCGCCGACCTGGACGCCAAGCTCGAGCGCATCGCGCTGGGTGGCGGTGATAAGGCGCGCGCCAGGCACACTGGCCGCGACAAGCTTTTGCCGCGCGAACGAGTCAGCGCCCTGCTCGACGCAGGCTCGCCTTTCCTTGAATTTTCCGCGCTGGCCGCCGACGGCATGTACGACGACCAGTCGCCCTGCGCCGGCATCATCACCGGCATTGGCCGCGTGCATGGCCAGGAAGTGGTGGTGGTCGCCAACGACGCGACCGTGAAGGGCGGCACCTATTTTCCGATGACGGTAAAGAAGCACCTGCGTGCGCAGGAGATCGCGCTGGAGAATTGCCTGCCCTGCGTCTATCTGGTCGATTCCGGCGGCGCCTTCCTGCCGCTCCAGGACGAAGTATTCCCGGACAAGGAACATTTCGGCCGCATCTTCTACAACCAGGCAAGACTGTCCGCAAAAAACATCCCGCAGATTGCGGTGGTGATGGGAAGTTGCACCGCTGGCGGCGCCTACGTGCCGGCGATGTGCGACGAGAGCATCATCGTGCGCAACCAGGGCACGATTTTCCTGGGCGGCCCGCCACTGGTAAAAGCCGCCACCGGCGAAGTCGTCGACGCAGAATCGCTGGGTGGCGCCGAAGTCCATACCAGTATCTCCGGAGTTGCCGACCACCTCGCCGAGAACGACGGCCATGCGCTGGCGATCGCCCGCGACATCCTGGCCCACCTCAATCGCAAGAAGTCCCTGCCGGTCGCCGTGCAGGCACCGACCGACCCCCTGTACCCAGCCGAAGAACTGTACGGCGTGATCCCGAAGGACACCCGCAAGGGCTTCGACATCCGCGAGATCATCGCCAGGATCGTGGACGGTTCGGAATTCCAGGAATTCAAGGCGCGCTACGGAAAGACCCTGGTCACCGGCTTCGCCCACATCCACGGCTATCCGGTCGGCATCGTCGCCAACAACGGCATCCTGTTCGCCGAAAGCGCGCTCAAAGGCGCCCACTTCATCGAGCTGTGCAACCAGCGCGACATTCCGCTGGTGTTCCTGCAGAACATCACCGGTTTCATGGTCGGCAAGAAGTACGAGAACGCCGGCATCGCCAAGGACGGCGCCAAGATGGTGACCGCCGTGGCCTGTTCGCACGTGCCCAAGTTCACCGTGGTGATAGGCGGCAGTTTCGGCGCCGGCAATTACGCGATGTGCGGCCGCGCCTACGGCGGCCGGTTCCTTTGGCTGTGGCCGAATGCCCGGATTTCAGTGATGGGCGGCGAGCAAGCCGCCTCGGTATTGGCCACCGTGAAGCGCGACGGCCTGGAAGCGGCCGGACAGGAATGGTCCGCTGCGGACGAGGAAGCGTACAAAGCGCCCATTCGCGACCAGTACGAGCGACAGGGACATCCGTACTACGCGAGCGCCCGTTTGTGGGACGACGGCATCATCGATCCGGTCGACACGCGACGCGTGCTGGGCATGGCTTTGTCCGCTTCTTTCAACGCGCCGATTGAAAAAGACCGCTTCGGCGTGTTCCGGATGTAGTGGAGTTACAAGCGCGTATCGCGGTTTTTGAAGCGCCTTGCCGATTTTTTCGCCACGAAATATTTGTCTTCACGCAGACCGCTGCAATGGGTCCGGCGCGGCCCTCGCGGCGCGGGCCTTTCGCTTTGTTTCCAAAAGGAAAGTCGACGCCATCGCGATGCCAGGCGCGGGGCCGGTGCGCAACGCATTGCGGTGCATCAAAAAGCCTGCGCAGTTTGCCGATTCCGCGACGCAGTTCCGGTTTGCCTGGAAGCCCGAAAACTAGAGGTCCATCACACATTGCATGGGCCCAATGATGATGCCGCGCACACATCCTGCATGTGCCTGCGGCAAGAGCATTTTTCGCCTTGACACCCCTTTGAGTGGTCGGTATCCCGGTAGTAGAAAACTACCTCATGGCCGCCCCCGCAGCCTCGCAAAGGGATTCCAGCTTGAGCACGCCGCGACTCTCCTGCCTTCCCCTCCTAGCCTCGGTGGCTTTCATCGCCGCCACCACAAGCCAGCCTGCCCCCGCAGCATCGGTTGCCAACCCCTCGGCAAACAGCAGCGAGCAGTCTGACGCGCGTGTACGCGAAGCCTACGGCAAGTTGCCGATCAGCTTCGAAGCCAATGCTGGCCAGACCGACTCGCAGGTTCGCTTCCTCTCTCGCAATGCAGGCTTCAACCTGTTCCTGACCCCGGCCGAAGCAGTGATCAGCCTCAAGGCCGCTAGCGCACGAAAGCACACGGCGGACGGCATCGGTAGCCTGGCTGGTGACGGAAAATCGGAATCGAGCGACGGCGCAGTGGTTCGCCTCTCGTTCGATGGCGCAAACAAGAATCCCACGCTGCAAGCCCTCGACAAGCAGGCGAACACGAGCAACTACCTGATCGGCAATGACGCCAGCCAGTGGCGCGCGGGCGTGTCCAACTTCGCGCGCGTCCAGTACACCGACGTCTACGCGGGCATCGACTTGGTGTACTACGGCAACCAGAGCCAACTCGAGTACGACCTGCTGGTCGCGCCAGGTGCTGACCCGCGCCAGATTGCACTGTCCATCGACGGTGCCAGGACGCTCAAGCTCGACGCCTTGGGCAATCTGCTGATCGCCACCAGCCAGGGCGATATCGTCCAGCATCGCCCGATTGCCTTTCAGCAGATCGATGGTCGGCGCCGGGCGGTTGATGCCAGCTACGCCATGCTCGGCAATGGCCGCGTCGGCTTCAATCTCGGTGCGTACGACAAGTCTGCACAATTGGTGATCGACCCAGTGCTGGTCTACAGCACCTTCCTCGGCGGTAACCTGGGCGACCGCGCCGCGGACATCGCGGTGGACGGTTCGAGGAATGCCTACGTCGTGGGCCTTTCCGATTCGTACTCGGGTTTCCCGACAAAAAATGCCTATCAGTCGGTCAACAAGCGCGCCAACGACATCTTCGTCGCGAAGTTCGGTCCGACCGGAACCCTGCTGTACAGCACCTTCATCGGCGGTACTGGCGCGGACGAAGGCGCGTCCATCGCCATTGATGCCAGCGGCAATGCCTACCTGACCGGCCTGACCAGTTCAGTCGACTTTCCGACGGTCAGTGCCTATCAGACAGCCCTGGGCGGCGTGCAGGACGCGTTCGTGACCAAGCTGAACGCGAGCGGCGGCGGACTTATCTACAGCAGCTACCTCGGCGGCAGCACCAACACCACCTATGCCGGCGCAACCGGTGACTATGGCTACGGCATCGCAGTGGACGCCAGCGGCAGCGCCTATGTTGCAGGCTGGACTGCCACAACCAACTTCCCGGTTGTTTCCGCGTACCAGTCATCCCGTGCTGCCACGCCGTCAGGCTGCAACGCTGCCACCGACGCCAACAAGTGCGCGCGCTCCGACGCATTCGTCGCCAAGTTCAATGCCTCCGGCAACCAGCTGGTCTATAGCACCTACCTGGGCGGAACCGAGTACGACGAGGCTTATGCCCTGGCGATCGATTCCGGCGGCAACGCCTACGTGACCGGAATCACTTTTTCGTCCAATTTCCCGACGGCGTCGGCGAAGCAGGCAGTCTCATCGGGCAATGGTGACGGTTTCGTAACCAAGCTCGGTCCTGCCGGCAATGCGCTCAGCTACAGCACCTATCTCGGCGGCGTGGGCCAGGACTCCGGATACGGCCTAGCCGTCGACACATCGGGCAACGCCTATGTGGTGGGCGTAACGACCTCGGCCAACTTCCCTTCGGTCACCCCGGCGCAGTCCTTCAACGCGGGCCTGGGCGGCTCGGGTAGCGACGGCTTCCTGACCAAGGTCGCCCCGGCCGGAAATGCCTGGGTTTTCAGCACCTTTATCGGCGGCAGCGGCAGCGAAGCAGCCAACGGCGTGGCTATCGACGACGCGGGCAATGCCTACGTCTCGGGCCAGACGACGTCGACCGTCGGCATGCCGGTCGGCAACGCGATCCAGGCTTCGAACGCCGGCTTTTCCGATGGTTTCCTGGTCAAGGTTTCGGGTTCTGGCAGTGCCTTCGTCTATGGCACCTACCTGGGCGGCAACGACGACGACTTCGCTACCGAAGTGGCAGTGGACGCGGGTGGCGATGCCTACATCGTCGGCTTCACGGCTTCCGCCAATTTTCCGGTGTTGGCCGCGGCGCAAGGCGTGAAGGCCGGCTACGAAGACGCCTTCATCACCCGCATTTCGTCGGCCAATGACGCCACCATTTCGGTGAATGATGTTTCCATCGCCGAAGGCAACAGTGGCACCAGCGTCGCAACCTTCACCGTGTCACTGTCAAAGGTGTTGACCAATGCGGTCGGCTTCAGCATCGGCACCAGCGACGGCACCACGACCGCAGGCAACGACTATGTCGTGACGAGCCTGACCGGCCAGAGCATCCCGGCCGGCACCACCAGCAAGACCTTCACTGTCACCGTCAATGGCGACACCACGGTCGAGCTGGACGAATTCTTTTACCTGAACCTCAACGCCGTTACCGGTGCACTGATCGGTGACGGCCAGGGCAAGGGCACCATCGTCAATGACGACGCGGTTGCGCCGCTGTCGCTGAGCATCGCCGACGTGTCGGTGACCGAGGGCAACAGCGGCACGACGGCGGCCACCTTTACCGTTACGCTGTCGTCCACCAGCGCCAGCGCCGTTACCTTCAACATCGCCACCGCCGACGGCAGCGCCGTTGCCGGCAGCGACTACACCGCAAACAGTGCCACCGGCCTGTCCATCGCCGCGGGCACCACCACCAGGACCTTTGTGGTTTCGGTGCTGGGCGACACGATCACCGAGCCGAGCGAGACCTTCTTCGTCAACCTGAGCAATTCGGTTGGCGCGAGCATTGCCGACGGCACGGCGACGGGCAACATCAACAACGACGACTCTGCCCCGCTGCCGACCCTTTCGGTGGACGACGTCAGCATCACCGAAGGCAACGCCGGTACGTCCGTGGCCACCTTCACGGTCAGCCTCAGCGCCGTTGCGCAAGCCAACGTCAGCTTCAATGTGGTCACATCCAACGTGACGGCTGCGTCCGGTACCGACTACGTCGCCGTCAACCTGACCGGCCAGTCGATTCCGGCCGGCATGAGCAACAAGACCTTTTCGGTCACCATCAACGGCGACACGCAGGTCGAAGCCAACGAAACCTTCAACCTCAACGTGACCAGCGTCAGCGGCGCCACCGTCCTCGACGGCCAGGGCGTGGGCACGATCCTCAATGACGACAGCGCCGTGCTGCCGGCCATCTCGATCACCGACGTGTCGGTGTCGGAAGGCAATGCCGGCACCAGCACGGCGACCTTCACTGTGCAGTTGAACGCCATTCCAGCCGGCACGGTGACCTTTGACATCGCGACGGCCAATGGCTCCGCCACCGCCGGCAGCGACTATGTCGCCTTGGCGCTGGCCGGACAGTCCCTGGCCGCCGGACAGACCAGCAAGAACTTCGCCGTCACCATCAATGGCGATACGTCGGTGGAAGCCGACGAGACCTTCACGGTTAACGTAACGAACGCCAGTGGTGCGACCCTCTCCGACGGTTCGGCGATCGGCAACATCCTCAATGACGATACGGTTGCCGGCACCCCGCCGCAGATTTCCGTGTCCGATGTGTCCACCAGCGAGGGCAATGCCGGTACCAATCTGATGACATTTACCGTCAGCCTGAGCGCCGCGGCCACCGCGCCGGTGACCTTCGACGTGTGGACGAGCAACGGCACCGCCGCCGCCGGCTTTGACTACACCGAGCTCAACCTGTCCGGCCAGTCGATTCCTGCAGGACAGACCAGCAAGACCTTCTCGGTCAGCATCAGCGGCGAAACCGCGGTCGAGGCGAACGAAACCTTTACCCTGAACCTCAACAACGTGTCCGGCGCGAGCGTTGTCGACGGCCAGGGCCTGGGCACGATCATCAATGACGACAATGCGTCCCTGTCGGTCAGCTCGGTGTCCATCACGGAAGGCAACAGCGGTTACAGCACCGCCACCTTCCTGGTGACGCTGTCCACGCCGATGCCCTCGCCCGTCACCTTCAACATCTCCACCAGCAACGGCACGGCCACCACCCAGAACAGCGACTACGAAGCCCGCACCGTTAACAGCGCGTTGATCGACGCGGGCCGTACCCGCTTCGTGTTCGAGGTGAAGATCTTCGGTGACACGACCATCGAGAACAACGAAACCTTCAACGTGTCGATCACCGCCGTCAGTGGCGCCGGCATCACCGCGTCCAGCGGCGTCGGCACCATCACCAACGACGACTTGGCTGCCAAGTCCATCGCTGAAATACAGGGCATCGCGCAGCTGTCGCCGCTCGATGGCAAGGATGTCAGCACCTCGGGCGTGGTGACCGCCGTGGATGCCGATGGCTTCTACCTGCAGTCGCCCGACAGCGAGCAGGACGGCAACGTGCTGTCGGCCGAAGGCCTGTACGTGGCCGGCAAGTCGGACGCCACGATCGCCGTGGGCGACCGCGTGGAAGTGTCCGGCCGAGTGATCGAAGCGGTGGTCGGCGATGAAGCCAACCAGCTGACCCAGACCCAGATCGCCTCGAGCAAGGTGACCGTGATCGCCAGCGCGCAAGCGCTGCCGCGCGCCATCGAGCTCGACGCCGCCGTGATCGGATCGGATCCGTCGATCACCAGCCTGGAGCGTTTCGAAGGCATGCGCGTTGCAGTGCCGAAGCTGACGGTGGTCGGTCCGACCGGCGGCCGCATCGACGAAGCCAGTAACCGCGTGCGCGGCGACGGCAAGTTCTACGGCGTGCTACGCGGCGTCGCCCGTCCCTTCCTCGAGGCTGGCCTGAACGCCCTGGATCGCGCGAGCGCCGCTGGCGTCAGCCCGCAGGTGTTCGACACCAATCCCGAGCGCCTGATGATCGACTCGCTCGGCCAGCGCGGTGCCTCCGCCCTGTCGGCCGATGCCGGCGACAACGTGCGCGGCCTGGTCGGCGTGCTGGGCTACGGCCAGGGCGCGTATCGCCTGCTGCCCGACCCGTCGGCGAATGTTGAAGTGGCTTCCGGCGCTGCACCGAAGGCCGTGTCCGCCGCGAGCTTGAACGAAGCGACCATCGCCAGCTTCAACCTGCGTCGCTTCCTGGACGATTCGCGCGCTGGCAGCGAGCCGGTGCTCGGCGCCACCGCGTATGCGACCCGCCTGGCCAAGACCGCCAACGTGATCTGCGCCTTCACCGGCACCCCGGACATCCTGGGCCTGGCTGAAGTCGAAAACCGCAACGTGCTCGGCGACATCGCCGCCGCCGTCAATGCGAAGGACGGCAACCTGTTGTTCCCGGGTAGCTGCGCTGGCCAGGCCGCTTACCGCGCGACCACGCCGGCCGCCGCCACCGGCAAGCTCGGCTTCCTGGTCAACACCGCGCAGGTTCGCCCCGGCGTGGCGCGCGTCGAAGTGGTTTCGATCACGCAGTCCGGCGCAGCCAGCAAGTTCCGCCAGCGCAATGGCAGCAGCGAGTCCCTGCACGTGCAGGCGCCGCTGGTGATGGAAGCCCGCATCAACGCCGCCGATGGCCGCAGCACGACCGTCACCGTGGTAAGCGCACAGCTGAGCGCGCTCGACGGCAACCTGTCTGCCGCCGGCACCAATGGCTGGTCCACTCGCGGCGCCTACCTGCGTGCACGTCGCGCAGCGCAGGCCGCCTACCTCGCTTCCCTGGTGCAGTCGCTGCAGAGCGCCCGCCCGGACGCGAAGCTGGTGCTGCTGGGTGACTTCGAAGCCGCGCAGTTCAACGACGGCCGCAACGACTTGATGGGCATCGTGAGCGGTCGCACCGCCCCGCGCGCCCAGGTCCTGGGGTACGTGGCCAGCCCGGTCACCCAAGCCCTGACCAACCTGACCACGCGCCTGCCCGCTGCACAGCGGTACACCGTGATCCGCCAGGGCAATGCCCAGGCCGTGGACCACATCCTGGTCAACAACGCGCTGTTGCGCACCAGCCCGGCCGCCCGCGCCGAGGTGGCCCGCATCAATGCCGACTTCGGTGAAGACAACTTCAGCGACGCCGGTGTGCCAATGCGCGTTTCCGACCACGACCCGGTGGTGATGTACTTCGACATCAAGTAACCGGGGCGAAAGCCTGCAAAGAAAAAACCCCGCATCGAGCGGGGTTTTTTTTGGACTGCGAATCGAGCTTCAATACATTTCGAATTCGAGCTGGAAGCGAACGGTCAGGTCCGGCGCGGCATCGTTCAACCCGGCCAGCAAGGCAGCGTCGTAGCCCAGCTTGTTGCCGCTGGCCAGCCGCTTGGTGCCGAACAATGCCGGCCCGAGGCTGTGCTTGTCGCCGTCGCCCAGCGCATCGACGGTTCCCAGCCCGCCGAAGCCCTGCACGCCCCACTCCAGCGCCTCGTCGCCGCGCCATTTGACCTGCCAGGCGTAGTCGAGTTCGGTGTCGTCGCCGGCGCCGCTGCCGACCTGGCGTTCAAAGATGAAATTGAGGTTGACGATGGTCGGGCCGACTTCCTTCATGAACATCGGACCGATCTTCACTTCATCCGGGCCGTCGGCAAAGGTGTGTTCGTATTCGATGAACAAGCCCACGTCGGCCCAGTGCTTGCCCTGTTCGGTCAGCACGATGATGTTTTCCCACTCGACGGCGGCGATGCGCGCGCCGAAGCCAGTCTCGCCTTCATATTCCACGACAAGTTCGGTCTTCCATCGATCGGTCACTCCGTAGCCGATGTCGAAGATGTAAGCATACTCATCAGGGCCGCCATTGAAGTCACGATAACCACCGCGCAACTCGAATTCGGTCTCGCCTTTTTCAACGATGGGCGAATAGACCTTGTCGGCCGGGCCGGCGATGGCGGCGGTGCTGGAGCAAATTGCAAGCGCGAGCGCTGCTAGCCGGGGCAAGGCCCGGTGCGTGCGAAACAGATGCATCAGGTATTCCTCAAAAAAAGAAACTTACTTGGCGATCAGCACGCCCTGGGCGGTGTCCAAGTGGAACTCGCCGAAAAACGGATAGCGACCCGGTTTAAGCGGGCCGACCCATACCGTGATCTTGCCCTTGCCCATCACGATCTTTTCGCGGTTGAGCTCGTGGCTCTCGAACTCTTCGGGCGTGCTGTCTTCATTGACGATGATCAGCTTGACCTTGGTGTTGGCGGGAACGGTCAGCTGCGCGGGAACGAAGCGATGCTTGCGAAGGGTGAGCGTGTATTCCTTGGCATCGGCGGCCATCGCGGGTGCGATGATCAAGGGCATGGCGAGGGCAAACAGGACCGGCAGCAGGAAGCGACGCATTCGAGACTCCATTTGAAAACCAGAAACGGAAATATCAGAAACCTGGATCAGGCCAGCGCGCGGGGCGCCGGAGATTGGGCTGGCTTGGCCGGCGCGGGCGCGCCCGACAGGCGCATTCCGATCACCAGCAAAACTACCGTCGCCGCATAGAACACCATCTGCATGCCGCTGGGCTGGGCGGTATAGCCCACCAGCACATGCATCATGTTGCCAACCACCGACTCGTCGGTAAGCAGCCACGAGCTATCCCACAACTGGTCCACCAAGGTCGGCAAGACGTCGGCCTGTACCAGTTTGCCGGCCGCGGAGCTGGCCAACCCAGCCGCCAGAAGCACCAGTAGCGCGTTGGTCGCCGAGAAGAAATGGCGCACCGGAATCTTCAACAAGCCGAAATACAGGGCCAGGCCGGTAGCCACGCCCAGCGCCAGGCCAATCAGGCCGCCGCCCACCAGCGAAGCCATGGACGCGCCGCTGGCCATCAGGCCGTAGCCGAACAGCACCACTTCCGAACCCTCGCGCAGCACGGCCAGCGCGATCACCACCAGCAAGGCGGTCATCGGCCGGCTGCCCTGCGAAACAGCAGTGCCCACGGCCTTCATCTGCAGGGATAGTTCGCGCGAGTGACGCGCCATCCAGACCACGTGCCAGCTGATCATCACCACGGCGGCCAGCAGTACACCAGCGTTGAACCATTCCTGGCCCATGCCGCTCATGGAATCACCGATCGCGCCGGCGAAGGCGGCGACGACGGCCGCTCCGACCAGGCCCAAGGTGATGCCGGCGCCAATCCACAGGCCGCGGGACCGCACGCCGCGCGTAGCCGCTGCGACGATGCTGATGATCAGGGCGGCCTCGAGTACTTCGCGAAAGACCAAAAGCAGGTTTCCAAGCATGGGACGTCTCCGGGAGTTACGCTAATGATAATTGTTCTTATTTAGAAAACAAGGGTCCAGGGGCCCTGAACCCCTCCCGGGCGGCCCGGCGGTTAAGATTGCGGCTCTCTATACAAGGTTCCGGCACCGAATGTCCCCTGCTTCCAGGAAACCTGCCCCGTGGCAAACCCTGAGCGTCGACTACCAGGGCGGTGTCGCCACCGTCCGGATGCAGCGCCCGGAGGTGCACAACGCCTTCGATGCCACGCTGATCGGCGAATTGACCGATGCCCTTCAGGAGCTCGACCTCGATCCGGCCGTGCGGGCCGTCGTGCTGACGGGCGCGGGCTCCACCTTTTCGGCCGGCGCCGACCTGAACTGGATGCGCGGCATGGCCGCCGCCAGCGAAGCGGAAAACATCGAGGACTCGCTGCGGCTCGCCACGCTGATGCGCACGCTCAATTTCCTGGGCAAGCCGACCGTGGCGCGGGTCAACGGCTCGGCCTACGGCGGCGGCATCGGACTGGTGGCGTGTTGCGACATCGCCATCGGCGTTGAAGGCGCGAAATTTTCCCTCAGTGAAGTGAAGCTGGGCCTCGTGCCTGCCGTCATTTCGCCTTATGTCATCGCTGCGGTCGGCGCGCGACAGGCGCGGCGGATGTTCGTGGCGGCGGAAGTCTTCGAAGCCCGCGAAGCTTTTCGTATCGGCCTGTTGCATGAATGCGTGACTCCGTTGGAGCTCGACGCCGCTGTCGCCCGTTGCCTGCACTGGCTCGGCAAGGGCGGCCCCATCGCGCAACGCGAAGCCAAGTTGCTCGCCTTGCGGATGGCGGGCATGGACAAGGAGCGCGCGCTGCGCATCGATCTTGAAAACGCGGTACTGATCGCCGCGCTGCGGGTTTCGCCGGAAGGACAGGAAGGCCTCGGCGCCTTCCTGGACAAACGTGCGCCGGGCTGGAGCCGCGGCGAGTGAGCACCCTTCCGACCTTCCAGAAATTGCTGGTCGCCAATCGCGGTGAAATCGCCTGCCGCATCATGCGCACCTGCCGCCGCCTCGGCATCAAGTCGGTCGCGGTGTATTCGGAAGCAGATACGAATGCACAACACGTGCTGCTGGCCGACGAGGCGTACTTGATCGGCGGTCCCCGGCCGCAGGACAGCTACCTGCGCGGCGACGTTATCATCGAGACCGCGCTGCGCGCCGGCGTGCAGGCGATCCATCCAGGTTACGGATTCCTGTCCGAAAATGCCGATTTCGCCGAGGCCGTGGCCAATGCCGGCATGGCGTTCGTCGGACCCGACGCGGCATCCATGCGCAAAATGGGCAGCAAGGCCGGCGCCAAGGACCTGATGGCCGCCAATGGCGTGCCGGTGGTGCCCGGTTACACGGGCGCCGACCAGGACGCCACCACGCTGCATGCCGAAGCCGACCGTCTTGGTTATCCGCTGATGATCAAGGCGGCGCACGGCGGTGGTGGCAAGGGCATGCGCATCGTGAATGCCAGCGAGGAATTCGCTGCTGCGCTGGAATCGTGCCAGCGCGAATCGCGCAACGCCTTCGGTCGCGACCGCGTGCTGCTCGAGCGCTACATCGGCCAGCCGCGGCATATCGAATTCCAGGTCTTCGCCGACCGCGCGGGCAACACCATCCACCTGGGCGAGCGCGAATGCTCGGCGCAGCGCCGCTACCAGAAGGTCATCGAGGAATCGCCCTCGCCCTTCCTCAGTGCCGAACGCCGCGCCGCGATGGGCAAGGCCGCGGTTGAAGCCGCGCGCGCGATCGATTATCTCAATGCCGGCACGGTCGAATTCATTGTCGGCCCGGAAGGCGATTTCTATTTCATGGAAATCAATACGCGCCTGCAGGTCGAGCATCCGGTTACCGAGATGGTGACCGGCCTGGACCTGGTGGAATGGCAGATCCGCATTGCCGCAGGCGAGCCGCTGCCCCTGCCACAATCGGATGTGCGCAGCCACGGCCATGCCATTGAAGTGCGCCTGTATGCCGAAGACCCCGAGAAGAATTTCCTGCCCGGGTCCGGCCGACTGGCGCAGCTGAGGCTGCCGACGCCGTCGGAAAATATCCGCCTCGATGGCGGCGTGGTGGAAGGCGACACGGTCACCATCTTCTACGACCCGATGATTGCCAAGCTGATCGCCTGGGACACCGATCGCCCGCGCGCGCTGGCGCGACTGCGCGATGCGCTGGCCGATTGCGAAGTGACGGGCCCGAAGTCGAACGTCGAGTTCCTGGAAAAACTCATCCGCCATCCGGTGGTCGTGGATGGCACGATCGACACCGGCTATCTCGACCGCCATCTGGATGAAGTGCTGCCCACCGCGACCGGACCGGAAGCCTCCTGGGTCGCCATGGCCGCCGCAGCCTGCCTGGTGCACGATGAAGCGCAGACGCAGGCGGCAGCGTTGCTGTCGCCGGATCCCTACTCGCCCTGGGCGCGCGCCGATGGCTGGCGACTGGGCCACGCCGGCCAAACGCGACTGTGCTTCGGCTGGCGCGAACTGCGCCTGGACGCCAGTGCGCACGGCGCGGGTGGCAACTATCGCCTGTTGGCTTCCAGTGAAAATTTCGAAGTGTCCGACGCCGTGATCGACGCCGGCTGGTTGTCGCTGAAGATCGCCGGGCAATCGCATCGGCTGCGCTGTCGCGTGGACGCTTCATCAGTGTTCCTGCATGACGGCGACCAACGCCTGACGTTGTCTCGACTGCCGGCATTCCGGCTGGATGCCGGCGACGCCGCAGGCAGCGGCGACCGCGTGCTGGCGCCGATGCCGGGTCGTATCGTATTGATGCGCGTCGTGGTCGGCGATATCGTGGTCGAAGGCCAGGAACTGGGCGTGATGGAAGCGATGAAAATGGAATTGGCGCTGAGGGCGCCGCGCGCCGGCGTGATCGCCGAGGTGCGCGTGGCCACCGGTGACTTCGTTGACGGCGATGCCGTACTGATTCGCCTGGAGGCATGATGGACCGCTTGATTCGCGGCATGCGACTGCTGGCAGGCATCGGCCTGCTGGCCATGCTTTGCGCCTGCCAGGGCACCACCTTCCAGACGCCGCCGCTGGCGGCCGCGGTCTGTGATTCGGCATTGCCGGGGCGCTGGATTTCCATCAATGAAAACGACAGGCCCGATGGCGAGATGGTGCTTGTGTTTTCCGCCGACTGCCAACTGGACGTGACCGATCGGTCGAATGGCAATCTTCGCGAAGGCGAAGCGACCCCGGCCTACGTTGCCCGCTCCAGCATGGACCGATATATGTGGGTGAACGCGGGATGGGCGGCGCAGCGATTCGATTTCGCCGACCTGGCTGTCAATCCCGGCGACGTATTCCTGATGCGCTATTCCTGGGACCAGGGGGAACTGTTGTTCAACGACGTGGACGACAAATCGGTGGCGCACCTGATCATCGACGGCAAGATTCCCGGCACCGTGGACTATGTGAACGACCGGCTGCTGAACCGCATCACCGGCCCGGCGCGACCCGAAGTCCTTTCGTTGCCCGGCGTCTTCAGCGCCGAGGTCCTGCGCTTCCGCCGCGACGACGGCAACGGCAAGCCATGACCGAACACGTGCGCATCGTAGAAGTCGGGCCGCGTGACGGCCTGCAGAACGAAAAGTCGATCATCGCGGCGCGCGACAAGATCGAGTTGATCAACCGCCTGACGGAAACAGGATTGTCGTGCATCGAGGCTACCAGCTTCGTCAGCCCGAAATGGATTCCGCAGTTGGCCGATGCGGCCGAAGTGTTTTCGGGGATCAGCCGCAAGCCTGGCGTTTCCTATCCGGTGCTCGTGCCGAACGAACAAGGCTTCGACCGCGCGCTGGCCGTGGGCGCGACCGAGGTCGCGGTGTTCTCCGCGGCATCGGAAGCTTTCAACAAGAAGAACATCAACGCGTCCATCGACGAGAGCATCGAGCGCTTCAAGCCCATCGTGTTGCGCGCGGCGACGCTGGGCGTGAAAGTGCGCGGCTACGTGTCGACGGTGCTGGGCTGCCCCTATCAGGGCGACGTGCCGGTGGCGGACGTGGTGCGGGTGGCACGGCGCATGCACGACCTGGGCTGCTACGAGATTTCCCTGGGCGATACGATCGGCATCGGCACGCCAGTGAAGGCGCGCGACATGCTGCGCGCGGTGGCCGATGCGGTGCCGATGTCGGCGCTGGCCGTGCACTTCCACGATACCCGTGGCCAGGCGCTGGCCAATATCCTGGCTTGCCTGGAAGAAGGCGTGCGCGTGGTGGACGCCGCCGTGTCGGGAACCGGCGGCTGCCCGTATGCGCGCGGCGCCAGCGGCAACGTCGCGACCGAGGACGTGGTGTACATGCTCGAGGGCATGGGCATGGACACCGGCGTGGACCTGCAACGACTCATTGACACGGGCCGCTGGCTGTCCGCCCTGCTCGGGCGCGCCAGCGGCAGCAAGGTAACGACAGCGAGCGACA
>JANNWV010000036.1:0-21663 GCA_031408815.1 Gammaproteobacteria bacterium
AACCCTGGCTGAGCGTGATGCCGAGTTGTTCGAGCTGCGTGGACATCGGCGGATACACGTTCTGGTCGCTGCCATCGACCACGTGGCCCTGCTCACGCGCCAACGCGGCGACACCACCCATGAAGGTGCCGCAGATACCGAGGATGTGCAGCTTCATCAACCGACGTCGGAGGTCGGATTGATCGCTTCGAGGATGCGCACGAAGACTTCGTCCATGCCGCCCTCGCCCTGCACGCAGGCGAGCTTGCCCTGGTTGCGATAGAAGTCGACCACGGGCGCAGTCTGTTCCGAATACACGGCCAGGCGCTTGCGAACTGCATCGGGACTGTCGTCGGCACGGCCTTCGAGCTTGGCCCGGCCCGACAGGCGGTCCACCAGCAAGTCGGTCGCGACATCGAGCTGCACCGCCAGGTCGGCCGGCTGGCCGATGCGATCGAGCAAGGCGTCCAGCGCACGCGCTTGCGCGAGGTTGCGCGGATAGCCGTCGAGGATGAAACCGTTGCCGGTGTCAGGTTTCAAAAATCGTTCTTCGAGCATGCCCAGCACGATGTCGTCCGAGACCAGGTTGCCCGCTTCCATCACGGCCTTGGCCTGCAAGCCAAGCGCGCTGCCGGCCGCGACCGCGGCACGCAACAGTTCACCGGTGGAGATATGCGGCACCTGCAAGTGCTCGCGAAGCCGGGTGGCCTGCGTGCCCTTGCCCGATCCGGGCGCGCCAAGTAGTACCAGTCGCATGATTACCCCTACAAACAATGACGCACGGTCCTGTCATCACCCCTGAAAGCCTGTCGTCTTGGCTATAGTGGGGCCGCAGACTGGCCGTGCGGATGGATAAACGCTAACGGCCGGGCCCCCACAAGTCAAACGAGAATCGCCCACATGAGCAAGGGAACGCTCCTTTACGCCCAGTCCGGCGGCGTTACCGCTGTCATCAACGCCAGCGCCAGCGCGGTCATCGAAACCGCCCGGGAGCGCGGCGTGACGGTGCTGGCGGCCCGGAACGGCATCCTGGGCGCCTTGCGCGAGGAACTGCTCGACACCTCTTCGTTGAGCGCCGACCAGGTGCGCGCTTTGGCCCATACCCCGGGCGGGGCCTTCGGGTCCTGTCGGGTGAAGCTGAAGTCGCTGGAGGCCGACCGCGCGAAATACGAACGGCTGCTTGACGTGTTCCGCGCCCATGACGTCCGCTGGTTCCTCTACAACGGCGGCAACGATTCAGCCGACACGGCGCTGAAGGTTTCGCAGTTGGCGGCCAGCAGCGGCTACGACCTGCGCTGCGTCGGCGTACCCAAGACGGTGGACAACGACCTGGCGCTGACCGACTGCTGCCCGGGCTTCGGCTCGGCGGCCAAGTACACCGCGGTGTCGGTGCTGGAGGCCGCGCTGGACGTCGCCGCCATGGCCGACACCTCCACCAAGGTGTTCGTTTATGAAGTGATGGGCCGGCATGCCGGCTGGCTGGCGGCGGCAGGCGGACTGGCCGGCAACGGCCCGAACAGCGCGCCCCACCTGATCCTCTTCCCCGAGGTTGCCTTCGACGAAGCGAAGTTCCTCGGCCGCGTGCGGGAAACCGTTGCCCGCGTCGGTTACTGCGTCGTGGTGGTTTCGGAAGGCCTGAAGGGCCCGGATGGGAAATTCCTGGCCGAAAGCGCCGGCAGCGTGGACGCCTTCGGGCACTCGCAGCTGGGCGGCGTCGGTCCGGCCATCGCTGCCACGGTGAAGGACAAGCTGGGCGTGAAGGTGCACTGGACCGTGCCCGACTACCTGCAACGTTCCGCACGGCACCTGGCCTCGAAGACCGACCTGGAACAAGCCCTGGCCGTGGGCCGGGCGGCGGTCGGGTACGCGCTGGACGGACAGAATGGCGTGATGCCGGTGATCGAGCGGCTGTCGGATTCGCCGTACCAGTGGCGGGTTGTATCGGCGCCGCTTTCGAGCATTGCCAATCATGAAAAGAAGATGCCGCCCGAGTTCATTACGGCCGATGGCTATGGCATTACCGACGCGTGCCGCCGATATCTCGAACCGCTGATCCGCGGCGAGGCGCCGCCGCCGTACCTGGCCAACGGCCTTCCCGACTACCTGGTTGTGGCGTTGGCCCAGGTTCCGAAGCGGCTGCCCGCCTTCGAGTAAACCCCGCCGGCCGGAGGGATTGACAGCGGACGCGCGCGTGTTCAGATTCGCGCTTTCCGCCGACGGTCTTTCGTCGGCCCGGCTTCGGGGAAATTGTTGATGCGGATGGGAATCCTGCGTGGCGCAATGCTTGCGCTCGCCCTTGTTGCGCCCGGCCTGGCCGCGCAAATGGCCTCCGAAAGCCAGCACACGCTGGCTGCCAATACGGCGATCGAACTCGAAACCGTCGATCCCGTCAGTTCACGGACCAGCAAGACCGGCGACTTTTTCAAACTCAAGGTGCACGCAGACGTGCTCGGCGCCGATGGCGCGGTGCTGATCCCTGCAGGAACGCCGGCGGTCGGCCAGGTCGTGCATGCCGCGCGCTCCGGCGGCGGCGGCAAGGGCGGCGAGCTGATTCTCGCGGCGCGATATGTCGAACTGCCGCAAGGCCAGGTCAAGCTGCGCTCCGGATTCGGGGCGGCGGGCAAGGCGCGCGTCGGCGCGACGCTTGCGACCTCGGTCGTGGTCGGTCCGTTCGCGATGTTGATCAAGGGAAAGGACCTCGAACTGCCGGCGGCCACGCCGCTCAGCGCTCGCCTTGCCCAGGACACGAGTTTCGCTCCGCCCTGACCGGGGCCGGAGTTCCACCGTTGCACACAACCACTCCAAGGAAACCCATGAAGTCCAAGCATCCGATCAACGTTTTCGTCCTGACCGCAGCGCTGTTTGCGGCCCATTGCGTGCAGGCACAGGAAGCGGCTACCGCCGAGGCGCAAGCTCTGACCGAGGCAACGGAAGCCGTCGAAACGCCTGAGCCCCCGGCCGAAGCGGTCGTCGAGGCGGCAGCAGCAACTCCGGCGCCCGAAGCGGCTGCCGCCCCCAGCGCGCGCCCTGCCGGTACTTTCAGCGAGAAGGTCGCCGCCGCCATAGGCACTCCCCCGGAAGGCAAGGCACACATCGTGTTTTTCCGCCCAAGCAAATTCGTCGGCAGCGCCATCGGCTTCAAGGTGCGCGAGAACGAAGTGGAACTGGGCAAGCTGCGCAACGGAAATTATTTCGTGCTGGCGGTCGAGCCCGGCGCGCACGCCTATGTCGTGCACTCCGAAGCCAAGGATGTGACCAACATCGAAGCCGAAGCGGGTGAGACCTACTTCCTGTCTGCGTCCATCAGCATGGGCGTGCTCGCCGGCCGTCCGAACCTCAGCCCGTCCGACGCCACCGCCTTCGAAGCGGCCCTCGGCAAGCTCAAGAAAGCCCCCGCCCTGTAAGCGTTACCGGGGCCAATTGGCCCTTCCGGGCCCGCTGGCAAGCCCAGCGGGCCTCTGCGATACTCCGGGGGATAGCGGCGCAAGGCCGCTTTTTGTTGACCTTGGGGAGTAAACGGCATGTTTTTTGAGCAATACGGATTGCAACTGGCGCTGGCCTGTGCGGCCCTCGCCATTATTTACGGGCTGGTATCGGCGCGCTGGATCATGGCCCAGCCGGCCGGCAACGAAAAAATGCAGCAGATCGCCGCGGCCATCCAGGAAGGCGCGAGCGCCTACCTGCGTCGCCAGTACATGACGATCGCGCTGGTCGGCGTTGTCCTGTTTTTCATCATCGGCTTCCTGTTGCCCAATGGCTGGCCGACCGCGATCGGTTTTGCCATCGGCGCAATCCTGTCGGGCGCTGCCGGTTTCATCGGCATGTTCATCTCGGTGCGCGCCAACGTGCGTACCGCGCAGGCGGCGACGCTGGGCTTGAATCCCGCGCTGAATGTCAGCTTCAAGGGTGGCGCCATCACCGGCATGCTGGTGGTCGGACTCGGCCTGCTCGGCGTCGCCGGTTACTTCATGGTCGTGCTCGGCAGCACCGGCACCAGCCAGGAATCGCTGAACGCCGCCTTGCAGCCGATGATCGGCCTGGCCTTCGGTGGTTCACTGATCTCGATCTTCGCGCGCTTGGGTGGCGGCATCTTCACCAAGGGCGCCGACGTCGGCGCTGACTTGGTGGGCAAGGTCGAAGCCGGCATCCCCGAGGATGACCCACGCAACCCGGCCGTCATCGCCGACAACGTGGGCGACAACGTGGGCGACTGCGCCGGCATGGCCGCGGATCTTTTTGAAACCTACGCCGTCACCATCATTGCCGCGATGCTGGTTGCAGGCATTGCCTACGGCACCTACGGCTGGGCGGGCGCGATCTATCCGCTGGTGCTGGGCGCGGTTTCCATCATCGCCTCCATCATCGGCACCTTCTTCGTGAGCGTTCGCGAAGGCGGCAAGATCATGAATGCGCTGTACCGCGGCCTGATCGTCGCCGGCGTGCTCGCTGCCGGTTCGTTCTACTTCGTGACCAAGGAAATGTTCCCGGCTGACATCGGCATGCCCCTGTTCTGGTGCGCCATGATCGGCCTGGCATTGACTGCCGCACTGGTCGTCATCACCGAGTACTACACCGCGACCGAATACGGCCCGGTGCAGCAGGTGGCGAAGGCGTCCGAAACCGGCCACGGCACCAACGTCATCGCCGGCCTCGCCGTGTCGATGAAATCGACCGCCGCCCCGGTGCTGGTGGTCGCTGCGTCCATTTACGGTTGCCACGAGCTCGCCGGCCTGTACGGCATCGCGATCGCCGCGACGTCCATGCTCTCGATGGCCGGCGTGATCGTGGCACTGGACGCCTACGGTCCGATTACCGACAACGCCGGCGGCATCGCTGAAATGAGCCACCTCGGCCCGGAGATCCGCAAGATCACCGATGCACTGGACGCGGTCGGCAACACCACCAAGGCCGTGACCAAGGGTTATGCAATCGGCTCGGCCGGCCTGGCCGCGTTGGTGCTGTTTGCCGACTACTCGCACAAGCTTGACGAGAAGTTCGGCGCCGGCGTGATCAACTTCTCGATCAACGAACCGAAAGTGGTTATCGGCCTGCTGCTCGGCGGCATGATCCCCTACCTGTTCGGCGCGTTCGCCATGCAGGCCGTGGGTCGCGCAGCGAGCGCGGTGGTGGAGGAAGTCCGCCGCCAGTTCCGCGAAATCCCCGGCATCATGGAAGGCACCGGCAAGCCGCAGTACGACAAGGCCGTGGACCTGCTGACCAAGTCGGCGATCCGCGAAATGATCGTTCCGTCGATGCTGCCGTTGGTCATCCCGGTGCTGGTTGGTTACTTCCTGGGCCCGGCTGCGCTGGGCGGCCTGCTGATGGGCACCATCGTCACCGGGCTTTTTGTTGCCATCTCGATGTGTACGGGTGGCGGCGCCTGGGACAACGCCAAGAAGTACATCGAGGAAGGCCACCACGGCGGCAAGGGTTCGGAAGCACACAAGGCCGCCGTTACCGGCGACACCGTGGGCGACCCGTACAAGGACACCGCGGGCCCGGCCATCAATCCGCTGATCAAGATCATCAACATCGTTGCGCTGTTGCTGATTCCGATGCTCGCAGTCTGATCGGGTTTCGCAGGTAAACAAAAAACCCCGCTTCGGCGGGGTTTTTTGATGGGAAGGACCTGGCGAAAACCGTCAGCCGTCCTTCAGTTGCTTCAGCAACACCAGCAACACCTTGTGTACTTCGGCGCGCAATTCAGCCACCAGCGCGTCGGATTCCTTGCTGCCGTAACTTTCCAGTGTCAGGTGCTCGATCACGCGGCTGTGCTCGGCCAGCGACGACAGGCCCAGCGCCAGCGAACCCGAGCGCAGGAAGTGTGCAGACTGGCGAACCATCTCGGGGTCGCGACGACCGTAGGCCGCATGGATCAGGCGGGTCTGCTTGGGCGCATCGGCCACGAACAGCCGGATCAGCTCCTTCATCAGGCCCGGACGCTCGGCCTCCAGCTGCCAGAGCTGGTCTAGCGTTTGCTGGTCTTTGGGGGTCGGGGTGCTCACGGGGGGATCCTGCGGGTTTGCTACCTGGGCAATCTACCCCCGTTCAGGTTTTGGCGCGACCTTGGGGCTTTTCGGCCCTTTCCGAGTGTCGGCTCGGGCCGGGCGGGGTTACTATTCGCGCCCCTTGCATGGAAGCCCCCAATGGCCCTCGACCTGGTTCCCTCCGGCCGCGACGTCCCCAACGACTTCAACGTGATCATCGAGATCCCGATGAATTCCGAGCCGGTCAAATACGAAGTGGACAAAGCCAGCGGCGCGATCTTCGTCGACCGCGTGCTGACCACGCCGATGCGCTACCCGTGCAATTACGGCTACATCCCGCACACGCTTTCAGGCGACGGCGACCCGGCCGACGTGCTGGTGATCATGCCGATGCCGCTGATCCCCGGCTCGGTGATCCGCTGCCGCGCAGTGGGCATGCTGAACATGGTGGACGAGGCCGGCGACGACAAGAAGATCATCGCCGTACCCGTGAGCAAAGTGTTCCCCGCGTACGACTCGGTGCAGCACCTCGACGACCTGCCGGACCTGACGAAGGACCGGATCCAGCACTTCTTCGAGCACTACAAGGACCTCGAGAAGGGCAAGTGGGTTCGGCTGGAGGGCTGGGCGGGTGCCGATGCGGCGCGCGCCGAGATCATGGCGAGCGTCGCCCGCTACGACCAGACCCCCGACAAGCCCAACTTCTGAGGACCGACTCGACTGCCGGCCTTCGCTTCGCGGCCGGGTAGCGTTATTGCGTGGCCTTGCCCGCGGGTCGACGCGATTCCAGCGCCACGTCAATCACGCATGACGAAATCGCCTGGTTGAAACCCATGCCGTTCTTCAGGGGCATGCCAGCCGCATTCACGCGAAGTTCGGCGGCGGCTTCATCAAGCAAGGCCCGATAACGCGGCCAGCCCGCTTCGGCTTCGCCGTAACACGACCACAACGCCTGCCATCGGCGCGACAGGCGCAGAAGGATCTGGTGCACCACGCTCAACTGCGGATGCGGCTGCGCTTCGCCGAGGATGAAGCCGATATGCTCGCGCATTTCCCAGGGCGTCATCACCACGGGCGCATTGACACTTTCGTAGTCCAGTTCCGGAAAATATCCCGGCTTGTGCAGCACTGGTTGCTGCTTCCAGCCGGGCAGGTCGCGGCCCGCGGGTCTGCCACCGATTACCTTTTCCCAGAAGCCGTCGCCGCCGACCGTGTCGGCCACCAGGTGGATGCGCGGTCGTTCCGCGTCATTCACCACGCGGTGCTGGCGCCAGGTATCGAAGATCCAGCACTCGCCCGCCGCCATGTTGATTTCAGCGTCGCCACAGGTGAAGCGCACCGTCGGCTGGGTGACGATGGGCACGTGCACGCGCACGCGTTCGCGCCAGTAGTAGTTGATGTCCACGTGCAGCTTGACCTCGGCCTGGCCCGACAATCGCATCAGGCGCGTGCGACCCCAGGTGGCGCCGACGCTGGCCAGCACCTGCATCAGGTAGGGACAACGCTGCAGGTGCGGCGTCGGCCGCATCGGGCCGTACACCTTGTCACTTTCCGCAATGCCGTCGGTGGTGATCAGCGTCAGCGCCGAATTGCCGGGCAGGCCGTTGGGATGCGGCCGCCAGGACGACTCGTCGATGGCCAGCACTTCCGCGGCGAGCGCATCCGCGTCGATCGCCAGCGGCAGTTGCAGGAAGGGAACTTGCAGTTTCATGCCTTACTCCGGGCGATAGAGCTGGGAGCCGGCAGCGCGGAATTCCTCGGCCTTCTCGGCCATGCCCTGCTCGAGCGCCTGGTCTTCCGGCACGCCATGGCTGTCGGCGTAGTCGCGCACATCCTGGCTGATCTTCATCGAGCAGAAGTGCGGACCGCACATCGAACAGAAGTGGGCGACCTTGTGCGCATCCTTGGGCAAGGTGGCGTCATGGTATTCGCGGGCGCGTTCGGGATCGAGGCCCAGATTGAACTGGTCTTCCCAGCGGAATTCGAAACGCGCCTTGGATAAGGCATTGTCGCGCGCCTGCGCGCCGGGATGGCCCTTGGCAAGGTCGGCGGCATGCGCGGCGATCTTGTAGGCCATCAGGCCTTCGCGCACGTCGTGCTTGTTGGGCAGGCCCAGGTGTTCCTTCGGCGTCACGTAGCAAAGCATCGCGGTGCCGAACCAGCCGATCATCGCTGCGCCGATCGCACTCGTGATGTGGTCGTAGCCGGGCGCGATGTCGGTGGTCAGTGGGCCGAGCGTGTAGAACGGCGCTTCGCCACATACGGCGAGCTGCTTGTCCATGTTTTCCTTGATGAGGTGCATCGGCACGTGGCCGGGGCCCTCGATCATGGTCTGCACGTCGTGCTTCCAGGCAATCTGCGTCAGCTCGCCCAGGGTTTCGAGTTCGCCGAACTGCGCGGCGTCATTGGCGTCGGCGATGCAGCCCGGGCGCAGGCCGTCGCCCAGCGAGAAGCTGACGTCGTAGGCCTTCATGATGTCGCAGATGTCTTCGAAATGCGTGTAGAGGAAATTTTCCTTGTGGTGCGCCAGGCACCACTTGGCCAGGATCGAACCGCCGCGCGAGACGATGCCGGTGACGCGCTTGGCGGTCAGCGGCACGTAGCGCAGGCGCACGCCGGCGTGGATGGTGAAGTAGTCCACGCCCTGCTCGGCTTGTTCGATCAGCGTGTCGCGATAGATCTCCCAGGTGAGGTCTTCGGCCTTGCCATCGACTTTTTCAAGGGCCTGGTAGATCGGCACGGTGCCAATCGGCACCGGCGAATTGCGCAGGATCCACTCGCGCGTTTCGTGGATGTGCTTGCCGGTGGACAGGTCCATCACGTTGTCGGCGCCCCAGCGGATCGCCCAGACCAGTTTTTCCACTTCTTCGGCAATGCCCGACGACACGGCGCTGTTGCCGATATTCGCATTCACCTTGGTCAGGAAGTTGCGGCCGATGATCATCGGCTCGAGTTCCGGATGGTTGATGTTGGCCGGGATGATGGCGCGGCCGCGCGCCACTTCGCTGCGCACGAATTCAGGCGTGATGGCTTTCTGGATATTGGCGCCGAAACTTTCACCCGGGTGCTGCACCAACAGGTGCGCTTCGCGGATCGCGTCCATGCGCTGGTTTTCGCGGATGGCGATGAACTCCATCTCCGGCGTGATGATGCCGCGGCGCGCGTAATGCATTTGCGAGACATTCATGCCCGACTTGGCGCGGCGCGGATGGCGCAGGTGGGCGAAGCGCACCGGGTCGAGGCGCGTGTCGGTTTCACGGCCGCGGCCGAATTCGGAACTGAGCGCGCCGAGTTCTTCGCTGTCGCCGCGTTCTTCGATCCACTGCGCGCGCAGCGCGGTCAGTCCCGCGCCCAGGTCGATGGTCGCGTCCGGGTCGGTATACGGACCGGAGGTGTCGTACACGCTGAAGGGCGCGTTGAGTTCGGTGCCGAAAGTCTTGGGTGTATTGGCCAGCGCGATTTCGCGCATCGGCACGCGGATATCGGGGCGCGAACCGGCGATGTAGACCTTCTTCGAGCCGAGGATCGGCTGGACGACGGATTCGGAAAGTTCCTGCGCCTGGCGGAGCAGATCGGTAGGCTGGGCATTCATGCATTCGTCCTCGAAGAACGAAGCGGCGGCACCGGAGCACGGGCGGCACCCGGCTTCGAAGCTCCCTACGCCGGGTTAAGCCGGATCAGGTTCGAAGGGTATTTCTCAGCCCAGCCCGTTCAGGCCCGGCACCCCCGCTTCCAAGGAGGTATTTCACCATGTCCGGCGGCTAGACGCGAGGCCGCCGCTTGCTCGGGGCCCGGAAACGCGGAAAGCAAACCGCCTAATCGGTGACGGTCCGGCAGCACGGAGCAATGCTCCAGCTGTTGCCATTGGGGTACACCCCGGAACAACTCTCGATTTTTGTCGCGCCTGACGGGCAATCGCCGCTGGCAGAGGTGCTTTCGAGTTTCACCGTTCGCCCCTGGGTGTCCAGCAGCGTCGCAGTGAAAACTTCAGCCGGCCCCAGCAGGGACACGCCCGGGCCGGTTGCGGCCTTTCGCCCAGCCGCAGCCTGGGGTTTGGTGATTTCCTGCGCGGCGGGCTTTTGGGCCTTGTCCACGGAGCCGGTGGACGAGGCCTGCGCCGAGGCGGCGCCCGCCAACACGATCAGGGAGATCAGAAGCCAATGGCGGGCAGCACTGCGATGCCGGATCAACTTGTTCATGACCATTCCTCACGTCGTTGGGCGCTGAATGGGCCGCGCCCCGCACCCGGCCCTGACGCAAGCAGTGACTTGGCCACGGCCGGCTCATCCTGCCACGTCCTGCGCGGGTCTGCTGGATCAGGCAGCAGAAACTCCAGTGTCAAGCCTTCCGAAGCCGCAGCGCATTGGCGACCACCGACACCGAGCTCAGGCTCATCGCCAGGGCGGCGACCATCGGCGACAGCAGCAGGCCGAAGGCCGGGTAAAGCACGCCCGCCGCCAGGGGCACGCCCAGGCTGTTGTAGAGCAAGGCGAAGCCGAGGTTCTGCTTCATGTTGGCGACGGTCGCTTCGGACAAGGCTCGGGCGCGGGCGATGCCGCGCAGGTCGCCCTTGACCAGGGTGAGTTGCGCGCTGGACATCGCCACGTCGGTGCCGGTGCCCATGGCGATGCCGACATCCGCCGCCGCCAGCGCGGGCGCATCGTTGATGCCGTCGCCGGCCATCGCCACGTGGCGGCCTTCCGCCTTCAGCCGCGTCACCATCGCCAGTTTGTCCTCGGGGCGAATTTCGCCGTGCACCTCGTCGATGCCCAGCGCCCTGCCAACCGCTTGCGCGGTAGTGGCGCCATCGCCCGTGGCCATGATGATCCGCAGCCCCGCGGCGCGCAGTTCCGCCAGCGCACCCGCCGATGTCTCCTTGATCGGGTCGGCCACGCTCAACAGGCCCGCGAGTCGACCATCGACGGACAGGAACATCACGCTCGCCCCGACGCTGCGTCGTTCCTCGGCTTGCGTTTGGAGGGAAGAAACATCGACGCCGAGATTGTTCATCAGCACGGTGTTGCCGAGCGCGACGGACTTTGAGTCCACGCGGCCGTGCACGCCGATGCCGGTATCGGAATTGAATTCATCGGCTTTCGCCAGCGCAAGTTTCCTCGACCGCGCCTCGCTGACGATGGCGGCAGCGAGCGGATGTTCGCTGCCTTGGTCCAGGCTGGCCGCAATCCGCAGCACTTCGTCTTCCGTGAATCCTTCGGTCGCCACAGCGCGATCGAAGGTCGGGCGACCCAAGGTGAGCGTGCCGGTCTTGTCGACGATCAGGGTGTCGATCTTGCGCAACGTTTCAATCGCCTCGGCATCGCGGAACAGCACGCCGGACGACGCGCCGCGGCCGGTGGCCACCATGATCGACATCGGCGTCGCCAGGCCCAGCGCGCACGGGCAGGCGATGATCAACACCGACACTGCGCTTAGCACGGCAAACACCCACGAAGGTTCGGGGCCGAACAAGCCCCAGGCGAAGAACGTCAGCACGGCGATGGCAAGCACCGCCAGCACGAACCAAAAGGACACGGCGTCGGCCATGCGCTGCATCGGCGCGCGCGAGCGCTGTGCCTGCGCGACCATCTGCACGATCTGCGCCAGCACGCTGTCATCGCCCACGCGGGTCGCGCGAATGACCAGTGCGCCGGCGATGTTCATCGTGGCGCCTATCACCTTGTCACCCACGTCCTTGCCAACGGGCATCGACTCGCCCGTCAATAGCGACTCATCGATGTTGGAGCGGCCTTCCAGCACTTCGCCATCGACCGGCACCTTTTCGCCGGGGCGCACGCGCAACCGGTCGCCCACCTGTACCTGGTCGAGTGGCACGTCGGCTTCGGTGCCATCGTCGGCCAGCCGGCGCGCGGTTTTCGGCGCCAGCCTCAACAGGGCGCGGATGGCGGCCGACGTTTTGGAACGCGCGCGCAGTTCCAGCAACTGACCCAGCAGGGTGAGCGAAACGATCACCGCCGCGGCTTCGAAATACACACCGACCTGGCCGTGAACACGGAACGCGGCGGGGAACAGATCGGGCGCCAGGGCCGCAGCCAGGCTGTAGCCGTAGGCCGCACCGACGCCGATGCCGATCAGCGTCCACATGTTGAGATTGCCGGTACGCAAGGACTGCACACAGCGCACGAAGAACGGCCAGCCTGCCCAGAGCACGACCGGCGTGCTCAACACCATTTCAATCAGCACGCGGGTGCGCGGATCGGGCGTCGTCAACTGGTGGCCGGCCATCGCCAGTACCAATACCACCACGGACAAGGGCAGCGTCCACCAGAAACGCCGGCTGAAATCGACCAGCTCATGGTTGGGCTCGTCGTCATCGGCCGGCATCAGCGGTTCCAGCGCCATGCCGCAGATCGGGCAGGTGCCTGGCGCATCCCGGATGATTTCCGGATGCATCGGGCAGGTGTATTGGCGACCGGCCTGCGCGGCGGGCGTAGCCGCTGGCGCTGTCGAAGGCTGGAGGAATTGGCCC
This sequence comes from Gammaproteobacteria bacterium, assembly GCA_031408815.1. Lineage (GTDB taxonomy): Bacteria > Pseudomonadota > Gammaproteobacteria > Xanthomonadales > Xanthomonadaceae > Arenimonas. Next base: position 12,454 of record JANNWV010000036.1, read on the forward strand.
GGCTCGGCCTTGAATTTTTCCAGGCAGCGCGACGAACAGAAATGGAAAACCTGCCCCGCGTGTTCGTGGCTGAAACGTGCCGTCGCCGGATCGACGTCCATGCCGCAGACGGGATCCTTCACCTTGCCGTGGGTCGTTGGGGAATGGCCATGGTCCATGGTTCGAAAGATCCAATGACGCTGCCGCCGGGAAGTCCACGATACGCCGCCTCGCGATCTTCGACGAAGCGCCACGTACGGCGGTTCACGCCCCGTTCGCGAATCGGGTCAGTCGTGGTCGGGGCTGGGGATGCGGAACCAGGCCGCGTACAGCGCCGGAAGGAACAGGATGGTCAATGCCGTGGCGACAATCAGCCCGCCCATGATCGACACCGCCATCGGCCCGAAGAAGACACTGCGCGAAAGCGGAAACATGGCGAGCACGGCGGCCAGCGCGGTCAGCACGATGGGACGGAAACGGCGAACGGTTGCGTCGATGATCGCCTGGTGCGGGGCGTGGCCTGCGGCGATGTCCTGGTCGATCTGATCCACCAGGATCACCGAGTTGCGCATGATCATTCCCGACAGCGCGATCGTACCCAGCATCGCCACGAAGCCGAACGGCACGCGGAAGATCAACAGGAAGGCCGTGACGCCGATCAGGCCGAGCGGCGCGGTCATCCACACCATCAGCATGCGCCGGAAACTGCGCAACTGGACCATCAGCAGCGTGGTCACCACCAACACGAACAGCGGCACGCCAGCGGCGACCGAGGCCGAGCCGCGCGTCGAATCCTCGACCGTGCCACCGGTTTCCAGCAGGAACCCAGGCGGCAACTTCGCACGGATGTCTTCCAGGGTCGGCAGTATCTGCGCGGTGACCGACGGCGGCGTGATGTCGCCGTAGATGTCGGCGCGCACATTGATGCTGGGCAGGCGGTTGCGATGCCAGACGATGCCGTCTTCCATGCCGTAGTCGAGCGTGGCCAGCTGCGACAGGGGCACGCTGCGGCCGGCATCGGTCGGCACGGCCAGGCTGCCGAGCAGCGACAGGCGGGTGCGCTCGTCCTCCGGTCCGCGCAACAGTATCTCGATCAGCTCATTGCCCTCGCGGAAGGTGCTGACCGTGCTGCCGGACAGCGAACCGCGCAGGAACTGGGCGAGTTGTGCTGAATTCACGCCCAGCGCGCGGGCGCGATCCTGGTCCAGGGTCAGGCGCACGACCTTGCTGGGCTCGTCCCAGTCGAGGTTGACGTTATCCACGTTCGGGTTGGCGCGAACCTTCGCCGCGACTTCCTGGGCGATGCGACGCACTTCGTCCAGATGCTCGCCGGACACGCGGAACTGGATTGGGAATCCCACTGGCGGACCATTCTCGAGGCGAAGCACGCGGCCCTGCAGGTCGGGGAAATCCTTGGCCAGGGTGTCGATCACCCAGCGACGAACTTGCTCGCGTTCCTTCACGTTGCGGGTCAACAATACGAACTGCGCAAAGTTCGATTGCGGTAGTTTCTGGTCGAAGGGCAGGTAGAAGCGCGGCGATCCGGTGCCGACGTAGGCGACGTAGTTTTCAAGGTCCTTTCGCTTGGCCAATTCCGCTTCGAAGCGCTTGGTCGCCGCTTCCGTGGCCAGCAGCGACGAGCCTTCCGCCAGCTCGAGGTCCACCACCAACTCAAGGCGCGTGGACGAGGGGAAGAATTGTTGCGGCACGAAGCGGAAGAGGGCGATTGATGCGGCGAACGCGAACACCGTCAAGCCGATCACCTTCACGCGATTGCGCACGCACCAGGCGATCCAGCCGCGCAGCTTGCGATAGAAGGGCGTGCTGTAGGTGTCGTGGTTGTGCCCGTTGCCATCGGGCTCGACGATGGACGCCAGCCAGCGCGGCAAGACCAGCGCCAGGCGCTGGCGGAAAAGGATCCAGCCGCCGTCGGTCTTCTGCTTGTGCAGTTGCTCCGCGTCGGGCAGCAGGCGATCGCCCAGATAGGGAATGAACACCACGGCGGCGATCCAGCTCAGCAGCAACGCAATCGTTACCACCTGGAAAATGGAGCGCGTGTATTCGCCGGTGCCCGATTGCGCGGTGGCGATCGGCAGGAAGCCGGCCGCCGTCACCAGGGTACCGGTGAGCATCGGGAACGCCGTGCTGGAGTAGGCGAAGCTCGCGGCGCTGAGGCGGTCGAGGCCTTGTTCCATCTTCACCGCCATCATCTCGACCGCGATGATCGCGTCATCCACCAGCAAGCCCAGCGCCAGGATCAATGCGCCGAGAGAAATCTTGTGCAGGCCGATGTTGAAGTAGTACATCGCCGCGAAGGTCATCGCCAGCACCAGCGGGATGGACAGCGCCACCACCAGGCCCGGCCGCTTGCCCAGCGAGAAGAAGCTCACCACCAGCACGATCAGCACCGCTTCCGACAGCGACCTGACGAATTCCGAGACCGAATCGCGCACTGCCGACGGCTGGTCGGAGACCTTGTGCAGCTTCATGCCCACCGGCAGGGTCTTCTGAAGGCGCGCGAACTCGGTATCGAGGCTCTTGCCCAGGCCGATGATGTCGCCGCCCCCCTTCATGGACACGGCGATGCCGATCGAGTTTTCGCCCAGGAAGCGCATGCGCGGCGCAGCGGGATCGGCAAAGCCGCGCTTCACCGTGGCGACGTCGCCCAGGCGGAACGAACGATCGCCTGCGCGGATGGGGAAGTTACGGATTTCATCCACGGTCTTGAAGCCACCGCTGACGCGCAACTGCACGCGGTCGGTGCTGGTTTCGAAGAAACTGGTCGCGGTGACGGCATTCTGCGCGTCCACGGCCTGTTGCACGGCCTGCATCGGAATGCCCAGCGTGGCCAGCTTGGTATTGGACAGCTCGATCCAGATCTTTTCTTCCTGCAGGCCGATCAGGTCGACCTTGGCCACGTCCTTGACGCGGTGCAGGTCGAGTTCGATGCGCTCGGCGTAGTCCTTCATCGTGGCGTAGTCGAAGCCTTCGCCATTCAATGCATAGATGTTGCCGAAGGTGTCGCCGAATTCATCGTTGTAGAACGGACCGACGATGCCCGATGGCAGCGTGTGGCGGATGTCGCCGACCTTCTTGCGCACCTGGTACCAGAGCGCGGGAATGTCGCGCGAATGCAGCGAATCCTCGGCCATGAACTGCACCAGTGATTCACCGGGCCGCGAGTAGGACCGGATGAACTGGTACTCGCCGGTCTCCATCAATTTCTTTTCGATGCGATCGGTAACCTGTCGCCCGACTTCCTCGGCGGTCGCGCCCGGCCAGAAGGTGCGCACCACCATGATCTTGAAGGTGAAGGGCGGATCTTCCGACTGGCCCAGCCGCTGATAGCTGAAGATGCCGATGACGGCCAGCACGATCATGATGAAAAGCACGAGTGTCTTGTTGCGCAAGGCCCAGGCGGAAAGATTGAACTGGCTCATGGCCGCCTCAGTTGCCCGAGGGCTTTGCAGAAGCCACGGCGCCGCCCAATCGAACCGGACGGTTGTCGCGGTCGATGGGCGCGATCTTCTCGCCCTCCAGGACCAGGTGCGCGCCGGCGGCGACCACCCAGTCGGTCGGCTTCAGGCCGGACAACACGGGCACGCCGTCCTCGGCATAGGCGCCGGTGCGAATCGGGGTCAGGTGCAGCGTCGATGTCGCGGGGTCCACCACCCATACCGCGGGGCGACCCTTGGACTGGGTGAGCGCCGACAACGGCAGGCGCATGCCCGATCCGGCCGCGGTTTGCCCATAGACGCGCGCGCTCTGCCCCAGTTCGACAGGCGCACCGGCACTGTCGAAACCGACGCGCGCGGAGAACGTGCGGGTCTGCGCATCGGCAGATGGCGAAATCTCACGCAGCTTGCCCGGAAAGCGCTTGCCGGGTTCTGCCCACAATTCGACGGCAAGGTCGCGGCCGACTGTGAAGCGACTGATGCTTTGCTCGGGCACGCTGATGGCCACTTCGCGTTCGCCATCCACGGCCAGCACGAACACGGCCTGCCCCGCAGCGACTACTTGCCCCGCTTCGGCCAGCCGCTGCGCAATCACGCCGTCGCTGGGCGCGCGCAACACGGCGTAGCCGACCTGGTTGCCCGAGGCCGAGACCTGCGCCCGCGCCTGGCGTACGCGCGATTCCGCGGCGCGCAAGGCAGCCACGCGAGTGTCGTAGAGCGACCGGCTGACCAGTTGCTTGTCGACCAGATTCTTGTAGCGCTGCAGTTCCGACTGCGCGAGCGACAGGTCGGCCTGCGCCGACGCCAGCGCGGCGCGGTCGGCTTCCGATTGCAATCGGACGTCGGCCGGGTCGAGTTCGGCCAGGGCCTGGCCGGCCTTGACGCGTGCGCCGGCATCCACCCGCCGACGTGACATCTTGCCGGCGATGCGGAAGGCCAACTGCGGTTCTTCGCGGGCGTGCACTTCCCCGGCAAACGCTTCGTAGCCAAGTTCGCCGCTACTGGCCTGAACTACCAGCGCGGGCCGTGCTTCCAGCGGTGCCGGGTCAGTGCCACAGGCGACAAGCGGCAGGACCAGGGCGAGCAGCCAAAAGGCCCGGAGGGGGTTGGAAACCGTGGACATGAGCACGTCCTGAATAGTGAACCGGTGGGTACACTATCATTATCAAACCAGTTAGTTCAATAATAGCGGCATGAATTCTGCTCCCCTGCCCTCGACCCCCGCGCCAGGCCGCCCCAAGGACATGGAAAAGCGCACCGCCGTGCTCGAGGCGGCCATGGCGCTGTTCCCTTCCCGGGGCTACGACGGCGTCAGCATGGACGCCATTGCCCAGGCGGCCGGTGTCTCCAAGCTGACTGTTTACAGTCATTTCGCCGACAAGGAAGCCCTGTTCGCCGCGGCGGTCACCGAGTGCTGCGCGCAATTGCTGCCGCATCAGCTGTTCGTGCCCGATCCGGGCCTGCCCGTCTCCGAAGCCCTGTTCCAGATCGCCCGGCCGTTCGTGGACCTGATGATGGACGAGCGCGCCATCAGCCTGCACCGGGTGATGATCAGCCAGGCCGGGCAGGACCGTCGGCTTACCGAGATCTTCTTCGGCGCCGGCCCGCGCGCCATCCTGCTGGAAATGGAATCCTTCCTCCAGGAGGCCAGCCAGAGCCGCTACCTGCGCGTGGCCGACCCGGCCCGCGCCTCGGAACATTTCTTTTGCCTGCTGAAGGGACTGGGCCACATGCGCGTGCTGGTCGGGCTTTCAGAACCACCCACCAGCGAACAACGCGACGCGCACGTGCGCGAAGTGGTCGGGGTGTTCCTGCGCGCCTTCGCGCCCGAGGCGCTGTGACTAGCGGCCCGGTTACTTCTGGCACTACGTGGCCCACCCGTCCGCACGCGATCCTGTGCGGGACGATTTTTTACGATGGCGGCGCGGCAGGCTTACAATTGTCGGCCCGGCGCCCCACGGACCCTTTGTTGCCATGTCGATGAATTTTGACCAAGCCCGCTTCGCGATGATCGAACAACAGGTACGTCCCTGGGACGTGCTCGATCCGCGTGTGCTGGAAGCCTTGATGGTCGTGCATCGCGAGGATTTCGTCGTGTCGAGCCAGCGCCAACTGGCGTTTGCCGACCTGCCGCTGCCACTCGCCCATGGCGAAGTGATGATGAAGCCGGTGGTCGAGGGACGCATGATGCAGGCCTTGCTGCTGGAACCCAGCGATGAAGTCCTGGAGATCGGTACCGGCTCGGGCTTCGTCACCGCCTGCCTGGCGCGGCTGGCGCGGGCGGTCACCAGCATCGACATGCATGCTGATTTCACCGAGTCTGCGGGGCAGCGACTAGCCGCTGCCGGTGTCAGCAATGTTCGCCTGGAAACCGCCGATGCACTGGCCTGGCAGCCCGGTCGGCAGTTCGATGCCATCGCCGTCACGGCCGCCGTCGGCATCATTCCGCAAATCTTCACCGACTGGCTCAAACCAGGCGGTCGCTTGTTCGTGATCCATGGCCTTTCGCCGGTACAGGAAGCAGTGCGCATCACGCGTCTTGCTGATTCCCTGCAGACGGAAAGCCTGTTCGAAACCGATGTCCCCTACCTGCATGGCGCCGAGCCGGTGCCGCACTTCACCCTCTGAACACGGGAAACCCCATGTCCATCCGACTCCGCCCCCTGTCCCTCGCCCTGGTCATCGCCGGTTTTTCGGCGCAGGTTTCCGCCACCGACCTGGTCCAGGCATACGATCTTGCGCGCCAGAGCGACCCGCAATTCTCCGCCGCAGAAGCGCAGAAAAACGCCACGGGCGAAGGTATCGTGCAGTCCCGATCCGCCCTGCTGCCGCAAGTATCCGCGGATGCCAACTTCGGCACCGGCAGCTCGAGCAGCAGCGGCAACCAGGTGTTTGCCGGCAACCCGACTGGCGTCAATTCCACGTATTCGGAAAGCAGCAGCCGCAGCTCCGGCCTGAATGTTCGCCAGACCGTTTACGACCATGCCAACTACACCCGCCTCGCCGCCAGCAAGGCCCGCGCCCGCGGCGCCGAAGCCGATTACGATTCGGCCGCGGATGCATTGATCGTTCGCGTCGCGGATGCCTACTTCAACGTGCTGACCGCCATCGAGACACTGGCTTCGTCGCGCGCCGAAGAGCGTTCCGTGAAGCGCCAGCTCGACCAGGCCGACAAGCGCCTGGAAGTCGGCCTCGCTCCGATCACCGACGTGCACGAAGCGCGAGCGCGTTTCGACAGCGCCCGCGCCAATGCCATCCTGCAGGCGACGGTGCTGGATGACGCTTATGAAGCCCTCGCTGAAATCACTGGCGAGCGCCTGGCCAACCTGAAAGGCCTGGCTGCGGATTTCCGCCCGGAAAATACCGACACCAAGACCATTGAAGAATGGGTAGCTATTGCGCTGTCATCGAACCCGACCCTGAAGTCGCGCGCCGAAGCGCTTGCCGCCGCGGAAAAGGATGTCTCCACTGCGCGCGCCGCGCACTACCCGACCCTGTCGGCCACCGCCAGCTACGGCGATGACGCCAGCTGGGGCGACAGCCGCCGCCGCTCGCCCCTGCCGGAAAGCCTGAGCTCGTTCGGCAATTCCAGCACCGGCCCGCGTTACGGCATCACCCTGTCGGTGCCGATCTTCAGCGGCTTCGCCACGCAATCACGCGTGCGCCAGGCCCTGTACACGCGAGACGCCGTCTCCGACCAGCTCGAGCAGCAGAAGCGCGCCATCACCCGCGCCACGCGCGGCGCGTATCGCAACCTGATTTCCGGTGCGGCCGAAGTCGAAGCCCGCCGCCTCGCCGTGGTCTCGGCGCAAGCTGCGTATGAAGCCGGCGAAGCAGGCCTTGAAGTCGGCACGCGCACCATCGTCGACGTGCTGATCGCGCAGCAGCAACTGTTCCTGGCGCAGCGCGAATTCGCCCGCGCCCGCCATGCTTATCTGGTCAACGTGCTTCGCCTGAAGCAGGCCGCCGGCATCCTGGAAGCAAGCGACCTGGTCGCCGTGAACCGTTCGCTGGTTGCCGACGCCGACGCCGCCCTGCAGACCAGCGACCGCAGCGAGTAATGGCCGTCCGGCGCTAAGGCGCCGGCAGCGTTCCGGCCTGCGCGCTGCGCAGGCTCGGTTCCAGCAATTCCAGCGTGCGCGCCAGCGCACCGCGCTCCGCGGCGATCCGGCTTCGGCCGGCATCGCCACGACGGATTCGCTCTGCCGGATGGCGGAATTGTTCGCCCAGTTTCCTGGCCAGCGACGCGGCATCGTTGACTCGCTGCACGGCTCCGACGGCTATCAGCAGGTCGGTGATGTCCTGGAAGTTGAACGTATGCGGGCCGACCAGGGCGGGAATTCCCAGCGCTGCAGGCTCGAGCACATTGTGACCGCCGATCTCCTGCAGGCTGCCGCCGACGAAGGCGACGTCCGATGCGGCGAAGAAAGACATCAGCTCGCCCAGCGTATCGACCACGAAGATATCGGTATCGGCCCTCGGCAGCCCTTCAATGCGGCGTGAAGCGACCTTGAAACCCGCCCGTGTTCCGTCGCCAGCGACGGCAGCGAATCGTTCCGGATGACGCGGCGCCCAAAGCAGCAGGGCGCGCGGGAATTGCGCCTGCAACAATCGATGCGCCTGGCGCACGATGTCCTCTTCATCCGGATGCGTGCTGGCGGCGATCCAGACCGGCCGGTCGCCCCAGGTTTCGCGCCATCGCCGGCCTTGCTCGGCGACGCCTTCAGGCAGCGGCAGGTCGTACTTGAGGTTGCCGGTGACCTGGATCGAGGACTCCGGCGCACCCAGCTTTCGATAGCGCTGCGCGTCCGCCTCTGATTGCGCGCCAATCACGTCCACGCCCGACAAGGCGCCGCGAACGAGTCGTGCAATTGGCCGGTAGCTGCGCAGGGACCGCTCCGACAGGCGCGCGTTGGCAATGACCAGCGGCACACCGCGCGCCTTCAGTTCCTCGAACAGGTTCGGCCAGATCTCCGTCTCCATCACCAGCGCCAGACGGGGCTGGAAGTGATCGAGGAAGTTGCTCACCGCGCCGGGCAAGTCGTACGGCAGGTACACGTGTCGCACCGTGTCGCCCCAAAGCGCGCGCACGCGTGCCGAACCGGTCGGCGTGGTGGTGGTGACCAGGAGGGTCCGGTCGGGAAAACGTTCGCGCAGCGCGGCGACCAGTGGCGCGGCGACATTCACCTCGCCCACCGACACGGCGTGGATCCACAGGCTGCTGTCGAGGCCGTCTCCGCGATACAGGGCGAAGCGTTCGCTCCAGCGATCGAAGTACTCGCGCTGGCGCAGACCGCGCCAGATCAGGTAGTACAGCGAAATCGGCAACGCGACGCGGATGACCAGGGAATACAGGCCGCGCATCGCGCGATGGCCGAAGGGTTCTTGCATGGGCGCAGGATAGCCGAGACCGCTAGAATCTGTCCGTGACCGAGCCAAGCCCAGCGCCTCCACTATCGCCGCGCCAATGGCCAGCCTGGCTGGGTATCGGCCTGGGATGCCTGCTCGCCACCCTGCCCTGGGCGCTCGTGCGCGCCGTGGCGCCGATGCTGGGCTGGCTGATGCGCCAGTTGATGGTCTCGCGGCGGCGGGCGGCCGAGATCAATCTTGCCCTGGCCTTCCCCGAACTCGATGACGAGGCGCGCCAGGTTTTGCTGCGCGCCCATTTCCGCTCGCTGGGCATGTCGGTATTCGAGTTCCTGCGCGCCTGGTGGGGGCCGCTCGCGCCGGTGGACCGCGGCTTCGACGTACAAGGCCTGGAACACGTCGAACAAGC
>JANNWV010000037.1:0-75203 GCA_031408815.1 Gammaproteobacteria bacterium
ACCAACAACGTAATGATGACCAACAGCGAAAGCACGACCACGAGAGTAGTGACCCCGCGCTGACGACTTGATCCTACGTTCCATTTACGAAATCTGTTCATGATGTAGCCTCGTTCACGTAGTGCCGGATCAAGGTGAAAGAATGCAGTTGGCAACCGTCGACTTGACGCAGTCCGAGCGAACCTTCACGGTTGCCTGGACACCTCTCGCATAGGAGGTAGAAACCCCGGTGAGATAGGTTCCATCGGCAAGGAGAGTTCCGCTGTCACCTACGAGCCGAGCTGAAATAGCTACTTCCAGGTTGCGAATTCGGATGGCGCTCGGATTTAATCCGACAATAGGGGAAGTGGGCGCGGGCTCGGAAATGCTGAACTGCTGGATATTGATCGTTGCGGAGTCGGTTAACGGGCACCAAAGGCTGGTGCTGTTGCAAGTTGGAGGATAGGAGGTATAGACCGCCGTGGCTCCGCCGCAGGTCGGCTTAGAGCCCGCGCTGGTCGCGTACTCGATCACACCGACGGGTGCTGTCGCGCCCGTTGGCGTTATCTGGACTCGCCGCAGCCCACGAACCTCGCCAGTGTCTATGTCAAGCTTGCCCGGTCCCAGCGTTCCGGCTGGTCGGTCGTAGGCATAGATGATGCAGGAACCGTTCGTCGGGGACGGATTGCTGTTGTCCAGCAACATCGCAGTAAACGGCGAAGTACCGACAGCGGGAGAGTCAGCACCACCGGCGAGCCGGGTAACCGCAGCATCGTCGTAACCGGCGCGCCGCAAGTCACGAACAACCAGGTCGAGCGTATTGCGCAGTGTCTGGGTCAGCTTGGTCGACTGCACGTACTCGGCATTGCTCTTCATGCTCGCCATCGTGAACGCGACCACCGCGTAGGAGACTATCAATCCGGCCACGAGCGCAATCATCAGCTCGATCAGGGTGAAACCTCTGGAAGAATTCTGCAATTTCATCGGCCGCGATCCCATCAATTTGCACATCTGCGGTTGTTATAGTCGGAAAGCTTGAAAGCGGCGCCGGTCGGCTCACAAAGCACGGCACGGCCAAACGTATCCACGCGAAGGTAGAGTTTGTAGGCATTTGGACCTGGCGGCCCATTGAAGGCGATTGCCCCCGCCGCTGAAGTGGCCGTCAGGAAGGTTCTCTTCGGCTCGATGACCACCACGGCAAGCGGTGGCGGTGCGATGGAATCGGCGGTCAGCGTCACCCCACGCCAGTCGCGCTGCTCGCCCGTGGCTGGAAATTGGGCCACGTTGCATGCGTTGGCCGTGAAGCAGTCGCAAGCGGTGCTGTCCGCTGGATCGGTGGTCGTGGCGGCTCCGAGGCAATAGTTGCCACCGCTTATCTGGGGGGCAACCTTGACGTACGTATTGCGCTTCGCAGCCTCGAATCGGGCCTGGTTCCAGATTACCAAGGACTGATCGGCTGCCGCGCGAACGGCAGCCCTTTGCCGAAACGTCTGGAATGAAGGGATGGCCACCAGCAGCAGCACGATGATCACCGCAACTGCGGTCATCATCTCGATAATGGTGAATCCCTGAACTCGGATCGGCGCGACTGGCATGGAAACCCCCGGTTACCAATGGTTGATGGAACGACACTAACGGCCAGCCTGGCAAGTCCCCGCCGACCGGCGGCAGTTGCCGCCAGATGAGCTGTTGAAGACGCTTACGCAGACGGGCCGCCTGGTGCTAGCATCTTCTCATGGTCGGGAGAGATGGGCTATGAAACAGAAGCGTGGCTTCACATTGATCGAGCTCATGATCGTCGTGCTGGTGATCGCGATTCTGGCCGGCCTTGCGCTGAGCGGCTATAACAATCAGGTTCGCAAAAGTCGGCGAACTGAAGCCAAGCAGATACTTTCCGACCTGTCGCTGAAGCAGGAAAAGTATCGATCCAACAACGCCACTTACGGCACGATCATCCAGATTGGTGGCGTTGCCACGGCAAAATATTACACAGTCACGATGGTGGCAAACAGCAATACCGGTACGAACTACACCTTCACGGCCGTACCGATTGGCGATCAGACGAAAGACAGTTGCGGCACTCTTACGTTGAAAATGCTGACTGGAGTTCTGGTCAAGGAACCGACTACCGAGGGCTGCTGGTAGGCGCCAGAAACCCTAAGCCAACACCCGATAACAAGGCTGATACTCCCCCACCATCTTCATCCGCCTCTGCTCCACAAACGCGCGCAGCAACGCATCCAGCGCCTGCATGATCTGCGTATCGCCGTGGATTTCAAAAGGTCCGCGCTCTTCGATGTAACGCATGCCCTCCTCCTTCACGTTGCCGGCGACGATGCCCGAGAAGGCGCGGCGCAGGTTGGCGGCGAGTTCGTGGGCGGGCTGGTTGCGGTGCAGGTTCAGGCCGGCCATGGCCTCGTGGTTGGGATGGAACGGGTGCTGGAAATCGGCCGGCACGCGTAGCGACCAGTTGAAGAAGAAGGCGTCCTTGTTGCCCAGCCGGTGCTCGCGCACCTTGCGGATGCCCTTGGCCATGGTGCTGGCGACGCGGGCCGGGTCGTCCACGATGATCTCGTAGCGGGACGTCGCCGCCTCACCCAGGGTCAGGCGCAGGAAGTGGTCGATCTGTTCGAAGTAGGCTGCGGACGCGCGAGGACCGGTCAGGATCAGCGGGAACGGCACGCCGGCGTTGTCGGGATGCAGCATCAGGCCGAGCAGATACAGGATCTCCTCCGCGGTGCCGACGCCACCGGGAAACACGATGATGCCGTGACCGATGCGGACGAAGGCCTCCAGGCGCTTTTCGATGTCCGGCATGATCACCAGGTGGTTGACGATCGGGTTCGGCGACTCGGCCGCGATGATGCCGGGCTCGGTGATGCCGATGTAGCGGTTGTTGCTGCGGCGCTGCTTGGCGTGGGCGATGGTCGCGCCCTTCATCGGGCCCTTCATCGCGCCCGGGCCGCAACCCGTGCAGATGTCGAGGCGGCGCAGGCCCAGTTCGTAGCCGACCTTCTTGGTGTAGTCGTACTCGTCGCGGCCGATCGAGTGGCCGCCCCAGCAGACCACCAGGTTCGGGTCCACGTGCGGGCGCAGCACGCGCGCGTTGCGCAGGATCTCGAACACGGCGCCGGTGATGCCTTCGCTGGTTTCCAGGTCGAACTTCGCGCTGCCGTAGATTTCCATCGCGACATAGGCGATGTCGCGCACCACCGCGTACAGCAGTTCGGCGACGCCGCGGATGATCTCGCCATCGACGAAGGCCAGCGCCGGCGCACTGATCAATTCAATCTTGATGCCGCGGTCCTGCTGGTGCACCTGGATGTCGAAATCCGGGTAGCGCTGCTGCGCCGCACGCGGGTCGTCGGAATTGCTACCGGTGGTCAGCACGGCCAGCGCGCAGCGGCGAAGCAGCTCGTGCAAGCCGCCGCTCGAGGCATCGCGCAGGCGCGCGATCTCTGCGCGGGAAAGGATGTCGAGTCCGCCACGCGGGGAAATCCTCGCGTTTACGGTGGGAAGGAGGGCTACCGGCTGGGCGCCGTTCTGATTTTCGTCTGCGTCGTTCATGGCCATATCTTGCGTCCTGCCTTCCAAAAAAGAAAACGGCCGGTGTTTCCACCGGCCGTCGTGTCTTGCGTGTTGCGTGTTGCTCGGTATCAGAACTCGTACTTCAAGCCCACCTGCACCGACCACTGCGAGATGCCGTTGGTCTGGCCGTCCGCGTTGGTGGGAAGGCCGAGGGCCGTGGCATTGCCGAACTCGGTGCCGCTGCGGTAGCCGTAGACGTACTTGCCGACGTTGGCACCGCAGGTCGCGACGCTGCGGCAGATGCCCACCAGGCTGGCGACGGGGACGTTGGCGTTGAAGCCGTAGTCCACGATGTGGCCCCAATCCTTGTTCAGCAGGTTGCCGACGTTCTGCACGTCAACCCAGAGCTGTCCCTTGTGGCCTTCGAAGAAGCCCGGCAGCTCCTGGGTGAAGCGCATGTCGAAGGTGTTGACCCAGCCGGCGCGGAACTCGTTCTCGCGAGCATAGGTACCGCGGAACTGGCTCAGCCTGTCCTGGGTGCCAAGGTAGTTGAAGAACGCCTGCTCCATCGCCGCGTTGGCGGTAAAGGCGCCGGTGGTTGCATTGAGCGAACCGAACAGCACGTCACCCGGGCCCGACGGCACGTAGAACAGATCATTGAAGGTACGGCCGTCGCCGTTCGCATCACCCGTGAAGATGTAGCTGAAGGGACGACCGCTGCGGCCTTCGTAGACCAGGCCAACGCGGGTTTCGTAGTCGCCGAAGAAGGAATGCTTCCAGTCGAGCGAACCCGAGAAACGGTCCTTGATCTCGTAGCGCGCCGTGTTCGACGATTCTTCGTTGACGTTGAAGCCCAGCTGCGAGCCGTAACCCGAGCCTGCGGTGGAGCTCGTGAGGGAGCCCACTTCGGTGGCATTGGTGTAGGTGTAGGCCAGGCTCCAGGACCAGTCGCTTTCAGCGTTGAACGGCTGGGTCAGCGAGAACGTGAGCTGCTGGGTCTTGCCCTTGTTCGTGTTGCTGATCAGGTAGACGTCGCCGAAGAAGCTGTTGTTGCGGAAGCGCGACGGATTGGTCGGCGTCGTTGCCGGGGAGGTACACGGACTCGAACTGTTGTTGCACGAGCTCGTGTTGCCGAAGGGACGCGGGCTGCTGGGGTTGTAATAGAGCACGCGACCATCGGGACCGAGGTAGCCGGGGCCCACATTCAGGGTCTGGTAGAACAGGCCGTCCTTGACGTCAGTCAGGAGCAGTTCCGCCGAGAACACCGTATCCATCCAGCCGGTCTGGGTTTCGAACGCCAGGTTGCCCTTCCAGATGGACGGCAGCTTGAAGTCCGGCGCGACGACGTTGACGTTGCGATTCGCGTTCGCCGACGACGGCACGGTCGGGTTCAAACCGTCCGGGTTGAACAGCGTGGTCAGGCAGGTCGCGTTGCGCGAAGGCTCCGCAGGGCCGAGAGCGCCGGTGTACAGGCAGTTCCGGTAGTTCGAGTAAGCGATGTAGTTCAGGCCGGTGCTGTTGTAGGAGTTGCCAACCCACACCTGCGGGGCGTCGCCCTGGAACAGGCCCACGCCGCCACGCAACTGCATCTGGTGCTCGGTATCGAAGGTGTAGTTGAAGCCGAAGCGCGGCTGGATCAGGAAGCCGCCACCGTAGGTCAGCGAGTTGTCGTAGCCAAAGCCGCCGGTCCACGCGCCGGTGACCGGGTTAATGGTCTGCGCCCCGGCGAAGGTCGGGTTATAGGTCGGCTGCGGATCGGTGCTGGGCTTGTCGCCGCGAATACCAAAGGTAAGGGTCAGGTTGCTGTTGACGTACCAGGTGTCCTGCACGAACAGGCCGAGGCCCTTGTTGGTGTATTGCGCGGGTACGGAACCCGGGGCAGTCTGGTACTGCAGGTCGTAGTCGAAGTAGATACCGCGACGGAAGTTTTCGATGCCGTAGAAGCTGTAGTTGCCCCACGAGTCCTGCAGGAAGTAGTTGTAGATGTCGTTTTCGCTGTACTCGGCGCCGAACTTGACGTCGTGGTCGCCCAGGGTCCAGGTGGCCGCGCCGAAATAGTTCCAGGTCTTGGTGTACAGGGCGTTGCCCATCGAGCTGCGCTCGGTGCCGATGCGGATGAAGTCGCCGGCGGACGGGTTGTTGGTCGGGTTGCCGTCTTCGAAATAGATCTGCACCGTGGGTGCCGTGGTGGCGTTGACGCGCACGGCGTCATACGTCCGGTACGAAGCCTTGAACTCGGTGCTGAAATTCTCGGTCCAGTCACTGAAGACCTGGCCGACGTAACTCTCGACGGTTTTCGCATGGTTGTACCAGTTCGAGCTCAGCGACAGCGAGCTGGCGGTCGAGGTTTCGGGGCGCACCCGAAGCTGCTCGAGCTTGCTGTAGCGGAAGCTGGCGCGATGGTTCTCGTTGATGTTCCAGTCGAGTTTCAGCGCGTACTCTTCCAGTTCGGTGTCGCCACCAACGAGGCCGCCGGCATCGAAGCCCCAGACGTTCTGGGCGATGTCCTGGATGGTCGCCACGTCGGCCGCGGTGAAGTCGCCGCCGCCCGCCAGGGGCGTGGTGCCCAGGCTCTTGCCGCCCGCCGAACCGATCTCGGTCTGCTTCAACTTCTCGTAGTTGAGGAAGAAGAACAGCTTGTCCTTGAAGATCGGACCGCCGAGGGTGAAGCCCCAGGTCTTGTCATCGTTGAATTCGTCGAAGGGCAGGCCCGTCACGTTGATCGGGGAGCCCGCGACACGAGCCGGGTAATCGCCGAACCAGTCGCTGTCGCGAAGGCTGCCGTACAGGGCGCCATGGAACTCGTTGGTGCCCGACTTGGTGACTGCATTGACGTTGGCACCGGCGGCGCCGGCCATCGTCACGTCGTAGTTCGACAGATTGATGTCGATGGCTTCAATAGCCTGCAGCGACACCGGCTGGCGCTGTGTCGGCAGGTTGTTGCCTTCGATGCCGAAGGTGTCACTGGCTGACACGCCGTCGATGCTGATCTTGTTGAAGCGCGGGTTCTGGCCGCCGGCGCTGATGCTGCCCGAGGCGCGGTCGGTGAATGCCACGCGCGGGTCGAGGCGCATGAAATCCTGGATGTTTCCGTTGACCGACGGCAGGGCCTTCAGGGCACGCTGGTCGATGCTGGTACCGGAGCCCATCTTGTTCGCGCTGAACACCGACGACGAGGCGCCTGCCACTGCAGTCACCTTGTCGAGGGTCACGGTCGAACCGCCGAGCGTGGCGTCAACGGTGCTGGCCTGGCTCAGGTCGAGGAATACATTGCCCTCGGTGTCCGTGCCCACGCCAGCCTTGGTGACAGAAATGGTGTACGGGCCGCCAACGCGAAGGCCGCGGGCGGTGTAACGGCCGCTGGCATCGGTGGTGGCGCGGCTGACCGTGCCGGATGAGACGTGGGTAATCGTCACCTCAGCGCCCGCAACGGGCGCGCCGCTGGAATCCGTGACCGTACCGCCAACGCCGGAAGAAGTGCTCTGCGCGAACGCAGGCGCGGCAGTGGCGAGTGCGAGCGCGAGGCCGAGAGCCAACTTGGACAGTCGGACCTGATTGCGATTGATCATGGTGTGTACCCTGAGTAATGGAAAATTTGGTGTGCCGGCACGGTTGCCGACTCGTCTCTCGAGCGTCTTGCGCGGCGTCCTTCCGCAGTTCATCGCAATGCCATTCCAGGCACTTTTGGGAAGCCGCAGCGCGATGCTCAGTCCCGTCCCCAGGTCACCCTGAGCAGTAACGAGACTTTAACACGGTAGCCGGGGCCCATGACAGCCGGATGACCGTCACAAAACGCATTTTCCGTGGACTTTTTTATTAACCGACGGGAGCCTGGGCGCGCAGGCTGGCGGCGATGCCATCCATCAGCATCTGCACAGAAATCGCCACCAGCAGCATGCCCATCAGGCGCTCGACCGCCACCAGGAAGGCCTGTCCCAGCACCTTGTACAGGCGGGTGGCCGAGAACAGGATGACCGCCGTGGCCAGCCAGGCCAGGAACAATGCCAGGCTCCAGTCGGCCATGCGGTCGGGCTCCTGGCTGCCCAGCAGCATCACCGAGGCCATGCCGGACGGGCCCGCCACCAGGGGAATGGCCAGGGGCACGATGAAAGGCTCGCCGCCGGGGGTTTCGCCGAACATGCCCTCGGGACTCGGGAAGATCATCTTCAGGCCGATCAGGAACAGCACGATGCCGCCGGCGATGGATACCGATTCCTGGCGCAGGTGCATCAGTTCGAGGACGTAGATGCCGCCCCACAGGAAGGCGAACAGCACGGCCAGTGCGATCAGCATTTCGCGCAGCAGGACGATCCGGCGGCGGGCCGGCGTCAGCGGCTTGAGGATGCTCAGGAAAACCGGGATGTTGCCCAGCGGATCCAGGATCAGGAACAAGAGCAGCGCAGTGGAGATGGTGCTGGTCATGGCGCCAGGTCCAGGGTGATGACCTGCCCGCGGCTGTCGATGCCCTGTGCCGACAACAGGCGCACGCAGGCACCGGCGTATTGGTCGGGCGATGGCACGCGGGAGGCGGCTTCTTCCACGTAGGCCCGGCTGCGGATGGTGGTGCGCATCGGCCCGGGTTGCAGGGCGCTGACGCGCACGCTGCTGCGGTCGGTTTCGTCGTGCAGCACCCGGACCAGGCCCAACAGCCCGGCCTTGGCGACGCCATAGGTGCCCCAGTAGGCGCGGTTGACCCGCGACAGGTCGTCGGCAACGAAGACGACGGCGCTGTCGGCCGCCTTGCGCAGCAGCGGCAGGCAAGCCTGGGTCAGCAGCCACGGCGCGGTCAGGTTGACGTGCAGGTTGCGTACGAACTCCTCGGGCGGAGTCGCCTCCAGCGGCTTGAGGCCGGTGAACTCGGCCGCGCAATGCAGGATGCCGTGCAACCCGCCCAGCTCGGATTCAATGGTGGCCGCGAGTTGCTCGTAGTCGGCTGGGTCAGCCCCGGCGAGGTCCAGCGGATACAGGGCCGGGGTCGGCCCCAGCGCCTTGACGGCGTCGTAGGTGCGGCTGAGCTTGGGCACCTTGCGGCCGAGCAGGACCACCGTGGCGCCGGCCTGCGCACAGGCCTTGGCCGCGGCCTCGCCCAGGCCGCCATAGGCGCCTGTCACCAGGATCACGCGATCCGACAGCGCCGGCGCACTAGCCGCCAGCGGGGCAGTCGGCGAACTCATGCGGCTTTTTGCGCCTCGGCCACCATGCGCGCCAGTTCGCCGCTTTCGAACAGTTCGACGGTGATGTCGCAACCGCCGATGAATTCGCCATTGATGAACAACTGCGGAAAGGTCGGCCAGTCCGAAAACCGCGGCAGGTCGGCCCGAAATTCCGGATCCTGCAGTACGTTCACCGAATGGATCTGCGCGCCGGCCTGCTTCAGCACCTGGCAGGCCCTGCTGGAGAAACCGCACATCGGGAATTGCGGCGTGCCCTTCATGAAAAGCACGACCGGGTGGCTGTCCACCTCGGCCCGGATACGGTCGATGGTTTCGCTCATTTCAGATCTCCATTCACGCGCGGGAACGGATGCCCGGCGTAGTTCAGGCTAGAATTATAAGGCTTGGGCCACGCAGGGCGTGTGGTCCCCCATCACCGGAAGGAATCCCCATGGCTGTCGAGCTGCCCCCCCTGCCCTACGATCGCACCGCGCTGGCACCGCACATCTCCGCCGAAACGATCGATTTCCACTATGGCAAGCACCACCAGACCTACGTCACCAACCTAAACAACCTGATCAAGGGCACCGAGTTCGACGACCTCGACCTGGAAGCCATCGTGCGCAAGGCGCAGGGCGGCATGTTCAATAACGCCGCGCAGATCTGGAACCACACGTTCTACTGGAACTGCCTGAAGCCTGAAGGCGGCGGCGAACCCAGCGGAAAGTTGGGTGACGCGATTGCCAAGACCTTCGGCAGCTTCGCGGCGTTCAAGGAAGAGTTCACCAAGACCGCCATCGGCACGTTCGGTTCGGGCTGGGCCTGGCTGGTGCAGCGTCCCGACGGCAGCCTGGGCCTGGTCAGCACGCCCAATGCGGCCACGCCGCTTACCGGCAGCGACAAGCCGCTGCTGACCTGCGACGTCTGGGAACACGCGTACTACATCGACTACCGCAATGCGCGGCCGAAGTACGTGGAAGCGTTCTGGAACCTGGTCAATTGGGATTTCGCCGCGTCGCAGATGGCGTAACCGACAAGCTCAGTTTCCTGACAATCGATCCAGCACGGGCTGTACCTGGCCCGTGCGTTCGAGCGCGGCGCCGACCCGCTTCAATGCGTCGGCCAACTCGGCCGTGCCATCGGCACGCAGCGTGGCATGGCCCACCTTGCGGCCGACGCGCGACGTCTTGCCGTAGTCGTGCCAATGCCCGCAGGCCTCGGCCAGGATCGGTTCCGCCGATGGCAGGCTGCCGATCCAGTTGAGCATGCACGATGCGCCGATGCTGCGCGTGCTGCCCAAGGGCAGTCCCAGCACCGCGCGAAGATGGTTTTCAAACTGCGACGTCTCGGCGCCTTCGATGGTCCAGTGGCCGGAGTTGTGTACGCGCGGCGCCATCTCGTTGGCCAGCAGCCGGCCCTCGTGCACAAATAATTCCAGCGCGAACACGCCGACATAGTCGAGCGCTTCGGCGACCCGGCGCGCGTTGGCGATCGCCGTCGCCGCCAGGGCTTCGTCCACCGTCGCCGGCGCGAGGCTGGCCGAGAGCACGCCGCTCTCGTGCCAGTTTTCGGTCAGCGGCCAGGCGCGGAACTCACCGTCCTTGCCGCGCACCGCGACCACCGACAGTTCGCGCTGGAACGGCACGAACGCTTCGAGGATGAGTCCGACCGACGAGGCCTGCGAACCCAGCGACTGCCAGGCAGCCTCGATGTCGGCCTGCAACTTGATGCGGAACTGGCCCTTGCCGTCGTAGCCGAGGCGTCGCGTCTTGAGGATGGCGGGCAAGCCCACCTTCTCGATGGCGGCCAGCAAGCCTTCGCGCGAATCGATATCGACAAAAGCCGGCGTGCCTATTCCCAATTCGCGGAACAGGGATTTTTCGGCGAGGCGATCCTGCGCAATCGCAAGCGCGCGCGGGCTGGGAAACACCGGGATGCGTTCGGCCAGCCACTGCGCCGATTCGGCTGGCACGTTCTCGAAATCGAAGGTGGCCACGTCGACGCGCGAGGCGAATTCGGCAAGCGCTGGCTGGTCACGGTAGTCGGCTTGCAGACTCGGCACGAACTGCGCCGCGCAGGCATCGGCCGTGCTGTCGAGCACCAGGAAGCGCAAGCCCAGCGGCGCGCCGGAAAGCGCGAGCATGCGGGCCAGTTGCCCGCCGCCAAGAATGCCGACGGTGGTCACGCTGGCCGCGGATCCAACTGGTCCAGCACGTCCTGGGTCTGCCGGGCGCGAAACGCGTCCAGCGCATGCGCAACTTCGATGTCCGTCAACGCAAGGATGGCCGCCGCGAACAAACCGGCGTTGGCTGCGCCGGCAGCGCCGATGGCGAACGTCGCCACGGGAATGCCCGCGGGCATCTGCGCGATGGACAGCAGGGAATCGAGTCCGTTCAGCGCCTTGCTCTGCACCGGCACGCCAAGCACCGGCAATCGCGTTTTCGCGGCCAGCATGCCGGGCAAATGCGCCGCGCCACCGGCGCCGGCGATGATCACCCGGATGCCGCGCGTGGCCGCCGTCTCGGCATATTGGAACAGCAGGTCGGGTGTGCGATGTGCCGAGACCACCTGCACGTCGCAGCGGATGCCCATTTCTTCCAGGCGGGCGACCGCATGCTGCATGGTGTCCCAGTCGTTACGGGACCCCATCACGACTCCGACGGTGGGCGCAGTGCTTGTGCTCATGGCAGGTCCATGGTCCACCGAACGGGGCGAAGCGCGTATTCTAGACGCATCCCACGGCTGACTCTACGACCCCAATGGACCGCAAGCTGCTCGACATCCTCTGCTGCCCCGTCACCAAGCAGCCCCTGGCCCTGCTGGACAAGGCCGAACTGGCCGCATTGAACGAAGCGATCGCCGCTGGCGGCCTGCCGCGAGCCGATGGCAGCACGCAATCGGAACCGATCAGCGAAGGCCTGATCACCCGCGACCACCAGACCCTGTATCGAATCGACGACGGCATCCCGGTGCTGCTGGCCGACGAGGCCATCGCCACGGCCTCGATCGCCGGCTTCCCGCGCTGATCGTGGCGCCAGCCCTGTCGCCGTCGCAAACACAGCCCGCGCAGGCGCAAGTCGAGTCCGACGTTGACCGTGCGCTAGCCGAGGACCTCGGCGAAGGCGACGTCACGGCTTCGCTGCTTCCCGAAGCGATCCAGCGCGGCTATGTCATTGCCAAGGAGTCGGCCGTCATCGCCGGCCGCCCGTGGTTCGACGCGTGCTTCAGTCGGCTGGATCCGGCGTGGCGCGTGCAGTGGGCCGCAGCGGAAGGCGAACGCGTCCACGCCCAGGCCGTGGTCTGTCGTTTCGAAGGCAACTCGCGTGCGCTGGTCAGCGCCGAACGCTGCGCCCTGAATTTCCTGCAGACGCTCTCCGCCACCGCAACCCGCACGGCGGAATTCGTCGCTGCAGTCGCCGGTACCGGCGCGCGAATCCTCGATACCCGAAAGACCCTGCCCGGCCTGCGCGCCGCGCAGAAATACGCAGTGCGCATCGGCGGTGGCAGCAACCATCGCCTCGGCCTGTATGACGCGGTGATGCTCAAGGAAAACCATATCCTGGCCGCGGGTTCCATCGCCGCAGCGGCGGCCAGGGCACGCGACAGGTATCCGCAGTTGCCGCTGATCATCGAAGTGGAATCGCTGGATGAATTGCGCCAGGCGCTGGACACCGACTGCACGCGAATCCTCATTGACGATTTCTCGCTCGCCGACATGCGCGAAGCCGTTCGCATTGCCGAAGGCAAGATTCCGCTGGAAGTGTCAGGCGGCGTGGACCTGCAGCGGGTGCGCGAGATCGCGCTGACCGGCGTGGACTGCATCTCGGTCGGCGCGCTCACCAAACATGTGCACGCCATCGATTTCTCGATGCGGCTAGGCGACCACGCGTAAAGCTAGCGCCGCAGCACCAGCAGGATGATCACTGAAAGCGCGGACAGCGTCAGCAAGGCCAGCGCCCATATCTGCAGCTTCTGCCCGGTGGTGAGGCCAGCCGCCTTCGGCGGCGCGGACGGCGGCGCTGCCGGCATTTCCATGCCCGGCGACACCAGCATGAAACGCACGGCATCGAGCCGGAGTTCATCCCCGGGCTTCAGGAAACCCTGGCTGACACGCTTGTTGTTGATGTAGGTGCCGTTTGCAGAGTCGAGGTCTTCAACCGACAAACCTCCCTGGGTCGGTTTGACCAGGGCATGCCGGCGCGACATTTCATCGGCGGGCACAGAGATATCGCACTCTGCGGCGCGGCCGATCACGACCGGACCGGTGATCGGAAACACCTTGCTGAAGACGGCGCCGGAAACGCCGCGCAGCAGGAACTTGGGTAGCGCCAGGCGCACGCGCGTGGCGTTGTCGTTGTTTTCATCGGGATCGGCGGCGGAAAGCGCGCGCGCTTCCTCCACCACCACGTATCGGGCCGTGACCGGACCGATCGACAGCAGGTCGCCCGAGCGCAGCCCCATGATGTCGGTGACCGGCTTGCCATTCACCGAGACAGGCCCCGCGCCAGCGGGTACCTGGAGGTTGGCGCCGCTGCTGGTCAG
Source organism: Gammaproteobacteria bacterium (assembly GCA_031408815.1). GTDB lineage: Bacteria > Pseudomonadota > Gammaproteobacteria > Xanthomonadales > Xanthomonadaceae > Arenimonas. The sequence continues at coordinate 13,203 of JANNWV010000037.1, forward strand.
GTGGATCACGCAATGCACTGGCAACATCCCTTCCAGGCGAAGCACTGCGGCGCCTTGCGCGTCTGAACCGATGCGATTCACGCCCGGGTTCAGCAGCACCTGCCCATGCTCGCCGTTGGGAAACACCAGTTTCATCTTTCGCCCTCCTGCGAAAATGCCGGGCCGCCAAAGCGGACGGCAGCGTCTATCTTAACGACCCGGCGGTCGAAAATCCGGGGGGCCGCCGACTTGAGCCAGTTCCCATGCAGCCCCACACTAGGAGGATGAGTATTTCCCTGTTCGTCCTCCTGGGTTTGGCCGCTGCCATCGCATTCTGGTTTTCGGGGCGTGCTGCGGCCGAAAACGCCGCGGTGCACGGTCGCCGGGCCTGCAAGCACGCGGGTGTCCAGTGGCTCGACCAGAGCGCGCACCAGGTTCGCGTCAGGCTTGGCCGCGACGCACAGGGCAGGGTCCGCTGGCAGCGCCAATATCGGTTTGAATATTCCGATGGCGGGGAGGACCGACACGCGGGCCTGATCACCATGCTGGGCAGCGACCTCGAGAGCCTGGTCGGCCCGATGCCACGCACCGTCGAAACCATCAACTGAGGCCAGCTTCACTTGACCACGCGCAGGTGGCCGCCCCGCTTCGGGCCATCGTCTGGCGGCTCGGGGCTTGAATCGGGCTCATCGGCAGGCAGCGTCCCGCCGTCTTCGGGCAACATCATTCCCTGCCCGGTCTCTTGCGCGTAAATCGCAAGAATTGCCGGCATCGGCACCACCACGGACTGGCTGACGCCGCCGAATCGCGCCTTGAAGCGCACGTCGCGATTACCCAGGTCGAGGTTGGCGACCGCGCGGGCCGCAATGTTCAGCACCACGCGACCTTCCTTCACCGTGGACGCCGGCACCTGCACGCCCTCGCGCGTGGCATCGACCAACAGGTGCGGCGTCATGGAGTTGTCGCTGATCCACTGGTAAAGCGCCCGCAGCAAGTACGGGCGATTGGAAGTCATCGGTGTCGCGTCGCTCACGCAGGCAACTCGCGAAGCAGTTTTTCTTCCGGCGTCAGGCTGCGCAGGAAGCCCGGGTTGCGGAAGATTCGCAGGCCATAGTCTTCGATCACCTTCGCTTCCTTGGGCAAGACGACTCCCAGCGTGGGCAGGCGGAAGACGATCGGCGCGACCGCGCAATCAGCCAGGCTCATTTCGGAATTCAGGAAGAAGCGCGCGGCCTTGAACACCGGCAGCGAGTTGATCAGCAGTTCCTGGAGTCGCTTCCTGCCGGCCTCGGCCGCAGCGCGACTGCCGGACTGGATGGCCTGCACTTGCGGCACCCATTCCCGTTCGACGGTCAGCATCGCCAGGCGAAGGCGCGCGCGCGACAAGGGGTCTACCGGCATCAGCGGCGGATGCGGATAGCGTTCATCGAGGTACTCACTGACCACGGACGCCGCGTAGAGAACAAGGTCGCGGTCGACCAGGGTCGGCACCGAATGGTAGGGATTGAGGTCGAGCAGGTCCTCGGGTGGATTGGCGGTATCCACGGGAACCAATTCGTAGCTGACGCCCTTTGCCGCCAACACCAGGCGCACGCGGTGGCAGACAACACAATCAGGTGAGGAGAACAACGTCAATGCGTTGCGGATACGCGGACTAGCGGCCATCAAGGGCACCTCGAAGGGACACCGCGGCCCCCTGCCGTGGATTGTCCAAGCCCTACCCTGCCGAAACGGCAGGGATTCCGCAAGGCCTCCGGCACGCGCGCCGGAAAGCGTGACTCAGTGCACGTCGCGCCAGTACTCGGCCTTCAGCAAGTAGGCCAGAAACGTAAGGAAGGCCAGGAACAGGACGACCCACACGCCCATCGACTGGCGCTTCACCGCGGATGGCTCGCCGACGTAGGTGAGGAATGCGCTCAGGTCACGGGCGACGCGATCGTACTGCTCGGCGTCCATGCTGCCCTTCTGCGCATCGGGAATGACGAAGCCCTTGATGCACTGGCCCTGGCTTTCGCCCTTGTGGCAGGGTTCTTCCTCGCCAGTCGGTCCCTTGCGCTTGGGCTCGAGCACCGGATGCTGCATGCCCTGCATTTCCCACAGCACGTGCGGCATCGATGCGCCCGGGAACACGGTGTTGTTCCAGCCCATGGGGCGCGACTCGTCCACGTAGAAGGACTTCAGGTAGTTGTAGATCCAGTCGCCACCCTCGGCCTTCGTTCGCGCAACCACGCTCAGGTCCGGCGGCGCCTTGCCCAGCCAGTTGGTCGCGTTGGTCGCGTCCATGCCCGTGTCGATGGTTTCGCCGATCTTGGCGTCGGTGAACATCAGGTTCTGCTCGACCTGTTCCTGGGTCAGGCCCAGGTCTTCGCCCATTCGCGAGTAACGCTGGTAGCTGAGCGAGTGGCAGCTTGAGCAGTAGTTCATGTACAGGCTGGCGCCCCGCTGCAACGCCGCCTTGTCGGTCAGGTCGATCTGCGCCGATTCCATGGCGCTGCCTTCCGACGACGCCAGGGAAATCCCCGGCAGCAGGACTAGCGCCAGCACGAGGGATTTCATGAGGTGGGAACGAAGCTTAGTCATGCATGGTCACTCGCTCAGGCACCGGCTTGAACGTGCCAAGGCGCGTCCAGATCGGCATGGTGATGAAGAAAGCGAAGTAGAAGAAAGTCAGGCCGCGGGCGACCCAGGTCTGCGTCGTGCTGCCGGCCTGCATGCCCAGCCAGCCGAGCGCCACGAAGACCACCACGAACAACGCGACCATCACCTTGGAGATCATGCTGCGGTATCGGATGGACCTGACCGGACTGCGATCGAGCCACGGCAGCAGGAACAGGATCATCACCGCGCCGCCCATCGTCATCACGCCGAACAACTTGTCCGGAACCGCGCGCAGCATCGCGTAGTAAGGCGTGAAGTACCAGACCGGCTTGATGTGCAGCGGCGTGACCATCGGGTTGGCCTGCACGAAGTTGTCGTGTTCCAGGAACAATCCGCCCAAGGTCGGCACGAAGAACAGGATGAACGCGGCGATCGTGAGGAAGAAGCCGGCGCCAAACAGGTCCTTCACCGTGTAATACGGGTGGAAGGGAATGCCATCCTTCGGGATCTTGGTGTCCGGATCCTTGAGCTTCTTGATGTCGACGCCGTCGGGGTTGTTCGAGCCGACTTCGTGCAACGCGCCAAGGTGCAGCACGACCAGCAGCAGGATCACCAGCGGCAGCGCGATCACGTGCAGCGCAAAAAAGCGGTTCAGCGTCGCATCCGATACCAGGTAGTCACCGCGGATCCACTCGGTGAGATCGCCGCCAATCATGGGTATGGCGCCAAACAGGTTGATGATCACCTGCGCGCCCCAGTAGCTCATCTGGCCCCACGGCAGCACGTAGCCCATGAAGGCTTCGGCCATCAGCGTCAGGAAGATCAGCATGCCGAGGATCCAGACCAGTTCACGCGGCTTCTGGTGCGATCCGTAGATCAGTGCACGGAACATGTGCAGGTAGATCACCACGAAGAACAGCGATGCGCCGGTCGAATGCATGTAGCGGATCAGCCAGCCGCCGGACACGTCGCGCATGATGTATTCGACCGAGGCGAAGGCCTCCATCGCGCTCGGCTTGTAATGCATCGTCAGGAAGATGCCGGTGACGATCTGGTTGACCAGCACCAGCAGCGACAGCGCGCCGAAGTAGTACCAGAGGTTGAAATTCTTCGGTGCGTAGTACTCGGACATGTGCTTGCGGTAGACCGGCATCAGGCCGGGCGCGCGCTCATTGATCCAGGCTGCGCCACCATTGACGGCGCGTTCGATAACATTCATCAGGCGGCTCCCTTGGGTGCAACGCCAATTATCAGGTGGGTGTCGTCAACGAAGTGGTAGGGCGGGATTTCCAGGTTGGACGGAGCCGGAACGCCGCTGTAGACGCGGCCGGCCAGGTCGAAGCGCGACTGGTGGCACGGGCAATAGAAGCCACCTTGCCATTTCGAATCGAAGGGCTGCGGCAGCATTTCAGGCACGTAGCCAGGCACACAACCCAAATGCGTGCAGATGCCGACGATGACGGCAATCTCAGGCTTGAGGGCGCGTGCTTCGTTTTTCGCGAAAGCCGGGGTCTGGTCGGGGTTGTCCGACTTCGGGTCGCGCAGGCGATCGTCCAGCGTCGGCAGCGCCTTCAACTGGTCCGGCGTGCGCTTGAAGATCCAGACGGGCTTGCCGCGCCACATCACGATCATGCGCATGCCAGGCTCGTTGTCGATCTTGCCGATATCCACGTCCACCGGGGCGCCGGCGACTTGCGCGCGGGCACTGGGCTTCCAGGACGTGATGAAGGGAACTGCTGCGAATCCGACGCCAACCGCGCCGACAACGGCCGTGGTGGCCGTCAGGAAGCGGCGGCGACCCGAGTGAACCTCATCGTTAGCCATCCGGCTCTCCGAGACTTGCTGTGTTGATTAGGGCTGGAGGACGACCGCGTCCGTCCAAAGACCGCCAATTGTAGCGGATGGGCTTGGTCTCGAACAACGGCGCAACTAGATCAGTTCTTGGCCAGGGCGCTGCGGTAACGATCGGCAAGCTGGCCGACGCGCTGCACATAGCGCTGGGTTTCCGAATACGGCGGCACGCCGCCATTGCGGTCCACTGCACCCTCGCCGGCGTTGTACGCTGCGGCGACCAGGGTCAGGTTGGAGCTGTAGCGCTTCATCAGCCAGGCGAGGTATTTCACGCCGCCACTGATGTTTTGCGCCGGATCGAAGGGATCGGACACGCCAAAGCGAGACGCCGTGGCGGGAATCAACTGCATCAGGCCCTGGGCGCCGGCATGCGAAATGGCGTTGGGCCGATAGGCGGATTCAGCATGGATGATGGCCCGGACGATGTATTCGTCCACGCCGAACCGGCTGGCCGCGTCGCGAATCTCGCTGCTGTAGGCCGAGGTATTGAGCCGGATCGAGCCGAAGTTCACGTTCGCCAGCATGCCGCAGGCGTAGCAGGTTTCCACATAGCTGAAGAGCAGCTTGGACTGCGCTGCGCCACGCGGGCGCACATTCGTGTAGTGAGTGACGCCGTCGCGCTCAAAACGATAGACCGCGCCGCGCAGGACCCGGGTTCCGCCGCTCGGCTTCGAGGCCTGGGCCGTGGCGGCGGCAGGCGAGGTACTGAAGACCACTTGCTTGCTGGCGCCGACCGAAGGCGGCGTCGAAGCAGCGCCGGACTCGATGGCAGGCGTGGCGACCGGCGCGGGATCGGCCGGTTTGGCCAGCGCGATCTTGCTGGCCGACGAACTGGAAACACGGCTGGCGCCAGCGCCCGCGGACAGGGCCTTGCACACCGCGTTGCTGACCCGCTTGCTGCTGTAATTGGGAATGCCGTCGGCGCCCACGCAGCGGTAAAGCTTGGCCGCCGCCGCGGGTGAGGCGAGCAGCAGAGTCGTCAGCATCAGTACAGCAAGCTTCCCCATGGCCGGAGTTTCCCCCCTTCCCCCATAAATTCCAAGTACTTAGGTCACGAAACGGTGGCCCCGGCCAAGCCCGGACCCTACAATGGCGGCTTATCCCGACCGGAATAAGCGCCATGACCGGGAAACCCGTCGTTTCCAACCCGCCTGAAGCCGGGACCGCCGCTGTTGCCCGCGCAACGGCTGGCAAGCTGTACATCAAGACCCAGGGCTGCCAGATGAATGTGTACGACTCGGCCCGCATGGCCGACGTGCTGGCGGCCGAGCACGGCCTGGAACTGACCCAGGACGAGACTGAAGCCGACGTCATCCTCATCAACACCTGCTCGATCCGCGAGAAGGCCCAGGAAAAAGTCTTCTCGCAACTGGGCCGCTGGAAGGCGCTGAAGATTGGCCGCGAGTCGGTGATCATCGGCGTCGGCGGCTGCGTCGCATCGCAGGAAGGCGAGTCACTGTTGAAGCGCGCCCCGTACGTGGACCTGGTGTTCGGTCCGCAGACATTGCATCGCCTGCCCGACATGATCGAAGCCCGGCGCAGCTCCGGCAAGGCGCAAGTGGACGTGAGCTTCCCGGAGATTGAAAAGTTCGATCGCCTACCCGAACCACGCGCCGATGGCCCGACTGCCTTCGTCTCGATCATGGAAGGCTGTTCGAAATACTGCTCGTTCTGCGTGGTGCCCTACACGCGCGGCGAGGAAGTGTCGCGGCCGTTCGACGACGTACTCGTGGAAGTTGCGCAACTGGCCGCGCAGGGCGTGCGCGAAGTGAACCTGCTGGGCCAGAACGTGAACGCCTATCGCGGCGCGATGTTCGACTCCGACGAATTCGCCGACCTGGCCCTGCTGATTCGCGCCATCGCCCGCATCGAGGGCATCGGTCGAATCCGCTACACCACCTCGCATCCGCTGGAGTTCAGCGATTCGCTGATTCAGGCGCATCGCGACGTGCCCGAACTCGCCAGCTACCTGCACCTGCCGGTGCAGTCGGGTTCCGACCGCATCCTGCAGGCGATGAAGCGCAACCACACCGCGCTCGAATACAAGGCCAAGCTGCGCCGCCTGCGCGAGGCCAAGCCCGGCATCTGCATCAGTTCCGATTTCATCGTTGGCTTTCCCGGCGAAACCGACCAGGACTTCGAAGCAACGATGAAACTCATCGCCGACGTCGGCTTCGACCAGAGCTTTTCCTTCATCTACTCGCGTCGACCTGGCACGCCTGCGGCGAGCCTGCCCGACGACACGACCGACGCCACCAAGTCGGCGCGCCTGAAGCGGCTGCAGGCCGTGCTCAACCAGAATGCGAAGGACATCGCGCAGGCCATGGTCGGCACCGTGCAACGGGTACTGGTCGAAAAGACCAGCACTCGCGATGCCGGTGAATTCACTGGCCGTACCGAGAACATGCGTTACGTCAATTTTGCCGGCCACCCGCGCATGATCGGGCAGTTCGTGGATGTCCTGATTACTGAAGTGATGGCCAATTCCCTGCGCGGCCGCGTCTTGGTCGCCGACCAGGTTGAGGGTAGAATCAGCCCATGACCCGTGGCCCGATCCAGTTGGACGTGAGCGTCAGTTACGGTTTGCCGCGCACCGGCATTCCGTCTGCCAGCAGCTTCAAGCGCTGGGCGGCGGCGGCCTGCGAGGGCCGCATCCTGAAGGCCGACCTGGCCATTCGGGTGGTGGACAGCAAGGAAGGCCTGGCGCTCAACCGCCACTATCGCGGCAAGGACACGCCGACCAACGTGCTCAGTTTCCCTGCTGAACTGCCCGAAGGCGTGGACTTGCCGATGCCCTTGCTGGGCGACCTGGTCATCTGCGCACCGGTGGTCGAACGCGAAGCGCAGGAACAAGGCAAACCCCTGAACGCCCACTACGCGCACCTGACCGTGCACGGCGTGCTGCACCTGCTGGGGCTGGACCACGAGGATGTGCGCGAGGCTGAAGCGATGGAATTGCTCGAGCGCCAAATCCTGGCCGGGCTGGGCTACGAAGACCCGTATGGCGACGAAGCCGGGTAGTTGCTCCCGAGTTCCTGCTCCGGACACCTCGCCACAACCTGATAAACTGCACTCCCGCCGGGCTCCGGCGTCGCTAGCCAGCTCATGTCCGAAGAACCAGACAGTCACCCGCCGGAACGCCGCTCATGGCTCGAACGCCTGAGCCTGGCGTTTTCCGGCGAACCGCAAACGCGCGAGGACCTCATCGAGATCCTGCGCGACGCCCAGGATAACAAACTGATCGGCGGCGACACGTTGAAGATGCTCGAAGGCGCCCTGGCGGTGTCCGAGCTGCAAGTCGGCGACATCATGCTGCCGCGATCGCAAATGGTCTCTCTTCCCGCCGACGCTGAATTCATGGACCTGATGAAGCTGGTCGTCGAATCGGGCCACTCGCGCTTCCCGGTGCACGGCGACGACAAGGACGACATCCTCGGCATCCTGCTTGCCAAGGACCTGCTGCGCGGCATCGTTGCCGATGGCGGCCCGGGCCAGGTTCGCGAACTGCTGCGTCCTGCCGTGCTGATTCCGGAATCCAAGCGCCTGAACGTGCTGCTGAAGGAATTCCGACTGTCGCGCAACCACATGGCCATCGTGGTGGACGAACACGGTGGCGTCGCCGGCCTGGTCACCATCGAGGACGTGCTGGAACAGATCGTCGGCCAGATCGACGACGAACACGATGAAGCAGAAGAAAGCACGCTGATCTCCGCGCAACCCGACGGCCAGTTCGCCGTGGATGCACTGACGCCGATCAGCGATTTCAACGAACAGTTCGGCGCCGACTTTCCCGATGACGAATACGATACCGTCGGCGGCCTGGTCACCTCGGCCATCGGCCACTTGCCCGAAGCCGGTGAGGAACTCGCGCTCGGGCGATTCCATTTCCGCGTGGGTCGCGCCGACCGCCGTCGCGTCCAGAGTTTCGTGGTCAGCGTCAATGCCGCCGAATAGGCGGTTCGATTCGATCGGGCTTCGCGTCTTGCTGGTATTGCTGGCCCTGGCCTGGGCCAGCGTCGCCGCGGCCGTTCCCACGCCGCGCATCGGCGTGGTCACGATGGAACCGGGCAATGAATTCTGGGAACGCTTCGGGCACGACGCGATCGTGGTAGAGGACGGCGATGCCGTGTCCTACAACTTCGGCTTCTTCGACATGTCCGAGCCGGGCTTCGTGCGCAACTTCATCCGCGGCCACATGCGTTACTACCTGGTCGCATTGCCCTTGGCCGACGACCTCGCGAGCTATCGTGCCGAGGGCCGCGGCGTCACCGTGCAATGGCTGGACCTCGACCCGGCCCAGGCGCGCGAACTCGCGCAGGCGCTGGCTTTCAACGCCCGCCCCGAAAACGCCCGCTATCGCTACGACTATTACGCCGACAACTGCTCGACACGCGTGCGCGACGCGCTCGACCGCGCGATGGGTGGCGAGCTTCGCAAGCAGCTGACCGGCCGTTCGCAAGGCAACACCTATCGCAGCGAATCGGTGCGCCTGGCCTGGCCCGCGAAATGGATGGCGTTGGGATTCCACGTGGGCATGTCCGGCTACGGCGATCGCCCGCTGTCGCGCTGGGAAGAAGCCTTCATCCCGATGCGCCTGCGCGACTCGTTGCGCGAAGTGCGGCGCAGCGACGGACGCCCGCTGGTGTCGTCGGAACAAGTGCTGTTGCCACACGAACTGCAATTGCCACCGGACGAGATGCCTGGCTGGAAGACGATCGCACTCTTCATCGGACTGGCCGCTGCCTTGGCGACCGCCTGGCTGGGCCGGCGCCGGCCGCGGTTGGTTGCCGCATTGGCCATGCCGTACTGGCTGATCAGCGGCGCTGCCGGCGTGGTGATGCTGTACCTATGGGTCGCCACCGCGCATGTCGCCGGCCATGGCAACGAAAACATCCTTGTGCTCAGCCCGCTCTGCCTGTTGCTGCTGGCCGGCGGCTGGCAGGTCTTGCGCGGACGTGCGGCGCCGCGCTGGTTCCGGATCCTGCTATGGGTGGTCGCGGCCAGTGCAGCGATCGCCGGTTTCCTGAAGTTCCTTCCTTTCCGTCCGCAGGAAAACGTGGAATGGGTGTTGTTGTTCCTGCCCATGCACCTGGCGCTGGCGCGGACATTCGACCCGAAGCCGTGAATCGCGGATGATGCGCGGCATGGATAACATCACCGCTCCAGTGCCCTCCTCCGACGAAACGCCCAACTCGATGGTCCGCAACCTGGCGTCCTATTCGGTGGATGGCACCCGGCAGGCGGACATTTCGCTGGAAGAAATCAGCGACGCGCTGGCCTTGAAGGAAACCGGCTTCGTCTGGGTTGGCCTGTACAGGCCCGATGAGCCCCTGCTGCTGAAGATGCAGGAAGAATTCGGACTGCATCCGCTGGCGGTGGAAGACGCCCTGAAGGCGCACCAGCGCCCCAAGGTCGAACTCTACGGCGATTCGCTGTTCCTGGTACTGCAGACCGCTCAGGTGGTGAAGGGGCATATCGAATTCGGCGAGACCCATGTCTTCATCGGCCCGCGCTACCTGTTGACCGTTCGCCATGGCGCGTCGCTGCCCTTCACCCCGGCCCGCGAGCGCTGCGAACGAAATACCACGCTGATGCAGCTCGGCCCGAGCTATGGCCTGTACGCCGTGCTCGACGCGGTGGTGGACAACTACTTCCCGATCGTCGAAGAGTTCAGGGACGAGTTGAACGAACTCGAGAAGGACATCTTCGCCGAGGACTATCGCCGCGAGACCATCCATCGCCTGTACGAACTCAAGCGCGACCTCACCCAGATGCGGCTGGCGGTGTCGCCGATGCTGGACATGCTCAACCAGCTGGTGCAGCTGTACCCGACGCTGATCCGCGATGAAGTGCGCGTCTACCTGCGCGACGTGCACGACCATGTGGTGCGCGTCAACGAAGCTACCGACACCATGCGCGAGATGCTGACCGCCGCCATGTCGGTGAACGTGTCGCTGGTGACCGTGGCGCAAGGCGAAATCGTCAAGCGCCTGGCCGGCTGGGCCGCGTTGCTCGCCGCGCCGACGCTGCTCACCAGCTGGTACGGCATGAACTTCGAGCACATGCCCGAACTCGCCGGGCGCCACAGCTACTGGGTGGTGATCGGCGTGACCGCCACGATCTGCGGCAGCCTCTACGCACTCCTGCGCAAGGCCCGCTGGCTCTAGCGGCTAATGCCGTGCTTGCCTGCGTAAGCGAACAATTCCAGGCGGCTCGACACTTCAAGCTTTTCGTAGATGGACGCGATGTGGTTGCGCAGCGTGTGCTCGCTGATGTGCAGCCGCTCGGCTATCACCTTGCTGCCCGCAGCAGCATCGCTGCCGATCTCGGCGACGATCTGCCGCTCGCGCGGAGTGAGGCTGGCGATCTTGCGTTGTTCCGGGTTCTGCGCCTCGGCCGCCTTGTTGCGCGACAACTCCAGGAAGATGCGACCGGTGGCGGAACGATCCAGCCAGATCTCGCCTTCAGATACTTTCTGGATCGCCTTGAGGATGGTTTCGGCGGACTCGCCTTTTTCGACGACACCCATGGCGCCTGCCAGCACCGCGGCGTCATGCACCGACGAATCGCGTGAGCCGGTCAGCACCAGCACCCTGGCCTGGGATTTGGCGATGAGGTTGGGAATGGCGTTGATGCCACTTTCGCCGCCCAGGTCGATGTCCAGCAACACGATGTCGGGCTTGGCCTCGTCCAGCAGGCGCATCGCTTCAGCCGAGGTGGTCGCCTTGCCAATGACGACCATGCGCGGGGATTCGCCCTCGATCAGCTTCTCCAAGCCCCACAGCACGCTGCGGTGGTCATCGACGAGAAGGATCTTGATCTGGTTTTCGACGGGGGGGCTGGGCATAGGCGGTTCATACCACTCAAAGCGGGATGGCAATACGTACCATGGTATACCCCAACGGGTCGCGCTCCACCACGCAGGACCCGCCCAGCGACCGGGTCCGGGCCGCGATGGACCGGGGGGTGAAGCCCGGATCTTGCTCTGGCGGGGCGTCCGGACTCTCGTTGGCGATCTCCAGCATCAGCCGGTTGCCCTCGCTTCGCATGCCTACGTAAGCCTGTTTTGCCTTGCTGTGGCGCAGGATATTGCTCAGCCCCTCGGACACGATCTGCAAGGCCGCGCCGGCCACCTGCGAGCTGACGGTCAGGTCGGTATCGCAGCGGACATCCACCTCGATACCGTAGAAGCGATGGTAGTGGCTGGCCTGGTCGCGCACCGCCAGCACCAGGGAATCGCCGGCCAGGCTGGTGTCTTCCTGCAGCGTGGTCATGTAGCGGCGCAGGTCGCGAATGGTGTTTTCGGTCATGCCCAGCAGTTCGCCCAGCCGGGGGGACAAGGGATTGTCGGGCCCCGCCTCGCGCGCAACCGCGTCCAGGCCAAGCTTCAGTCCGATGTAGGGCTGGATGGTGGTGTCGTGGATGTCGAGCGAAATCCGGTAGCGTTCGTGCTCGGCCGCACGCGACACCAATTCGTCCATCAATTGCATGCCCTCCACCACGTTCGAGATGGACGTCATCAGCTGGCCGAAGAAATCCACGTCCACCTGCTCGAACGAACGCCGGCCCGCGGTCATGTACACGCGACCTTCGGTACCGTCGCGCTGCGCATAGGGCACGGTCATGAAACTGGTCGTGTCGAGCAAATTGGCCAGTACCCGGCACTGCTCGGCCATCGCGCTGTCCCTCGACAACAGGCCCTCGCCGGAGACCCAACGCCGCCAGGCTGGCATCTTCTCGTCGTAGCGCGCTGCAAACGTCTGCGGAAAACTGAGCAGGATCGCCGCGGTTTCCTGGGTGATCGCGCTCGGCAGCATCGCCTGGCCGCGTTTGCGCCCGGACGTGTGGTAGGTGAGGTAGATCGGTGGCGAGGTCGGGCGCTTCAACACCAGCACGCAGGCGGCCGCGGAAAAAAACTCCAGGGCGCGCTCGAGATTGGTGCCGACCGCATGGTCGTGGCCGAAGCGCGGGTTCCACTGGTTGTTGATTTCCTGCAGCAATCGCAGTCGCTGGCGATGGGTGACTTCGTGCCCGCCCCAGTAGGCAATCATGTAGCCCAGGGTCAGCAGATAGAAGGGCCGCACGACCATCCGCTCCATATCGAACGCCAATTCGTCCTGGGGGAAGGCGAGTACCGCGATGCCGAACAACACCACCGAGGCGACGGTGACACGCAGACCCTCGGCGAACCCGCGCGAGAACGAAGCGACCAGGATGGCGAACAGGAACACGAAGAAGAACACGCTGCCGGTGCCATGCGTCAGGGCCGCCAGGAACGCCGAGAAGCACACGTCCACCCAGTGTTCGTGGCGCGGCGGCAGCGACAGCGACCGGCGGTTGGCGCGGAACACCAGCGCCCCGCTCCAGACGAAGTAGGCAATGATCGAGCCGTAGGTCAGGTTGACCAGGCGCCCGGGTTCGCTCGGGTCGATGGTTATGATCAATAGCGCCGACAACGCCAGGATGCAGCGCATCACGCCGATCATGCGGGAGTCGACCGAACCGATCGGGAAGGATGGGTCCGTGGTGCCGAGGGACAGCGCGTGCTTGTCGTTGGGCGTCATCGAAACAGGGGGACCCAAGGTCGGATGGGCCGAAGTCTAACCCAGGCCCGGCTGGTAGAACTGCACTAGCCCTCTGCGCCCGGCCTCGGACGGTCCTACTAGAAGAAAGGTATTTTCCGCTCATGGGCCGAAGCCTGCCGGAGGTTAGATTCAGGCCCACGTAACCTGCCGGCACGCCGCCATGCCCCAGACCCACCGATCCGAAGAGCGCGTGAGCATGAAAGTGCCAGTGACCCTAACGGGCGGCTTGACGGGCATGACCCGCGATATCAGTGCCTCGGGCATCTACTTCGAGACCGACAGCGAGCCCGTTGGCGATTCCCCGCTGGCCTTTTCGGTGGAATTCAAGAACGAGGTCGGGGTCGGCATGACCCTGCGTTGCCGCGGCCAGGTGCTGCGTGTCGAACACCATGGCAGCCGCGTCGGCGTCGCCGCGCGCATCCTGGAATCGAAGCTCGAGCCGGGGCGTGCCAAGGAAACACAGATCAACAAGCTGGTCATAAGCGACGGATTCGCCGACAGCTTCTAGTACCGGGGAGGGAGGCGCCAAGCCTGTTCCAACAGACGCTGGGGAGCGTCGGAACACGCGAAGCCGCCCATGACGGCAAAGGCCCGGAGCCAACCCTCCGGGCCTTTCTTTTCTGGGCAGGCGGTGTGCGCCGGCCGGTTCCGGTTCGCATGGCTATACTCGAATCCGGACAGCATCAGGAAAACCCGTGAACCCACCCGTACCCGCAAACTTCGCCCACGGTGATTTCCTCGGCCATCCGAAGGGCGTCTACATCTGCTTCTTCACCGAAATGTGGGAGCGGTTTTCCTTCTACGGAATGAAGACGCTGCTGCTGTTGTACCTCACCAAGTACCACTTGTTCGGCGACACCGGCGGACTCAACCTGCTCGGCGCCTACGGCGGCCTGGTCTACTGCCTGCCGGTGGTCGGCGGCCTGCTGGCCGACCGTTACCTGGGCACTCGCAAGGCAGTGATCTTCGGTGGCGTGCTGCTGTGCCTGGGCCATTTCGGCATGGCCTATGAAGGCTCGCCGGCGCAGCAGGTCGGCGACACGGTGATTCGGGACGACGTTGCGCTGACGGTTTTCTATTCGTCCCTGGCGTTGATCATCATGGGCGTCGGTTTCCTCAAGCCCAACATTTCGGTCATCGTCGGCAAGCTGTATCCCGATGGCGATCCGCGCCGCGATTCCGGCTTCTCACTCTTCTATGCAGGCATCAACCTGGGCGCGCTGTTCGCGTCCCTGGTCTGCGGCGTGCTGGGCGAGGTCTATGGCTGGAAATACGGCTTCGGCGCGGCAGGCCTGGGCATGCTGGCCGGGTTGGGCATGTTCCTGTGGGGCCAGAGATTCCTGGACGGCCACGCCGAACCACCCGAGCCCGCACTGCTGCGCGAGCGCGTGCTCGGCATCAATCGGGAAGTCGCCATCTACCTCGGCGCCCTGCTCGGCCTCGCACCGATTGCCGGCCTGATGTGGGCCACCGGCAACAACGCCTTCAGCCTCGACATCGGCTTCGACCTGACCCTCGCGCAGATGCTGATGTTGCTGGTGCTGGGCATCGTGATGGTGTGGTTCGTGGTCTTCCTGGTGCGCAGTTGCAACCGGGTCGAACGCCAGCAGATGATCACGCTGATGGTGCTGATCCTGATGGCGCTGGTGTTCTTCACGCTATACGAGCAGTCGTATGGGTCGTGGGTGGTGTTCACCGACCGCATGCTGACCAAGGACTTCTTTCCTTCCATGATCATCGAAGGCGGATTGCCGCTCTGGTACTTCGTCGTGCCCGTGCTGCTGATGCCCGCGGCCTTCATCGTGGCGAACATCCTGCAGGAGCGGCGCCCGGGATCGCGGTTGCCGATGCTGGTCTTCGTCTCGAGCGCTGTTGTCGCCCTGGCGATGGTGCTGGGCATGGCGGTGTTGCAGCGGCAGACAGGCGGCTCGCTGACCTTCCTCGGCGCACTCTTCATCCTGCTGCTGGCACCGCTGTTCGGCGGACTGTGGGGTTGGCTGGAGCCCTTGGGATTGAATCCGGGCAAACCCCTGAAGAGTTCCATCGGCCTGCTGTTCGGCGCGCTGGCTTTCGTACCATTGGCGATCGCCGCGCAGCAAAGCGGCGCCAGTGGCGCGCTGTCGAGCGTGTGGTGGCTCGTGCTCGCCTATCTGGTCATCGAGATCGGCGAGATGTGCCTGTCGCCGGTCGGCCTGTCAGCCGTTACCCAACTTTCGGTAAAGCGCGTCGTCAGCCTGATGATGGGCACCTGGTTCCTGGCCACGGCGTTTTCGGAAATGCTCGCCGCCAAGCTGGGCACGC
This sequence comes from Gammaproteobacteria bacterium, assembly GCA_031408815.1. Classification (GTDB taxonomy): domain Bacteria; phylum Pseudomonadota; class Gammaproteobacteria; order Xanthomonadales; family Xanthomonadaceae; genus Arenimonas. The sequence continues at coordinate 28,517 of JANNWV010000037.1, forward strand.
TGGCATCGATCGAGGACGCTGGCGAACTGGCGCAGCATTCCGCAGGCTGGATAGATGCCGCGGCGAAATACGAAGGCCTGTTCTGGACGCTGACCTGGGCGGGCCTGGGCTGCGCGCTGGTCGCGTTGCTGGCGGTGCCGTTGCTCAATCGAGGCATGCACGGCGTCAAGTAAACGCCGGCCGGTTGCGGCGCAATTTGTTTCCGCGTCGCGGCCGGCTCAGCCGGCCTGCGACTCCGCGATTTCGCCGATCACTTCGCGCAGGCCCACGCGCCAGTCGGGAAGGTGCAGCCCGAAATCACGCGCAAATGCCGACGCGTCGAGCCGCGAATACGCAGGGCGCTTGGCCTTGGTCGGAAATTCGTGGCTCGGGATGCCGATCAGCTTCGGCGCCTTGGCCAGCACGCCCGCCACCAGCGCATCGCCGTAGATCGCCATCGCGAAGTCGTGCCAAGTGCATTCGCCATCCGCAACCACGTGCCAGGTTCCGTTGGCATCCGGGTTGCGCGCCAGGGCGAGCGCGGTCGCGGCCGCCAGCCAGCGTGCTGGCGTGGGCGAACCAACCTGGTCGTTGACGATCCGGATCTCGTCGCGCTCGCGGGCCAGCTTCAGGGCCGTGCGCAGGAAATTCTGCCCGCGCGCCGCATACACCCAAGCCGTTCGCAGGATCACATGGCGGCAATCGCTGGCGCGAATTGCCTGTTCGCCGGCGAGCTTGGTCTTGCCGTAGACGCTGACCGGACCGGTGGCATCGTCTTCGCGAATGGGGCGGCGCAGGCGACCGTCGAAAACATAGTCGGTCGAATAATGGACCAGCGTCGCATCTTGGCGCTTACAGGCTTGCGCCAGCTCACCCACGGCGTCCGCATTCACGCGTTGCGCGATGGCAGGTTCGTCCTCGGCACGGTCAACGGCGGTGTGCGCGACGGCATTCAGCACCAGCGCCGGCTTGTACTCGCGGACCAGCGCATCGAGCACGCCCGGTTTTTCGAAATCGACCTGGCCGCAAGTCTGTCGACCCGTAAGCTTGCCCGAATAGGTAAACGGGTGGATCTCGCCCAACGGGGCGCAGGCACGATGCAACTCGTAACCCAACTGGCCATCGGCGCCAAGCAGCAGGATCTTCATGGTTGGTACTCCGGCAATCTGTCTTCGGCGATGTCGCCCAGGTACGGAAGTCGAGCGTCCTTGTCGGACAGCAGGGGTTCGCTGACCGGCCAGTCGATGGCGAATCGGGCGTCGTCCCAGCGGATGCCCGCATCCGCTTCGCGCAGGTAAGGCGCGGTGCAAAGATAGTGGAATACCGCGCGCTCGGAAATCACCACGAAGCCGTGCGCGAATCCTTCCGGAATCCAGAACAGGCGGCGATTCTCGGCACTGATCATGACTGCCGTCGATTGCCCAAAATTCGGCGAGCCGCGACGGATATCCACGGCCACGTCGTAAACCTCGCCTTCCAGCACGCTGACCAGTTTTCCCTGCGGCTGCGGCCACTGGTAGTGCAACCCGCGCAACACGCCCCGCGATGAGCTGGACACATTGCTCTGGACGAAGTCCATGTCCAGGCCGTGCTCGGCCCAACGCGGCTTGTTCCAGGATTCGAAGAAGCTCCCGCGGCTGTCGCCAAACACCTGCGGCTCGATCACCACGCAGCCCGGCAAGGGCGTCTCGATCACTTTCATTCGATGGGTCCGTGCTCGAGCAGGCCAAGCAGGTACTGGCCATAGCCGTTCTTGGCCAGCGGCGCTGCCAGCGCGCGCATCTGGTTGGCGTCGATCCAGCCCTTGAAGAAGGCGATTTCCTCGGGGCAGCAGACCCGCAGCCCTTGTCGCGCCTCGATGGTTTCGATGAAGTTGGACGCCTGGTTCAGCGTTTCATGCGTGCCGGTGTCGAGCCAGGCATAACCGCGACCCAGCTTCTCGAGATGCAGGGATCCGTCATCGAGGTAACAACGATTGAGATCCGTAATCTCCAACTCGCCGCGTGGCGACGGCTTGAGCGCGGCGGCAAAATCACTGGCTCGGCCGTCGTAGAAGTACAGGCCGGTGACTGCGTAATTCGAGCGCGGTTCGCTGGGCTTTTCCTCAAGCCCGATCACGCGTCCGTCAGTGTCGAACTCGGCGACGCCATAGCGCTCGGGGTCGCGCACGTAGTAGCCGAACACAGTCGCGCCGTGCTCGCGCGAATCGGCGCGACGCAACAGGTCGCCCAGGCCTTGTCCGTGGAAGATATTGTCGCCCAGCACCAGGCAACTCGGCGCACCGCCCAGGAACTCGCGGCCAATCAGCAGCGCCTGCGCCAGTCCGTCCGGCGAAGCTTGCGCAGCGTATTCGATGCGCATGCCCCACTTCGAACCGTCGCCCAGCAGGCGCTTGAACAGTTCCTGCTCGTGCGGCGTGTTGATGATCAGCACATCGCGGATACCCGCCAGCATCAGCACGCTGAGCGGGTAATAGATCATCGGTTTGTCGTAGATGGGCAACAGCTGCTTGCTGATGCACTGCGTGATCGGATAAAGCCGCGTGCCGGAGCCACCTGCGAGGATGATGCCCTTGCGTTGCTGGCTCATGCGCCCTGCCCCATGCGTTCCATGCGATAGCTGCCGTCCAGCACGCGACCCACCCAGGCCTCGTTGTCCAGGTACCAGTTGACGGTGCGCGACATGCCATCTTCGAAGCCCACCATCGGCTTCCAGCCGAGTTCGCGCTTCAACTTCGATGCATCGATCGCGTAGCGGCGGTCGTGGCCGGGTCGGTCAGTCACGTAGGTGATCTGGCTTGCGCGCGGCTGGCCGTCAGCGCGCGGGCGGCGCGCATCGAGCAGGGTGCAGATGGCGTTGACCACGTCGATGTTCTTGCGCTCCGCATCGCCGCCCACGTTATAGGTTTCGCCGATGCGCCCCGATTCCAGCACGCGCCGGATGGCCGCGCAGTGGTCGGACACGAACAACCAGTCGCGCACATTCAGGCCATCGCCGTACACCGGCAACGACGCGCCGGCGGTCGCCTTCTGGATGATCAGCGGGATGAGCTTCTCCGGGAACTGGTACGGACCGTAATTGTTGGAACAATTGGTGGTCAGCACCGGCAAGCCGAAGGTGTGGTGGAAGGCGCGCACGAGGTGGTCGGACGCGGCCTTGCTTGCCGAGTACGGCGAATTTGGCGCGTAGGCCGTTTCTTCGGTGAAGGCGCCGGAATCGCCGAGCGAGCCATACACCTCGTCGGTCGACACATGCAGGAAGCGGAAGCGGTCGCGCGCTTCGGGGGCGGAGTCGCGCCAGTAGTCTCTCACCGCCTCGAGCAGCGACAAGGTGCCAACCACGTTGGTCTGCACGAACGCGGCCGGGCCATCGATGGACCGGTCCACATGGCTTTCGGCGGCGAAGTTGACCACAGCCTCGGGCTGATACTGAGCCAGCAATTTCGAAACCAGGGCGCGGTCGCCGATGTCGCCGTGCACGAACACATGGCGCGGGTCGGCGTCGATGGATGCCAGGGTGTCGCGATTGCCTGCGTAGGTCAGCAGGTCGAGGTTGATGATGCGGACATCGCCAGCCGCGATCGCTTCCAGCGCAAAATTACCGCCAATGAAGCCTGCACCACCTGTGACCAGCCATGTTTTCATCGATTGATTCCTGGGGCCACTCGGACGGGGGCCGACCGCCTATTTTGGCAGGTTGTCCCGAACTTAGTCGAATCGGCCCGGGCGTGGAAGCGCTTTCAGGCCAGATTCGAACGCCTCACCGGCGCGGCTGGGCAATCGTGGGCCGGATGGCCGCTGTCGCAAATTTTTCTCGTTCCGATCAATGCAGGATTCATGAATGCGAGACCGAAGCCATGGACAAGATCAAAGGTTGGGACAGCGAGGCCCTCGTACAGGACGTGACCTTCAGGTTCCTTGGCATCAGCCCGAGGATCGAAGCATTGCGCGGGGCCATCGCCAAGGTCGCCCAGGCGCACGCGCCCGTGCTGGTCACGGGTGAAATCGGCACGGGCAAGGAGTTGGTGGCGCGACTCATCCATGAGCGTTCCAGCCGCGCGGCCGGCCCCTTTGTCGCCATCAGCGGCGCGGCCGTGGCGCCCGCCTTCTTCCAACCTTCAGCGAATCCCTCCGGCGCGGCACGACCGCCCGACTCCGCGATAGATATCGACGCGGCAAGCGGCGGTACACTGTTCATCCACGAAGTAGGCGATCTTTCGGCAGAGGCGCAGACGGCCTTGTTGCTGACCCTGCAGCGGCGGGATGGCGACGACCGCGAACCCTCGGTTCGGCTCCTGTCTTCGACCCATGCGGACCTGGAGCGCCGCAGCCATGCCAGCGAATTTCGCGAAGACCTTTACTACCGGATTGCCAGTCTGCGCCTGGATGTTCCTCCGCTGCGCGAGCGCGGCCCGGATATCGCCCTGCTGGCCAGGCGATTCCTCGACGACTTCTCGGGAGCGCGCGAGCTTCGGTTCGACGACCACGCCCAACTGCAACTCACCACGTACGCCTGGCCTGGAAACGTGAGGGAGCTTCGGAATCGCGTATTACAGGCCTCGGTAATGTGCGACGGCACGCACCTGACTGCCCAATTGCTGGGACTGGAAGAAGTGAGCCGGTCTCCGCGGGAATCAGCCGGCAGCGGAGTGTCCTTGCGCGAAACCCGACACATCGCGGAGCGAGAGGCGATTACCCAGGCGCTGCGAGAAAGTCACGGGCAAGTTCCAGCGGCCGCGGCGGCCCTGGGAATCTCCCGCGCCCAGCTATACCGGCTGATTGGTCGACTGCACGTCGACCATCACCTGGCCTACGACCCCGATCAGAACGGGATGTCGTCGTCCGGGAAGGGCTCGTCGGTGCGGGCCGCAGGCGCCGGCGAACCGGACCCGCTGCGCTCGTAACCGCCGGCTGCGCGCTGCGGGCGGTCACCGCCGCCACTGCGCTCGCCGCGTTCCGCGCCGCCCGGCATGCCACCGAGCATCTGCATCTCGTTGGCGATGATGTCGGTGCTGTATTTCTCGACGCCTTGCTTGTCAGTGTACTTCTCGGTACGCAGCGAGCCTTCGATATAAACCATGCCGCCCTTCTTCAGGTACTCGCCGGCAATCTCGGCCAGGCGGCCGAAGAACTTCACGCGATGCCACTCGGTGCGTTCCTGCTTTTCGCCGTTCTTGTCTTTCCAACTTTCGTTGGTGGCGATGGATACCGATGTAAGCGCCGCGCCCGCCTGCGAATAACGGACCTCAGGGTCCTTTCCGAGCGTCCCGACCAGAATTACCTTGTTGACGCCGCGTGCCATGGTCGTGCTTCCTTGTCTTGGGTTGTTGCCAATAGCCTGATTATAGCCAGCCCGGGCCACAACCCGCTGTTTCCCCCTTCGTCCGTAGGAAAACGGCTGCACCGAGCGCCGCCCGCTTATAATTGCCGCCATGCCCGCCCTCGATGCCGCCACCGGCCAAACCGGAATCTCCGAAGTCCAGGCCCTGGCCGCCGCGGAGATGGCCCAGGTCAACGCCCTGATCCGTCGCCGCCTGGGCTCGGACGTTGCCTTGATCAACCAGATTTCCGAGCACATCGTCGCCGCCGGCGGCAAGCGGCTGCGGCCCATGCTGACGGTCATTGCCGCCCGGGCATTGGGCTACGACGGCGACAGCCATTTCCAGCTGGCGGCGATCGTCGAGTTCATCCACACCTCGACCTTGCTGCACGACGACGTGGTGGACGAGTCCGACCTGCGCCGCGGGCGCAAAACGGCCAACGCACTCTGGGGCAATGCACCGAGCGTGCTGGTCGGCGATTTCCTGTACTCGCGCAGCTTCCAGCTGATGGTCGAACTCGATTCGATGCCGGTGATGCGCGTGCTGGCCGACGCCACCAACCAGATTGCCGAAGGCGAGGTCCTGCAATTGCTGCACGTGGGCAATCCCGAGACCACCGAAGCCGACTACCTGCGGGTTATCAGCCGCAAGACCGCCGTCCTGTTCGCCGCCGCGACCCGATTGAGCGCGATGCTCGCCGACGCATCGCCGGGACTGCAGCAGGACCTGGCCGATTTCGGCATGAACCTGGGCATGGCCTTCCAGATAGCCGACGACGTGCTCGATTACACCGCCGATGCCGCAGCCCTGGGCAAGAACCTGGGCGATGACCTGGCAGAGGGCAAGGCCACCTTACCGGTTATCCACGCTTTGTCGAAGGCGAACCCCGAGCAGCGCGAAAAGCTCGCCCGCATCATCGCCGAATGCGACGTGGATGCGTTGGGACAAGTGCTCGACGCCATCCACCAGAACGGCAGCCTGGACTACAGCCGGCAGATGGCCGAGCACTATGCGCGCGCGGCGGAAGCGAACCTTGCCGCCCTGCCCGACAACCGCTGGACGCGCGCGCTGCACGCACTGGCGCGCTACTCGATCGACCGTCAGAACTGAAGCGTCGGGAACCGGCGCTTCGACGCTCCGCTCAGCGCTTCGTGAAAACCTCGCCGAAGAAAGACTTCATCAGCGCGACGCTGCGGCGATAGCTCGGCGCGTGGTATTCGCAACCCGGCACGGTGCCGTGTTCATCGGGTTCGGCGAAACAATGCACCGCGCCTCCGAAATTCACGAACTGCCAGTCCGCATTGGCGTCACGCATTTCCTTTTCGAACGCCGTGACCGAAGCGGCGGAAACGAAACTGTCGTTGGCGCCGTTCATGGACAAGACCGGCGCCTTCAACACGCCCGCCTTGGCCGGCATCGACGTACTGAGATTGGCATGGAAGGTGGCGACGCCGGCAAGGTCCGCGCCACTGCGGGCGAGTTCCAGCGCGACCATGCCACCGAAGCAGAATCCGATCGCGCCGATGCGCTTCGCATCCACCGGCGCCTTGCCCGTGGACTTGCGCAAGGTGGCGAGCGCGGCCTGCACGCGAGACCGAAGCGCGGCGGGGTCGGATGCCGCAGCGCCGGACGCCTTGCCCGCTTCATCGGCATTGGCGGGACGCAGGCCGCTGCCGTACACGTCGGCCAGCAAGATCACGAAGTCCTTGCCGGCGAGGGTCTTGGCCTTGGCGACGGCGCTGTCATTGACGCCATACCAGTTGGGCACCATCACCAGGCCCGGGCGCAGCGCCTTGCTGGAATCGTCCCAGACCAGGTATCCGTCGAAGGTCTTTCCGCCGTCGGTCCAGCTGATCTTGTCGGCACGGGGCGCGGCCGAGGCGCCGAACGAAGCAGCAAGCAATAGGAGCACAATCAACGCGCGCATGGGACATCTCCTTCCTGGAACGGACAGGGATTATCGCCTTCCGACGTCAAGGCCGTGTTATCAGGACACGCCCAGTCCGGGGATGGAACTGATCTGCCTGGGATCGAAGCCAGCCAGCTTGGCGAAATGCCGGCCTCGTTCGACGTAATCGGAATAGCGTGGAAAGCTCGGCGCCCCCGGCGACAGCAGGATCACGCCTTCGCTTTCCAGTATCTCGCGGCCCAGGCGCAAGGCGTCTTCCATCTCCGTGGCTTCGGCCAGCGCGAAATGCTTGTTCACCGCGATCTGCTTGAGGCGTTCGTGGATGCGCGGACCATTCTGGCCCATCGTGATGACCGCGCGCGGCGGGTTTAGCACCATGCGTTCGGCGAATACGCCCCAGTCCACGCCCCGGTCGTAACCGCCCACCAGGATCGCGATCCGCCGGCCCTTGTGGCAATCCAGCGCAGCCAGGCTGGCATGCGGCGTGGTGCTGATGGAATCGTTGACGTATTCGATGCCGTCGCGCGCGCCGAGCAACTGCAGGCGATGTGGCAAGGGCTTGAAGCTGTGCGCGTGCACGGCCAGTGACTCGGCGTCCAGGCCCAGCGCTTCGATGGCGGCGAGCGCGGCGCACAAGTTCAACCGGTTGTGCCGGCCGGGCAGCGGCAGGCCCCGCGTATCCATCACTCGCTGGCGGCCATGGAAGAGTTCGGAATCGCGCAGGTGCCAGCCATCTTCATCGTTGAACCAGATCACCCGCAGCGAAGGCGGCAACTCGGCTTCGGCCAGCTTCTGGTCGCCGGCGTTCAACACGGCAACGCGCGGCGACGACTTGGTCAGCAGCGCCATCTTGTCGTCGAAGTAGCGTTGTTCGGTACCGTGCCAGTCAAGGTGTTCCGGATAGAAGTTCAGGACCACGGCAACCTCGGGATTCACCGCCTCTCTGGTCTGGTAGCTGGAAAGTTCGATCACCCAGTATTGCGGCGCGGGTTCGACATCCAGCAACTCGAGCAGGGGCAGGCCGATGTTGCCGGCCAGGGCCGTGCGGCGGCCGGCCGACCGCAACAGGTGCGCGATCAGCGCAGTGACGGTGCTCTTGCCCTTGGTGCCGGTGACGCAGACGGTGCGCTCGAGCGGATTTTCCGCGAACCACAGCCCGGTGCCGCCGATGAACTGCGTGCCGTGCAGCGCCGCATCCACCGCTGGCGAGGTGTAGGGGCTGATGCCGGGCGACTTTATCACCACCTCGAAGGCGGAAAGCTTTTCGCCGTCCACTCCGGTCTCGATGACGAGGTTCGGGTCCTCCATCGCCTGCAGGGTCTCGGCCTCGGCCTCCGAACAGAACACGGTGATGCTTTGCCGCGGCAGGCGCCAGCGCAATGCCGCCAACGCGGCACGACCTTCACGGCCGTAACCCCAGATTGCTACTGCCTTGCCTTCAAGCTCTGAAATTTTCAAGCAGGGGGATCCAGAGCGACGGTGGAATACCGTGATCATCCGACGGTTCGAGCAACGGTTCCAGCATCAAGTCCACAGTTTCGAGTTGCGGCCGGATCTCGCTGGCGAATCGCGCGACAAGGGCGTCTTCCCGCCAGGACGGGTTGGCCGCCAGCGCGGCCATGGCGGCGCGTGATTCCCGGCCCTCGCCCACGCACTCGAAGGGCTTGTGGTCCTGGAACTCCAGCAAGGCATCGAAACCAGGGGCCTGGTCGGGCTCGTCGAGCAGGTTGCGACCGAATATTCCCATCAGGCGCGGTTTGGACATGAAGGGCGCGAGCGCGAGGAATACGAAATGGCATTTCGGACAGGCACCGCACCAGCGTTGCGCGGGCCGTTCGCCAAGCAAGTGGAAGTTTCGATTGCAGCTCGAAAAATGGGCATCGTAGTGGTCCATACGAGCAAACTGTCGGGCGACGGCCAATTCCGAAAACGGCCGGATAAGTGAGAAATAGTTTACATCGCTTGCGACGTGCGAACGCAGGTGCGCGGCAAAATCGCGCTCGAACGCCCAGCCCTTCGACCACTGGTGGTTCACTTCACCGGTGCCCGGGATCAGGCTGCCATAGCTGGCCGATCGCTCGTTGGAAAACACGACCTGGTCGGCATCGTGCAACAGCGCGGCCAGCACCAGGATCGCCGAATTGATGGCAGTCACCGGGATGTGCCCGTTGAGCGCGCCGAGCTTGTTCATCTCGAACAGTTCGGGCGCCAGGCTGCGACCGATGTTCAACATCGGCAGGCCGGTACGCTCGGCGCAGGCCTTGATCAGCGGCGACGAGCCGACCCACACGACCGTCTGCGCCACGCCCGCCTTGCGCAGCGCCTCGATAGACACCAGCGAATCCTTGCCGCCGCCAATTGCCACCAGCGCATGCTTGCGCAAGCCGATGGCAGGCGCAGGCCCGGGCCTGTCAGCGGCGATGGGGAAACGGATCTTGCCGCGCAGGACCATGCCGTTGCGATAGGCGAATTCGCCGAGGCCGTTTTCGTAGAGCTCGGTCATCAGCGCCGCGGTGTCGGCGTCGATCAAATAGCCGTCGATCTCGATACGCGACGGCGCGGCCGCCTTGAAGTAGCTGACGCCGGCAATCAGGTGCAGCAACCGAAGCGCCTGCTCCACGGCCTCGCGACGCGCGCCATCGAGCTGGTAGGGCGCAGCCGGGAAGCGGATGGTTTCGGTGAGCTCGGGACCCTGGTCGAAGGCATAGACGAGGCTCGCGACACCACTGGCTTCGTCGAAGTTGCAGCGAAGGAAGCGGAAGGCCTGGATGGCCTGGCGGTCGAACTGGAAATCAGCCATCGATAATGTCCTCCTGCGGCAACTCACGCAGGTTGTAGCGGTTGGCCATCACGAAACCGTAAGCGCCAGTATTGGCGACCAGCAGCACGTCGTCGGCAGTCGTGGCATCGGGCAGGTGTCGGCGGCGACCGAGCACGTCGCCGGTTTCACAGATGGGGCCGACGACTTCCGCCGGCAAGCCCGGCGCATCGTCCAGGCGGGAAAGATTCACGATCTCGTGCCACGCGTTGTACAGCGCTGGCCGCAACAGCGCATTCATGCCTGCATCCGCGCCGATGCGGCGCACGCCCAATTTGGACGACACCTGCGTCACGCGGGCAAGCAGCACCCCCGCCTCCGCCACCAGGTAGCGGCCGGGCTCGATCCACAGCGCGTATTGCGGCCACATCGCCTTGATCTCGGCCATTGCCAGCGCGAAGGCCGGCACGTCGAATGCCTCGCCTTCCGGTTCGTAAGGCACGCCAATGCCGCCGCCGACATCAATGGCTGACACCGTGCCGATGCTCTCAGCCAGGTTGACCAGTTGCGCATACACCTGCGGCCAGTGCTTCACGTCCACGATGCCGCTGCCCACATGCGCATGCAGCACAGTGACCCGCGCCTGCACTTCGCGCGCGGCCGCCATGAATTCCGGCAGACCCTCGGCCGGCAATCCAAACTTTGCCTGGCGACCACCGGTCCGAACTTTTTCGTGGTGGCCCAGCCCATATCCGGGATCGATGCGCAGCACGATCTGTCGGCCGCGGAAGAGTTCCGGCCAGGCGCGCAAGGGAAAGACACTGTCCACGGTTACCCAGGTGTCGCGCGCCAAAGCCGCTTCGTATTCCGCGCGCGGCGCGAAGCTGGGCGTAAACAGCACGCGGGTCGGATCGAGCCCGGGCAGCAAGGCAAACAGGTGGTCGAGTTCGGCCTTGGACACGCACTCGAATCCGAAGCCTTCGGCATCCAGCGCGCGCAGCACCTGCGGATTGGAGTTCGCCTTCAGCGCATAGAAGCGGCGGTCAACGGCTCCGACATCGGCCAGCGCGCGTGCCCGCGCACGAACCGTAGGCAGGTGATAGACGTAGCGCGGCGTGCCACGCGCAGCGATCTGCAGCAGGGGCTCGCGCGCATCCTGCCACCAGTGCCGTGCTGCGATGGCCGCCTTGTCCACGCCCAGCTTGCGCCAGCTGGGGCCGAATACTTCAGCCTCGTCCACCGGCATCGCTCCGGAATGGATCAGCAACTCGTGCAGGCGCGGCATCAGGTCATCGGCCAGGGCTTCGTCCAGCACGAAAGTCAGGTTGAGGTCGTTGGAACTTTGCGAAATAAGATGCACGCGTTCGCGGCCAAACTCGCTCCACACGTCGGTCAGCTTGTGCAGCAGCGAGCGCATGCCGCGGCCGACCAGCGTCACCGCGCTGCAGGGCGTGATCACTTTCACCCGGCACACTTCAGCCAGGTCCGCGCACAACGCGTCCAGCACGTTGGAATTGACCAGGTTATCGGAAGGGTCCAGCGACACGGTGACGTTGGCTTCCGAAGATCCGATCAGGTCGATGGACAGGCCGCGCCGCTTGAAGCGCTCGAACACGTCCGCCAGGAAGCCGACTTGTTGCCACATGCCGATGGTTTCCATGGACACCAGCACGATGCCGCGACGCGAGCTTATCGCCTTCACGCCCGCCAGCGTGGCGGCGCGATGGTCGATGACGGTACCGGCCATGTGCGGGCGTTCGGTATCGCGGATCCAGATCGGTACGCGCGCCTCGCGACACGGATGGATGCAACGCGGATGCAGCACCTTGGCGCCGGTACTGGCGATTTCCTGTGCCTCTTCGTAGTCCAGGCGTGACAGCAGGCGCGCGTCGGGCACCTGGCGTGGATTGGCGCTGAACATACCCGGCACGTCGGTCCAGATTTCCACCCGTCGTGCCTGCAGCAGCGCGCCGAAATAGGCCGCCGAGGTATCCGAGCCACCGCGCCCGAGGATGGCGGTGCCGCCGTCTTCACTGCGGGCGATGAAGCCCTGGGTGATCAGCAGCCGGGCGTTTTTCGCAAAGCGCTCGCGCAATTCCGGGCCGCCCTGGTAACGACACGACACCGACAGCCGTTGCGACCATTCGTTCTGGTTCGGCAAGGACTGCGCCTGCAGCCAGTCGCGCGCGTCAAGCCACTCCACCGGCATGCCCTGTGAGGCCAGGTAGGCAACGCCCAGGGTGGATGAAAGCAGCTCGCCCTGCGCCAGCACTTCCGCCGCCCAGCCCAGGTCGTCGCTGTCGCGGCGCGGATCCTGCGCCAGTGCCGCGAGTTGCTTCAGGCGGCCATCCAGCACACCGGCATCGAGGCCGAGTTCCACGCAGAAGTCGAGGTGGCGCTGCGCGATGGCGTCGATTCGCAGCTGCACCGCAGCCAGCGCGCCGCGATGGTCGATTATCGCCTGCAACTCGTTGGTGATGCCCGACAACGCCGACACCACCACCAGCACGCGGCATTGTTCGTCGCGCACCCGCTCGCGCATCAGCGTGCCGATGATGTCCCAGCGATGGCGACGGGAGACACTGGTGCCGCCGAACTTCAGGACGATCCAGTCATCCACGCTAGCGATGGCAGTCATGGCAGGGAGAAGACCCACGGCAAAGGTATGATTCGGGAGCGGTTCGTCGCATTGCGACGGCGCACATCCAAGGAATGATAAACGATGGGCCTGCACTGGTGAGCGCGACCAAGCCGCGCGAATTTTCCCAGGTCGACGTGTTCTCCCCGCGGCCGGGCCTGGGCAATCCCCTGGCAGTGGTGCATGCCTCGGATGGCCTGGACACGGCGTCGATGCAGGCGATCGCCAACTGGATGAACCTGGCCGAGACCACCTTCCTGTTGCCGCCGACCGTGGCCGGGGCCGACTACCGGGTACGAATCTTCACCACGCGCCAGGAGATCGCGTTCGCCGGCCACCCCAGCATCGGCAGCGCGCATGCGGCGCTCGCAACGGGGCTGGCAACGCTGGGCGAAGGCTCGGTCCTGAACCAGGAGTGCCAGGCCGGCGTCCTGCCGATCCGGATCGCGGACGACGCGGGCATGCGCAGCCTGTCGGTTCGCGTGCCGCGTTCGCGCATCGTGCGCTACGCCGGCGACGACGACGCGGTCCTCTGCCACGCCTTGCGCGATTGCCGGCTTGGCCGCCTACCGCCGGCCCTGGTAGAGGGCGGCCGCCGTTGGTGGCTTGCAGAAATGGCCAGCGAAGCCGATGTCCGCTCCATGCAGCCCGACTCCTATGCGATTGCCGCGCTCGCGCAGGCAAGCGGCAGCCTGGGCCTGTGCGTATTTGCACGCTGCGTCGGCCGTGCCCACGGCCTGGTAGTGCGCGCCTATCCGCTGGGCGTTGGACTCAACGAGGACCCGGCATCCGGCGCGGCCAATGCCGCGATTGCCGCCTTCCTGGATGAGGCGGGCGCGCTGGATGAGCTCGGCCGGTCGTATCGGGTCAGCCAGGGGCGCGAGATGTCGCGTGATGCGCAACTGCAACTGGTCATCGATGCGCAAGACCAGGTCTGGGTAGGCGGCCAATGCCATACCGTCGTGCAAGGCAGCCTGCACTGGTAGGCAAAAAAGAAGGGGCCCTTTCGGGCCCCTTCCGGTTCTACTCGCTGTCGCAGAAAACTCAACGGCGATTGTTGTACCCATCATCCACCGGACGCACGTCAACCACGACGCGCATGGTGCGACCCGGACGACGCGTCGTATACGACGTGTAGGTCTGGCCGGCGTAACGATAGGTCACCGTGTAGCCTTCGACCTGGCGGCTATCGTTGTTGTAGTCGGTAACGGTGCGGCAACGACGGGTCGTGCCGGAATCGTCGCGATACTGGTCGTAGTTGCCCGAGGCATCGTTGTTGCGGTCGACCTGGTTGCCGATGACGCCACCGATAACCGCGCCGCCAATGGTGGCAGCCTTGCGGCCATCGCCCTTGCCAGCCTGGTTGCCCAGCGCGCCACCAATCAATGCGCCGATCAGCGTGCCGTTGGCGTTGCTGTCCGTGCCATTGCGATAGAGACGGCCGTTGCTGTCACGGTAGTAGCCGTCGTAGTAGGCGTTGCTGCGCTCGTCCCAGCATTCCTGCCGCTGGTAGCCCTGCGCAGCGTAGCGATCATAGATCGGCTGCGCACTGATCACGGTCGCGACATCGGTGCGCTGGGTGCGGCCGTTATTGTCATAGCGGGAGTCGTAACCCCGGCCATAGTCCTGGGCGCCTGCCGCGCCAACAGCAACGGCAGAGATGGCCAGGGCAAGAGCACTTACAGCGATACGTTTCATTAGATGACTCCAATCGCCGGAATTGGCGCAGGCAAACGATACAAAAGTCCGGCTAACCGCAGGCTTAACTGAATCGGCTTCCTGAACGACGTTCAGGCTGAAGCCGGTTTCGTTCAGCCAATCAGGGTCGCCTCCATGCTGACCGGAATACCCAGCGCCCTGGAAATCACGCAGTTTTTCTTGGCGTTATCGGCAATCGCCGCGAATCCGGCCGCATCCAGGCCGGGCACGGTCGCCGAAACAATCAGATTCACCCCGACGGCGCTCGGGCCGGCCTCGCCCGTCTCCATCAGCACTTCTGCGCGAGTGTCGATGCGCGTCGCGACGTGACCGGCGTTGCCCAGGATGAAACCCAGCGCCATGCTGAAGCAGCCTGCGTGCGCGGCGGCCAGCAACTCTTCGGGATTGGTGCCCTTTTCGTCGCCGAAACGGGTGTTGAATGAATAATTCTGTTCGGCGAACAGGCCGCTCTGGGGCGTACTCATGGCGCCCTTGCCGGACTTGAGGTCGCCCTGCCAGTGCGCGGTCGCATAACGCTTGAAGCCCATGGGAATCTCCTCGACGATTTGATGCGGGGCACCATTATGCCGCGCCTCGCGAAGACTGCACGTCACGGCTTGACCCCGGGCCCTGCCGGTGGAAGTCTAGGGCTGCCCGGCCCTGCCGGGCCGTCCGCCATGACCGACGCGCGGTTGCACTCGATGCGACCGAAGGCCGCGCTTCCGCGCCGCCGACCATGACGCCCTCAACACCTGTCGCTAGGAGAGGTCGTTATGTCGTACAGCACATCGCAAATCCGCAACGTGGCCTTGGCAGGCCACTCAAGCGCCGGCAAAACAACGCTTTTCGAAGCCCTGCTGCATGCCGGCGGCGCGATACAGACGGCAGGCAACGTCGAACGCGGCACCACGGTGTCCGACTTCGACCCGATGGAAAAGACCCGGCAACACTCGCTCAACACCGCCATCGCTTCTACCGACCATGGCGGCATCCACGTCAATCTCATCGACACGCCGGGATTCCCCGATTTTCGTGGCCCTACCCTGTCTGCGTTTTCGGCCGTGGAAACCGTCTGCGTGGTAGTGAACGCAAGCCACGGAATTGAATACGGCACCCGCCGCATGATGGATACCGCGAAATCACGCAACCTTTGCCGGGTACTCGTCGTGAACCGGATCGATGCCGAGCCCGGCAAGCTTGCCGCGCTGGTCGGCCAGCTGCGCGATGCCTTCGGCCCCGAATGCCTGCCGATCAACCTGCCCGCCAACAACGGCGCGTCCGTGGTGGACTGTTTCTTCAATCCCACCGGCAGCAGCGACGTCGAGGATGTCGCCACCGCGCACCAGCGCATCATCGACCAGGTGGTGGAGATCAACGAGACCGTGATGGGCCGATATCTGGAGGAAGGCGAGGAAGGGTTGTCCGGGCAGGAACTGCACGACGCCTTCGAACAATGCCTGCGCGAAGGCCACCTGGTGCCCATCTGTTTCGTTTCCGCGCGCACCGGCGCCGGCGTGAAGGAATTGCTGGACCTCGCTGAAAAACTCTTTCCCAGCCCGCTGGAGGGCAATCCGCCGATGTTTCGAAAGGGTGCTGGCAGCGAGGCGCAGGACATCGTGCTGCAAGCCGATCCGAAGGCGCATGTCATCGCCGACGTATTCAAGATCGTCAACGACCCCTTCGTCGGCAAGCTCAGCGTGTTCCGCGTTTTCCAAGGCACGCTGAAGCGCGACACGCAGTTGTACATTGACGATGGCCGCAAGCCCTTCAAGGTCGGCCACTTGTTCAAGCTGCGCGGCAAGGACCATGTCGAGATCGAGCAGGCCATTCCCGGCGACATCGCCGCCGTGGCCAAGGTCGAGGAAATCCATTTCGACGCCGTGCTGCACGACTCGCACGAAGACGACCACATCCACCTGGCGCCGATCGAATTTCCCAAGCCGATGTTCGGCCTGGCCATCGAGGCCGCCACCCGCGGCCAGGAACAGAAGCTCGCCATGGCGCTGCAGAAACTCGCCGAGGAGGATCCTGGTTTCAGCGTCGAGCACAATCCCGAATTGAACGAGACCGTCGTACGAGGCCTCGGCGAATTGCACTTGCGCGTGATGATCGAGCGCATGAAGGAGCGCTATGGCGTGGACGTGCATACGCGGCCGCCGCGCATCGCCTATCGCGAAACCATCGGCGCCCACGCCGAGGGCCACCACCGGCACAAGAAGCAGACCGGCGGCGCCGGCCAGTTCGGTGAAGTCTTCCTGCGCGTGGAGCCGCTCGATCGCGGCACCGGCTTCGAGTTCGTCGATGCGGTGAAGGGCGGCACCATCCCGGGGCAGTTCATACCCGCAGTGGAAAAAGGCGTTCGCCAGGTGCTGCACGGTGGCGCCGTGGCGGGCTATCCGTTGCAGGACGTCCGGGTCACCGTGTACGACGGCAAGTTCCACCCGGTCGACTCGAAGGAAGTGGCGTTCGTCGCGGCGGGCAGGAAGGCCTTCCTCGATGCCATCACCCGGGCAAGGCCGCAGGTGCTGGAGCCGATCGTGGACCTGGCTGTCACCGCGCCTGAAAACCACATGGGCGACATTACCGGCGGCCTGGCGTCAAAACGAGCGCGCATCAACGGCACCGACTCCACGCGGGACGGCGAGGTTCTGATCAAGGCGCAGGTGCCGCTATCCGAACTTCGCGACTATGCGGCCGAACTGAAAGGCTCCACCGGCGGTCGCGGACGCTACGACCTGGAGTTCAGCCACTACGAGCCGGTGCCGCCGCCCGTGCAGAAACAGTTGATCGAAGCCTACAAGCCACGGCACGATGAGGACTAGCCGAACGGATCGATGAAATGGCAAAGGCAAGAAACGCGCAGGCCGCCATGCGGCTCGAGGACATCCCGAACATCGGTCCGTCCATCGCCGACGACCTGCGCGCGCTCGACATCTACGAGCCCGGGCAGTTGGTCGGCAAGGATCCCTACCGCTTGTACCAGCGGATGGGCGAACTGACCGGGGTAGCGCACGACCCCTGCCTCTGCGACACCTTCATCGCCGCCGTTCGCTTCATGGAAGGCGGCCCGTCGCGGCCCTGGTGGTACTTCACGCCTGAGCGCAAGGCGCGTCTGGCAAAGCGGCGTTAGTTGCTTTTTTTCCTGCCGGGCTTCTTGCCTGGCTTGGGCTGCAGCATCGTGCCCGTACATTTCGGCGAGCCGCAGCGGCAGGCCCACAACTTCTTGAGTCGCTCGGTGTGCGCCTCGGCAAGCACGATGCCGTAGTTGTAGGTGAGTTCCTCACCCGGCTTGATCGCGCGCATCGCCTCGATGAAGACCGCATCCTTGGCCGGATCTTCGTCCTCGTCTTCCACCAGCACGGCTTCGCAATTGGGATCGCAGCTGTGGTTGATCCAGCGCGCGGCGTTGCCGCCGACATTGGCGTCAATCACATAGGTGTCGTTGAGCGTGAACAGAAAGGTGTGGCCGGTATCCACGTCGTCGGCATAGACGCGGTCGACTTCCTTGTGGGTGCGATGCCGACCCTTGTATTCGATCAGGCGTTCGCCCTTGCGGATGGGGGCGATGGCGAACACGCCGTTGCCATGGATTGCGGAGCGGCGGGTGGCTATCTTGGCGGGCATCGGTGGGAAGCGGTGATGAACAGCGCCTATTGTCGCGCACTTCACGCGATTGAGCGTGCCCTATTGATATAGTACAATTTCGGTACTGATTCACTTCCTGCTTTGACCTCCTTCGGGCCAGCCCATGCTTCGGGTCACCAAACTTACTGACTACGCCACCGTCGTGCTGGCCGCCCTGGCCGTCGCGCCCAACCGCGTGCACAGCGCAGCCGAGCTCGCCGAACGCTCTCGCTTGGAGTTGCCCACCGTCAGCAAGGTGCTCAAGCCGCTGGCCCACGCCGGGCTGGTAACGGGCTTCCGCGGCGCCAGCGGCGGCTATCGCCTGGCTCGCGCGCCCAGCCAGATCAGCCTGATCGAGATCGTCGAAGCCATCGAAGGGCCCCTCGGCATGACCGAGTGCTCCGGCGAGCACAGCAGCTGCGAACACGAGCCCCACTGCGGCGTGCAAGGCCAATGGAGACAAATCAACGACGTCATTGCCGATACCCTTCGCGGCATGACCTTGGCGCAGATGCTGCCCAAGGCCATTCCCATCAAACTTGCGAGCGCCTGAACCGATGGCCATCGAACGCACCGAGATCGAACGCCAGCTCGAGCGTCGCTACGACGCCGGCTTCGTCACCGATATCGAAAGCGACACCCTGCCGCCCGGCTTGTCCGAGGACACGGTCCGCTTCATCTCGGCCAAGAAGAACGAGCCCGAGTGGATGACCGAGTGGCGGCTGAAGGCCTATCGGCATTGGCTGACCATGCCGATGCCCGACTGGGCCGCGCTCGAGATTGCACCAATCGACCTGCAGGCGATCAGTTTCTTTGCCGCGCCGAAGAAGAAGTACGCCTCGTTGGATGAAGTGGATCCCAAGCTGCTGGAAACCTACGAGAAGCTCGGCGTGCCGCTGCACGAGCGCGCCCGCCTGGCCGGCGTGGCCGTGGATGCGGTGTTCGACTCAGTCTCCGTAGGCACGACCTTCAAGAAGGAACTCGCCGAGAAGGGCGTCATCTTCTGTTCCTTCTCCGAGGCGGTACAGGAACATCCGGAATTGGTGAAGCAATACCTGGGCAGCGTGGTGCCGCCCGGTGATAATTATTTCGCCGCACTCAATTCGGCGGTGTTCTCCGATGGCAGCTTCGTGTTCATTCCGCGCGGCGTGCGTTGCCCGATGGAACTGAGCACCTACTTCCGCATCAACGCCCGCGACACCGGCCAGTTCGAGCGCACGCTCATCATCTGCGAGGACAAGGGCCACGTCTCGTATCTGGAAGGCTGCACGGCGCCGATGCGCGACGAGAACCAACTGCACGCCGCGGTGGTGGAATTGGTTGCCCTCGAGGACGCCGAGATCAAGTACTCGACCGTGCAGAACTGGTACCCGGGTGATGAAAACGGCGTCGGCGGCATCTACAACTTCGTGACCAAGCGCGGCGAGTGCCGCGGCGCGCGCAGCAAGATTTCATGGACGCAGGTCGAGACCGGCTCGGCCATTACCTGGAAGTATCCAAGCTGCGTACTGCGCGGCGACGATTCGACCGGCGAGTTCTATTCCGTGGCGCTAACCCATCATCGCCAGCAGGCCGATACCGGCACCAAGATGATCCACCTCGGCGCGCGCACCAAGTCCAAGATCATCTCCAAGGGCATCAGCGCCGGCCGCGGCCAGAACAGCTATCGCGGCCTGGTGAAGATGGAAAAGGGCGCCGCGGGCGCACGCAACTACACCCAGTGCGATTCCCTGCTGATCGGCAAGAAATGCGGCGCCCACACCTTCCCCTACATCGAGGTGAAGAACCCGACCGCCACGGTCGAGCACGAGGCGACCACGTCCAAGATCAGCGACGACCAATTGTTCTACTGCCGCGCCCGTGGCCTGAGCGCTGAAGACGCGGTGTCCATGATCGTCGATGGTTTCTGCAAGCAGGTCTTCCGCGAGTTGCCGATGGAATTCGCCGTCGAGGCCAAGAAATTGCTGGAAGTGAGCCTCGAAGGCGCCGTGGGCTAGCCGAGTCACGCAACGAAACACATTGAACGGAACCAACATGCTGACTATCCAAGACCTCCACGCCACCGTCGGCGGCAAGGAAATCCTCCGCGGCCTGACCCTGTCGGTAAAGCCCGGCGAAGTGCACGCCATCATGGGGCCGAACGGTGCCGGCAAATCCACGCTGGGCAATGTGTTGGCCGGCCGCGAAGGCTATGAGGTCACCGGCGGATCGGTTCAATTCGAAGGCAAGGACCTGCTGGCCCTGGAGCCGGAGGCACGCGCGGCGGAAGGCGTGTTCCTCGCCTTCCAGTACCCGGTCGAGATTCCGGGCGTCAACAACACCTACTTCCTGCGCGCCGCGCTGAATGCGCAGCGACGCTATCGTGGCGAATCGGAGCTCGACTCCATGCAGTTCCTGAAGCGCGTGCGCGAGAAGATGTCGGTCCTGCAAATGCGCGACGACCTTCTGCACCGCGCGGTGAACGAGGGTTTTTCCGGCGGCGAGAAGAAGCGCAACGAAATTTTCCAGATGGCCGTGCTCGAACCCAAGCTGGCCATCCTGGATGAAACCGATTCAGGCCTGGACATCGACGCGCTGAAGCTGGTGGCTGAAGGCGTCAACTTGATGCGCTCGCCGTCGCGCGCGCTGGTGGTCATCACCCACTACCAGCGCCTGCTCGATTACATCAAGCCCGATTTCGTGCACGTACTGGCCGAAGGCCGCATCGTCGAAAGCGGCGGCCCGGAACTCGCGCTGGAACTCGAACAACACGGCTACGCATGGGTGAAGGACCGCATCGCCCCATGACTGCCCTGCTCGACTCCCTGCAGGCCAGTTTCGACGCGATGCCCGATAGCGCGGTGAATGCGCTGGGCCTAGGCGAGATGCGACGCACGGCGATGCGCCAGGCGATTCGCGACGGCCTGCCCACGCAGCGCGACGAGCGCTGGAAGTACACCGGCCTGCGCGCCTTGTCGGCGCGTCGCTTCGTGGCCACGGCGCCCTCGCCCGTCCTGCACCCGGCCGCGCTGGACGACATTCCCTCGCCGCGCCTGGTGTTCGTCAACGGACTGCTCGACACGTCCCTGTCCAAGCTGCACGAGCTGCCAACGGGCGTGGCCTTCCATGCGCTTTCCGCCGCTGTCGGATCTACATTGCCGGAATTGCACTCGTTCTACGCAAGGACTTTCGACGCGACCGACGAAGCCTTCGCCCGAGTCAACGCCGCGCTTGCGACGGATGGCGCAGTGTTGCTGGTCGATGCCGATGTCCAGGCCGAGGCGCCGATTCATCTCGTGTTCGTCGGTGCGCCGGCTGGCGACGACATCGCGTCCCACCTTCGCCATGCCATCGTGCTGGGCGCGAGGTCGAAACTGACGCTAGTCGAACACCACGTCTGCGTCGGCAGCCATCGCCACCTGGCCAGCCACCTGCTGGATGTTCGGCTGGCCGACGGCGCAATCCTCGTGCACGCCCGTTCCCAGGACGAGGATGCAGGCGCAACATTGATCAGCCGTACCGATGCGCAAGTCGACTCGGACGCGACCTACCAGCGCCTGGACCTCGACATGGGCGGTGCGCTGTCCCGCCTCGAGTTGAACCTTCGGCTGGCCGGCGATCGTGCGCGCCTGATATCAGGAGGCGCCCTGCTCGCCGGCGGTCGCAGGCATTCCGACACGCGACTGGCGGTCACCCACGATGCCCGTGATACGCAGTGCAACCTGCTGTGGCGCGGACTGGCGGCGGATCGCGCACGCGTGGCCTTCTTCGGCGGCATCACCATCGAGGTTGGGGCCGA
This sequence comes from Gammaproteobacteria bacterium, assembly GCA_031408815.1. Taxonomy (GTDB): domain Bacteria; phylum Pseudomonadota; class Gammaproteobacteria; order Xanthomonadales; family Xanthomonadaceae; genus Arenimonas. Next base: position 50,221 of record JANNWV010000037.1, read on the forward strand.
CGGCAGCGATGCCCGGCTGTCCAACAAGAACCTTCTGCTGTCCGAGGGCGCCGAAATCGACACCCAGCCGGTGCTGCAGATCCATGCCGATGAAGTGAAGGCCGCGCACGGTGCGACCGTCGGCCGCCTCGATGCGACCTCGCTGTTCTACCTGCGCAGCCGTGGCATTCCCGCAGCCGAGGCACGTGCTCTCCTGACGCAGGCGTTCTGCCGCGAAGCACTCGCATCCATAGGCGACTTGTCGCTGGTGGAGATGCTTTCGCCACGACTCGAGGCACGCCTGGCCACCCTGGAGGCCGCGTCATGAGCAACGCCACCATGACTCCTTCGGCACGTGCCTCGGACAACATCGACTGGGCCGCGCGTCGCACCGATTTCCCGGTACTGGCCCGGACGGTCCATGGCAAGCCACTGGTGTATTTCGATTCCGCCAACACCTCGCAGAAGCCGCGCCAGGTGATCGACGCCACCGACGCCTTCTATCGCGAACACAACGCCAACGTGTCGCGCGCCGTGCATACCCTTGGCATGGAAGCGACCGATGCCTACGAAGGAGCGCGGACGCGATTGGCCGCCTTCGTCAACGTGCGCGCCGACGAACTGGTGCTCACGTCCGGCACGACCCAGGCGATCAATCTGGTCGCCTACAGCCATGCCTTGCCGACGTTGCGCAAGGGCGATGTGATCCTGCTGACGCGCATGGAACACCACGCCAATATCGTCCCGTGGCAGTTGATCGCCGAACGTTGCGGCGCGGTCATCCGCGTGGCCGACATCACGCCCGACGGCGAGCTCGATCTCGATGCGCTATACCGGCAAATGGCGGCCGACGTGCGCCTGCTGGCGTTCACCCATGTTTCCAATGTGCTGGGCACCGTGAACCCGGTGGCTGACATCTGTCGTGAGGCGCGACGTCGCGGCATCGTCACCCTGGTGGATGGTTCGCAGGCGGTTCCACATCGGCCCGTGGACATCACGGCGCTGGGCTGCGATTTTTATGCCTTCACCGGACACAAGATGCTGGGCCCCACGGGCACCGGGGCATTGTGGGCGCGGCGCGAGCATCTGCAGTCGATGCCGCCCTTCTTCGGCGGCGGTGAAATGATTCGCGAGGTTCGCTTCGAGAAAACCACGTTCAACGACCCGCCGCATAAATTCGAAGCCGGCACGCCCAATATCGCCGGCGTGATCGGCCTGGGCGCCGCCGTCGACTACCTGTCGGCGACCGGCATGGCGGCTATCGAACAGCGCGAAAAGGACCTGCTGCAATACGCCACCGAGTCACTCGACCGGATTGACGGCGTCAGGATCTTTGGCCGCGCCCGCGAGAAGGCCGCGGTGATCAGCTTCCTGGTCGAAGGCGCACATGCCCACGACCTGGCCACCCTGCTGGACCTGGAGGGTTATGCCGTGCGTTCGGGACACCATTGCGCGCATCCGCTGATGGCGTATCTCGGCGTGCCGGCGACCTGCCGGGCGTCGCTGGCTTTTTACAATACTGTTGAAGAGATTGATGGGTTTGTGGTGGCGCTGGACAAGGTTCGGAAGATGCTTGGCTGATGTGATGGTTGGGATGGGTGGTGAGGAAATTTCGGGAATGAACGACGAGGAAGATTCGGGAATCAGTGGGCGGAAACTGGATAGCGGCCCATTGCTTTTTCGGGCGGCTGGGGCCGGGGATGTTGCGCGCGTTGTGGAGTTGGTCGAATCCGCCTATCGCGGCGAAGTGAGCCGCGCGGGATGGACCACTGAGGCTGATTTCCTGGAAGGTCGCCGCACCGGCGCCGACGATATCGAGTCAATCCTCGCCAATCCACGCAGCCGCATCCTGCTGGCCGAACGCGATGGCGAATTGCTGGCCTGCGCAAATGTCGCGATCGAGGATGGCGAAGGTTACTTCGGCATGTTCTCTGTGAAGCCCAGCTGCCAGGGCCAAGGAATTGGCAACCTCGTTCTCGCCGAGGCCGAAGGCATCGTTGCCCACGAGTGGGGATGCAAGAAGATGCGCATGACCGTGATCGATATCCGGGAAGATCTGATCCCGTTCTACGAACGCCGCGGCTACCAGCGCACCGGCATCAAGAAGCCCTTCCCCTATGGTGACGAGCGTTTTGGCAAGCCGCTGCGCGACGACCTGCGATTCGAAATCCTGGAAAAGACACTGTCATGACCGACTCGATGATGGGCTGGATCCGCGTTTGTTCCCGGGCCGACCTCTTGCCCGGTGAGTTCCAACTCGCCTACGACGGCGATACCGCGATTGCCGTGTTCAACATCGACGGCGAATTGTTCGCGATTGAAGATGTCTGCACCCATGACGGCGGGGAACTTGCGGGTGGGCCAGTGGAGGGCTACCTCGTGGAATGCCTTCGCCACGGCGCGAAATTCGATCTGCGAACCGGCGAAGCGGTCTGTCCGCCCGCCTACACGCCCACCGTCTGTTTTCCGGTCCGGATCGAGGACGACGCCGTCTGGACCCGGGACGAGCGCGCTTGATGAAGCCTGATTTGCGCCGAGGGGCTTGTTGTTGGTAATGATTCTCATTATTATTCCAGCTCGGGGATGGCCCGGACCTGGATGAACTGAAAATGCGACAGCGGTACCCGCGTCACCTGCTTCCCTTGGCGATCGGCCTGGCCCTCACCAGCCTGAGCCCGTTCATGGCAAGCGCTGCGGATATCGACGCAGGCGACCTGCGCCACCGCAAGAACTCCGAGCTCGAAACAGTCACCGTCACTGGCGAACTCGACTCGGGTTACGAGGCGTCGCGCAGCCGGTCGGCCACCAAGACCGACACGCCCCTGATCGACACGCCGCAGGCGATCACCGTCATCACCCGGGAACTCATCCAGGACCAGGCCATGCAGAGCCTGGCCGACGTCGTGCGCTATGTTCCGGGCGTCGGCATGGCGCAGGGCGAAGGCAACCGCGACACCCCGATCTTCCGCGGCAGCAGCTCTACCGCCGACCTTTTCATCGATGGCATGCGCGACGACGTTCAGTATTTCCGCGACCTCTACAACATCGAACGCGTCGAGGCGTTGAAGGGCTCGAACGCGATGATCTTTGGCCGCGGCGGCTCGGGCGGCGTGCTCAATCGCGTGACCAAACAGGCTGACGGCGAGACTCGACGCAATCTTTCGTTGCAGGCGGGTTCCTGGAACCGGTTGCGCGCGACAGCTGACGTCAGCGGCGCGATCAACACCGATGCCGCGCTCCGGATCAATGCGCTGGTTGAAGAGACCGATAGCTTTCGCGACGACGTTTCCGCCAGCCGCCGTGGCATCAACCCCACCCTGTCCTTCCTGTTCGGCGACAGCACTGACCTGGTTTTCGGCCTTGAGCATTTCAAGGATGAGCGAACCGCGGACCGCGGCATCAGTTCGCTGCTGGCCACGGGCAAACCCGTCGACGTCGATCCCTCCACTTTTTTCGGCGACCCGGAACGCAGCACTTCCGAGGTTGAGGCAAACACTTTCAGCGCGCTGTGGGAACACGATTTTGCCAATGGCGCGAGCCTGCGCAACCGGACCCTGGTCGGCCGCTACGACAAGTTCTACCAGAACGTATACCCGGGCGCGGCGCGTGCCGACAACACGGTTACGCTTTTCGCTTACAACGACACAACCCGACGTGACAACCTGCTTAACCAGACCGACCTGGTCTTCGTCGCGAACACCGGCTCGATCGAGCACAAGCTGCTCGTGGGCGCCGAATTCGGTCGCCAGGAAACAGACAACTTCCGCGAGACGGGCTACTTTTCCCACACCTGTGCAAGCGCCACGACGTCCGTGCCCGTCTCGCTCGCCAACCCGCGCTACTCCGGCCCCCTTTGTTTCCAGCAAAGTAATTCAAATGCGAACATCCACAGCGTAGCCCGCACCGCAGCGGTGTACTTGCAGGACCAGATCGAATTTTCACCCAACTGGCTCGCCGTCATCGGCTTTCGCTACGACCATTTCGAGTTGGACCTGCGCAACAATCGCACGGGACGGGACCTTTCTTCGAGCGATTCACTGGTGTCACCGCGAGTGGGCCTGATCTACAAGCCGCAGGCAAACGTTTCCATCTACGCGAACCTGGGCAAGGCCTTCCTTCCGCGTTCCGGCGAACAGCTAGGGTCGCTGTCATTGACCAACCAGGCGCTGGAACCGGAGGAATTCAGCAACCTGGAGTTGGGCGCGAAGTGGGACATCCGCCCGACGCTTGCCGCAACCGCCGCCGTGTATCGCCTGACCCGCAGCAACGTCGCCGTGGTTGACCCACTGGATTCCACGAAGCTGGTGGTGCTCGCGGGCGACAGCCAACGCGTCGAGGGCATCGAGTTGGGCCTGAGTGGAAAGATCAGTGAAAAGTGGAGCGTGATGGGCGGTTTCGCCTACCAGGACGCACACACCACCCAGGAGGTCGAAACGTCGCCGGGCATCAAACTGCCGGCAGGCAGGATTCTCGGCCAGGTTCCGCGCCGCACCTTCTCTGTCTGGAACCGCTACGACTTCAACCCGCATTGGGGCGCCGCCTTGGGCGTGATAGCGCGCGACAAGATGTTCACGTCCACCAGCAATGCCATAACCCTTGCTGGCTATGCGCGATTGGATGGAGCCGTATTCTTCGAACTCAACGAAAAAATCCAGATGCAGCTCAATGTCGAAAACCTGCTCGACAAGGAATACTTCGCCTCGGCACATAGCGATACCAACATCAGCCCCGGCTCGCCGCGCGCGGTCAACCTCGGCCTGCACCTGAGCTTCTGACCGGCGTTCAGCCCTTCGACTGGATTCGCACCAGCAGGACCTCGCCGCCACCTTCAAGGATCACGCGACGGCCGCCGTCGGCCGCCGCGATGAGGAGTGCCGTGTCGCCCTGTTCCAGCGCCTTGGGCAGCAACTGGTCCTTGAACACGGCACGCCCGCTCATCACATGCACGACCCAGGTAACGTCGGGCTCGGCGAAGAACAGCATCGGGCCGACCAATGGACGATGCAGCAAGCTCGCATCAACGCGGTCACGACGCCACATCAGGTTGAAGTCCTGCGTCGGTCCGGAAATCAGTTCGGCGCGCAGGCCTCGTTCGCCGGCGAAGCGGGCGCGGTCATGCGGCGGCGACAATTCAACGTTTTCGCCGTCATCGAAGACCAGGCGCATGCCCTCGCCGGCGAGCAGCACCAATTCGCGATCGACGCCAGGAAAGGTCGAGAACGGCCCATCCTTCTCCACTTCGGCGATTGACAGCCGCCAGTGCCAGTCCTGCGCGTCTGGCTGCGAACGGAAAATTTCGCGCGTCCAGCCCAGGTCATTCTTCCAGCGCTCGCGTCGATATTCGTTCGCAGGGATGAGGGTGATCTCCATCCCTGCATTGTGTTGGGCGCATCAGGCGTCGGCAAGCCGTGCCTGGGAACCCTCGGCTTCACGTTGGGCATCCAGCCAGACCGAATCCCAGTATGGATAAGCGCCGACCGACTTGACCAGGCCCACCCGCACCGGATTGGCGATGAGGTGGCGTGCAACCGCCAGCAGGCCCTGCTGGCTGTCGAGCTTTCGTTCGTTGTAACCCTTGGCCCACAACCAGCCGTTGACGCGGAAACGAGACTCCACGCCACGCGCGCTGATCGCCTTGAAGCGCCGGACCAGCGGATCGAGCGAGTCGCCCTCGCCCATCACCACCAGCCCCTGCCAGCGGTCGGGCATCAGCACCCATGCCAGGCAGCGCGAGCGACCCCAGATGGCCGGGTCCGCTTGCGTGCGGGCGACGGAGCGTGCCGCGTCCGGATCGAGGAAAAGGGGGCGGCGGAACAGGCTGCTGATCGTGACGAAATAGGCCTGCTCGGATACTGCGGTAAACGAAGGAGCTGCATCGATGGCGCAGGACGATTCGGGTTCGGATTGCAGTTGCGCGTGCATGGGATTCTCCAGGCGTAGCGAACACGACGAGGGTGCGGGGCGGCGACTGCGCGCGACGAGGTGCGCGCAGCCGCTGCGGTGAAATCAACTACCGCTGCCGGCCTTCGGTTTCGCGGCCGCTGGCCGGGCTGCGGCAGCGCCCGGCTTGGCCGCGCCCGCGCGGGTGGCGCCTGCGGTCGGTGCGGCACCGCCGGCAATGACGATCCGGTCACGGTTCTTTTCGATGGTGGACAGGCCGATGCCCTTCACGGAGGCCAACTGGTCGATGCTGCGGAACGGGCCGTTGGCCTTGCGATACAGCACGATCGCTTCGGCCTTCGAGGGCCCGATGCCGTTCAGCACGCGATCGAGCGTGGCGGCGTCGGCGGTGTTGATGTTCACCCGCTCCCCTCCCGCCAGGGCGGAGGTTGCGAGCAGGGCGGACAGGACAAGGGTTTTGATCAGCAGGGTGAACTTTTTCATGGCAGCTCCGGGAGTGGGGTTCCGCCACGGCAGGCGCCGGGTCGGTAACTGCAGTGTCGACACCGTCACGTTTGCGGCCTATCGCCGTTTCCTTCACATTTCTTTAGGAAGCTGGCTCATGCCGGGGTCAGCCTTTTCCCAAGGGGTCGGCTAGAATTGACCATTGCCCCGGGAGTCACCGCACCGAATGGATACTGCAAAAACCGAGCGCCTGGTCGCCGATGCCTGGGATGGCGACATCGTTCCGCAGTTGGTCGAGTACATCCGCATTCCGAACAAGTCGCCGATGTTCGATGCCGACTGGCAGGCCAATGGCTACATGGATGCCGCGACTGATTTGCTCGCCGACTGGGCGCGCAAGCAGGACATCAAGGGCATGCAGGTCGAGGTGGTGCGCCTGCCCGGCCGCACGCCGCTGATCTTCATCGAGATCGCCGGAGACAACGATGATTGCGTCCTGCTGTACGGGCATCTCGACAAGCAACCTGAAATGACCGGTTGGGCCGACGACCTCGGCCCATGGCTGCCCGTGCTGAAGGGCGACCGCCTGTATGGCCGCGGCGGCGCCGACGACGGCTACGCGATCTTCGGATCGCTCACGTCCATTCGCGCGCTGCAGGCCCAGGGTTTGCCGCATGCGCGTTGCGTGGTGTTGATCGAAGCCTGCGAGGAATCGGGCAGCTACGATCTTCCGTTCTATGTCGACCATCTCGCCGAACGCATCGGCAAGCCGTCGCTGGTGGTTTGCCTGGACTCGGGTTGCGCCAACTACGACCAGTTGTGGTGCACGACGTCTCTGCGTGGCTTGGCTGGCGGCAACCTGCGCGTGCAGGTGCTGACCGAAGGCGTGCACTCGGGCGATGCGTCCGGCATCGTGCCGTCGAGCTTTCGACTGCTGCGCCAGTTGCTGTCGCGACTCGAAGACGAATCCACCGGCAAGATCCTGGTGGACGAACTGTCCGTCGAAATTCCCGAGCAGCGGCGCCTGCAGGCCGTGCGCGCCGCCGAGGTGCTGGGCGATGACGTGTTCGACAAGTTCCCGTTCCTGCCCGGCATGACGCCGATGGACAGCGACCTGACGCAGATGATCCTGAATCGCACGTGGCTGCCGATGTTGTCGGTGACCGGCGCCGACGGCCTGCCGCCCCTGTCCAATGCCGGCAACGTGCTTCGCCCAACCACGGCGGTGAAGCTGAGCCTTCGACTGCCGCCTACGCTCAACCCGAAGCTCGCGACCGAAATCCTGAAGAAGGTGCTCACCAGCAATCCGCCGAATGGCGCGATCGTGGAATTCGAAGTCGAGAAAGCATCAACCGGTTGGAATGCACCGGCGCTCGCGCCATGGCTGGAACACGCCATCGACCACGCCAGCCAGGAATTCTTCGGTGCCCCGGCGATGTACATGGGCGAAGGCGGCACGATTCCCTTCATGGGCATGCTCGGCGAAAAATTCCCCGGCGCGCAATTCATGATCACCGGCGTGCTCGGCCCGCACTCGAATGCGCACGGCCAGAATGTTTTCCTGCACATCCCGACCGGCAAGCGCGTCACGTCGGTCGTCGCACGCGTCATCGCCGATCACTACCAGGCCAGCGAAAAAGGCCTGACCCGCGGCGTCGGTGTTGCCGCTGGCGAGTCCAACTTCGGCGACCACGGCTGCTGCTGAGCGAAATCCGATCGTCGGCTGCGCTGACCGAATCAGCGCAGCGCGGCGTCGACGACTTGTTCGGCGAGGCGCTCGGGCGCCAGGTGGGTGGTATCGAGTACCAGTTCGGCCGCTTCGGGAGCCTCATAGGGTGAACTGATGCCGGTGAAGTTCGGGATCTCGCCGGCACGCGCCTTGGCATACAGTCCCTTCACGTCGCGACGCTCGGCTTCGGCCAGCGGCGTGTCCACGAATACTTCGATGAACTCGCCCGGCGCAAACATCGATCGCGCCATGCGTCGCTCGCTGCGGAATGGCGAGATGAAGGACACCAGCACGATCAGCCCGGCGTCCACCATCAGCTTGGCGACTTCAGCGACTCGCCGGATGTTCTCGACGCGATCCTCGTCGCTGAAACCCAGGTCGCGGCTCAGGCCATGGCGGACGTTGTCGCCGTCGAGCAGATAGGTGTGGTGGCCGCTGGCGAGCAGGCGCTTTTCGACCAGGTTGGCGATCGTGGACTTGCCCGAACCCGACAGGCCGGTGAACCACAGGCAACGCGGCGACTGGCCCTTGATGGCGGCACGCGCCTGCTGGTCCACGTCCAGCGCCTGCCAGTGCACATTGGCGGCGCGACGCAATGCAAAATCGAGCGTGCCACAGGCCACCGTCGCCAGCGTCTGCCGGTCGATCAGGATGAAGCTGCCCAGGCTGGCATTGTCGGAATACGATTCGAAGGCGATCGGGCGGTCCAGGCTGATGTTGCAGGCAGCGACTTCATTGAGTGACAGGCGCTTGGCGGCGATATGTTCCTGCGTGTTGACGTCGGCCTTGTACTTGATTTCGGTGACCTGCGCGCTGACCGTGCGCGCGCCGGCCTTCAGCCAGTAGCTGCGCCCGGGCAACATCGGCTCGTCGCCCATCCACAACAGGTGCGCGCCGAATTGGTCGGACACCGGCGGCGGTGACGCAGCGGCGGCCAGAATATCGCCACGACTGACGTCGATCTCGTCGGCAAGGGTCAGCAATATCGACTGTCCTTCGATCGCGACCGACAGCGGTTCACTTCCCAGCATCAATGACGTTACGCGCGAGCGGCGACCCGAGCTGGTGCTTACCAGTTCGTCGCCGATCCTGACTTCGCCCGTCGACACCTGGCCGGTGAAGCCACGGAAGTCCTGCGACGGGCGGCAAACCCACTGCACCGGCATGCGGAAAGACAACTGTGGGAGCGGCTTTAGCCGCGATGCTTCTGACTTCAGAGCAGAAGAATCGCGGCTGAAGCCGCTCCCACAAAGATCCACGGTTTCGAGGTGTTGAAGCAAGGCCGGGCCAGTGAACCACGGCATGGCCGTCGAGCGCGACATCACGTTGTCGCCCACCAGGCCCGACAAGGGAATCGCGGTGACGCTGGCGATGCCCAGCGAGGTCGCCAATGCCTGGTAGTCCGCGACGATCTGGTCAAAAACTGCTTGCGAATAGTCCACCAGGTCCATCTTGTTCACCGCCAGCACGATCTGCTTGATGCCGAACAAGGCGGCGATATAGCTATGCCGGCGGGTCTGCGTCAGCAGGCCCTTGCGCGCGTCCACCAGCACGATGGCGAGGTCGGCGGTGGAGGCGCCGGTGGCCATGTTGCGCGTGTACTGCTCGTGCCCGGGGCAATCGGCGACAATGAAACTGCGCCGGTCGGTGCTGAAGTAGCGATAGGCGACGTCAATGGTGATGCCCTGCTCGCGTTCGGCGTCCAGGCCATCCATCAGCAGCGCGTAGTCGATCGCCTCGCCCTGTGTGCCATGACGCTTGCTGTCGCGCTCCAGCGCGGACAACTGGTCGTCAAACAGGTTGCGGCTCTCGTAAAGCAGCCGGCCGATCAGCGTGCTCTTGCCATCGTCCACGCTGCCGCAGGTGATGAAGCGCAAGCGCGGCTTGGCTTCGTGGCGCTTGAGATAGCTGGCGATATCGGTATCGATGCTGGCGGCCATCAGAAATAGCCCTCCTGCTTCTTCTTTTCCATCGACGCCGACGGATCGGCATCGATCAGGCGGCCCTGCCGTTCCGAGGTGCTCGCCACCAGCATCTCGCCGATGATCTTCTCCAGCGTATCGGCTTCGGATTCGAAGCCGCCACTCAGCGGATAGCAGCCGAGCGTGCGGAAGCGCACTTTGCGCAGCATCGGCGTTTCGCCGGGAGCGAGCGGGAGGCGCTCATCGTCGACCATGATCAAGCTGCCGTCACGAGCCACCACGGGCCGCTCCTTGGCAAAATACAGGGAAACGACCTCGATCTGTTCCCGATAGATATACAGCCAGATGTCGAGTTCGGTCCAGTTCGACAAGGGAAACACGCGAACGCTTTCACCGGCATGGATGCGCGTGTTGTACAAGTTCCACAATTCCGGGCGCTGGGTTTTCGGATCCCAGCGATGCTGCGCATTGCGGAATGAGAACACGCGTTCCTTGGCCCGCGATTTTTCCTCGTCGCGGCGCGCGCCGCCGATGGCTGCGTCGAAGCCGCCGGCATCCAGGGCCTGCTTCAGCGCCTGGGTCTTCATGATGTCGGTATGCACGGTCGCGCCGTGGCTGATCGGGTTGATGCCTTGGCGCACGCCGTCGGCATTGATGTGTACGCGTAGGTCCAGGCCTTCGGCGGCGACCTGGTCGCGGAAGGCGATCATCTCGCGGAACTTCCAGGTCGTATCCACGTGCAGCAGCGGAATCGGCGGCCGCGCGGGATGAAAGGCCTTTTTCAAAAGGTGCAGCAATACCGTGCTGTCCTTGCCGATGGAATAGAGCATGACCGGATTGCGGAACTCGGCCGCCACCTCGCGCAGGATGTGCAGGCTTTCCGCTTCCAGGCGGTCGAGGTGCGACAGGGGCGGGGCGACGCGCATGGAATCAGGCAAGCCTGCTGATGGACCGGAAACCGCATTCTAGCCGACACCCGGGCCGAGGCCAGCCGAACGGGGCGCGAATCACGCGGCGCGCGGCTTTCCAGTCGTCATTAGCTTATGCAGGGCGGGCATTTGCCAGTTGCCGGCGCGGGCGGCACGAACCTATCGGTAGTAGCCGCGATACCACTCGACGAAGTTGCGCACGCCCTCTTCCACCGACACTTTGGGCCGATAGTCCACGGCCCGGATCAGCTCGGACACGTCTGCCTCGGTATCGGGCACGTCGCCCGCCTGCAACGGCAGCATTTCCATGTTGGCCTTGCTGCCCAGGCAATCCTCCAGCACTTCGATGTAGCGCAGCAATTCAACCGGTTGTTCGTTGCCGATGTTGTAGATGCGGTACGGCACGTTGCTGCTGGCCGGGTCGGGCGCGGCGCCCTGCCAGTCCGGGTTGGCGGTGGGAATGACGTCAAGTGTACGAATCACGCCTTCGACGATGTCATCGATATAGGTGAAGCTGCGCTTGTGCCGACCATGGTTGAACACCTTGATCGGCTCGCCCGCCAGGATCGCCTTCGTGAACAGGAACAGCGCCATGTCCGGCCGGCCCCAGGGGCCGTACACGGTGAAAAACCGCAGGCCCGAACTCGGGATGCCGTAGAGGTGCGCGTAGCTGTGCGCCATCATCTCGTTGGCTTTCTTGGTTGCCGCGTACAGCGTGAGCGGATGCTCGGTGGACTGGTGTTCGGAGAACGGCATGCGCGTATTCGCGCCATAGACCGAACTGGTGGAGGCGAATACCAGATGCTCCACCGCGTGGTGGCGGCAGCCTTCCAGGATATGCAGGAAGCCAGTGACATTGCTGCTGACATACACATGCGGGTTCTGCGCGGCATAGCGCACGCCCGCCTGCGCGGCGAGATGGACCACGCGTTGCGGCTGGTGCGTCGCGAACACGGCTTCCACCGACGCGCGGTCGGCGAGGTCGGCCTGGATATGCGTGTAGTTGGGATGGTCGGCAAATCGCGCCAGGCGTGCCTTCTTGATGCCGACGTCGTAGTAGTCGCTGAGGTTGTCGAAGCCGACCACCTCGTCGCCGCGTTCCAGCAGCCGGATGGCGACATGCGAGCCGATGAATCCGGCGGTGCCCGTGACAAGGACGCGCATCGGTCTAGAGCCTCCCGTCCACGTCCGCCAGCGGCAGCACGTATTTCACGTCGTACAGCACGGCATCGGGCTTGCCCAGCCTTCGCAGGCCGGCAGCGCCGAGTTCGGCGAACTGGCGGTGGCCCACCGCGATGATGATGGCATCGTAGGTACCCGGCTGCGGCTGCTCGATCAGCGTGATGTCGTATTCCGCGCGTGCCTCCTGCGCATCCACCCACGGGTCGAACACGTCCACCTGCGCGTGGTATTCACGCAGCTCGGACACGATGTCCACGACCCGGGTATTGCGCAGGTCCGGGCAGTTTTCCTTGAAGGCCAGGCCCAGTACCAGCACTCGCGCACCGACGATATTGATGCGCCGCTGCGCCATCAGGCGCAGCACCTGGCCGGCGACGAAGCTGCCCATGCCGTCGTTGATGCGACGCCCGGCCAGGATCACTTCCGGGTGATAGCCCAACTCCTGCGCCTTGTGCGTCAGGTAGTACGGATCCACGCCGATGCAATGGCCGCCGACCAGCCCGGGCCGGAACGGCAGGAAATTCCATTTCGTGCCCGCGGCCTGCAGCACTTCCAGCGTGTCGATGTCCAGCTTGTTGAAGATCAGCGCGAGCTCGTTCACCAGCGCGATGTTGACGTCGCGCTGGGTGTTCTCGATGACCTTGGCCGCTTCGGCGACCTTGATGGAACTGGCCTTGTGCGTGCCGGCAGTAATGATGGAGGCGTACAGCGCATCCACGAACGTGGCGACCTCGGGCGTCGAACCGGAGGTGACCTTGAGGATGGTGGTGAGCCGGTGTTCCTTGTCACCCGGATTGATGCGCTCCGGGCTGTAGCCGGCGAAGAAATCCTCGTTGAAGCGCAATCCGGAAATCCGCTCCAGGATCGGCACGCAGACCTCCTCGGTGCAGCCGGGATAGACCGTGGACTCATAGACCACCGTATCGCCGGGCTTCAGCACGCGCGCGATGGTTTCACTCGCCATCACCAGCGGGCGCAGGTCAGGGCGCTTGGCCGCATCTATAGGGGTGGGCACGGTAACGATGAAGACATTGCAGTGGCGCAGGCTGTCCGGATCGGTGCTCAACGTCAGTTGCTTGCTGTCGGCGAGTTCGGCGGACGACACTTCGCAAGTGCTGTCCATGCCATTGCGCAAGGCCGCGACGCGGGCCTCGTGCACATCGAAGCCGATCGTTTCGAATTTCCGGCCGAATTCCACGGCCAGCGGCAACCCGACGTAGCCCAGCCCGACGATGCCGATCCTTGCCTGTGCCAGTGTGGGCGTCGCTGCCATGCGTCCTGGATTCCTTGTGAATAGTCTTCGCCGATCAGCCGGCGTTGCGCCCGTACACATCCTCGAAGCGAACGATATCGTCCTCGCCGAGGTAGCCGCCCGATTGCACTTCGATCAGTTCGAGCGCCTGCTTGCCCGGGTTTTCCAGGCGGTGCTTGCTGCCCAGCGGAATATAGGTGCTTTCGTTTTCACCCAGCAGGAATACTTTCTCGCCGCAGGTCACGCGTGCCGTGCCCTTCACTACGATCCAATGCTCGGCGCGGTGGTGGTGCATCTGCAGGCTTAGCGCAGCGCCTGGCTTGACAATGATCCGCTTGACCTGGAATCGCTCGCCGCTGTCGATGCCGTCGTAACTGCCCCAGGGGCGATAGACTTTTCGGTGCCATGTTGCCTGCGGACGCTTGTCACGCTTGAGCGCAGCGACGATTTCCTTGACCTCCTGCACCCGGTCCTTGTGCGCGATAAGAATCGCATCGTCGGTATCCACGGCAACGATGTCGGTCAACCCTATCAACGCGACCAGGCGCTTGTCGCTGATGGCCAGGGTGTTGCGGCAATCGCGGGCGATCACGTCGCCGCGGTGGGCGTTGCCGTTGCCATCCTGTTCGACCACCGACCACAGTGCCGACCACGAACCCACGTCGTTCCAACCCACGTCAATCGGAATGATCTGCGCGCGGTCGGTCTTTTCCATCACGGCATAGTCGATCGAATCGGACGGACAGGCGGAGAAACTGGCCTTGTCCAGGCGCAGGAAGTCGGCATCCACGGTCGCCTTGTCCAGAGCTTCCCGCGCCAGTTCGACCATTCGTGGCTGGTTCTTGCCCAATTCCTCGAGGTAGCGCGAGGCAAGGAAGGCGAACATGCCGCTGTTCCAGAAATATTCGCCGCTGGCGACATAGGCTTCAGCGGTTGCCTGGTCAGGTTTTTCGACGAAACGCAACACATCGCGCACGCCCTCGCCCGGCGCGGCATTGATGTAGCCGTAGCCCGTTTCCGGCGCCGTGGGCACGATGCCGAAGGTGACCAGATAACCGGCCTTCGCCGATTCCATCGCGACCAGGACGGCGGCGCGGAATGCAGCCTCGTCCGCAATCACGTGGTCGGACGGCAGTACCAGCAGCACCGGGTCGTCGCCACCCTGCATGGCGCGCAACGCAGCCACGGCGATGGCGGGGGCCGTGTTGCGGCCGACCGGTTCCAGGATCAGCGCGGAAGGCGCAACGCCGACCTGGCGCAATTGCTCGGCGACCATGAACCGGTGTTCTTCATTGGCGACCACCAGCGGCGCATCGGCGCCCGGCAGGCCGCGCAAGCGCAGCCAGGTGGATTGCAGCAGGGATTTCTCACCCAGCAGCGGCAGGAACTGCTTGGGATGCGACTCGCGCGACAAGGGCCAGAGGCGCGTGCCGGAGCCGCCTGAAAGGATGACGGGAATCAGCGGAGACATGGAATACCGGGGCAAAAGCGGACACACATCTTGCCATGGACCCGGCAGCTTGGCGCGCGTGGCCGGGCTTCGGTCATACTTCGCCCGTCCCCCGACAGACTGAACCCATGCCCCTGCCTTCGAGAGAACTGGCCCGCCTGAACTGGTTGCGCGCCGCCCTGGACGATCCGTCCGCCACGATCGAAAGCGCCTCGGCCGATGCCAGTTTCCGCAGCTACTGGCGCAGCAACAGCGCCGGGCATACCTGGATACTGATGGACGCCCCGCCAGACCGCGAGGACATCCGGCCCTGGCTGGACATCGCCGACCGGCTGTCGAAGGCCGGCCTGCACGCGCCGGAGATCCGGGCCGCCGATGCCGACGCGGGCTTCGTGTTGATGAGCGACCTCGGCGGTCGGCTGTACCTTCCGGAATTGCATGACGCCAGCGCCAACTCGCTGTATGGCGACGCACTGGCGGCCTTGTTGGCCATGCAGATGAAGATAGAGGCCAGCGACCTGCCGCCTTATGACGAGCAGCGCCTGGCCAGCGAAATGGAACTGCTGCCCGAGTGGTTCCTGAAACGGCACTTGGGCTTCACCCCCGAGTGCGACGAATGGGACGTGATCGAACTGGCCTTCCGCGCGTTGATCGACAACGCCACGCGCCAGGAACAAGTGTTCGTGCATCGCGACTACCACTCGCGCAACCTGCTGGTATGTCCGGGCGACAATCCCGGCATCCTCGACTTCCAGGACGCCGTGCGCGGCCCGATCACCTACGACCTGGTGTCCCTGCTGCGCGATTGCTACATCGCGTGGCCGGAAGATCGCGTGTATGCCTGGGTGGAAGACTATCGCCGGCAGCTGGTGGGCGCGGGGCTGACCCACGTGGATGAAGCCATCTTTCGCCGCGGCTTCGATTTGATGGGCCTGCAACGCCATATCAAGGTGCTCGGCATCTTCTGCCGGCTCTGGTATCGCGATGGCAAGGCCAGCTACCTCAAGGACCTGCCCCTGGTCTGGTCGTACACGCGCACCGTCGGCAATCGTTATCCGGAAACCGCGCCGCTGGTCGCCTTGATCGAGCGCGCGTTGGGCAGCCGCGACATCACCCTGCCCTCGGCGTGATGGAGTCGTTGCCATGCGCGCACTGATCTTCGCCGCAGGCAAGGGCGAGCGCATGCGCCCGCTCACCGAGCGCACGCCCAAGCCCCTGCTGGAAGCCGGCGGCAAGCCGCTGGTCGCCTGGCACCTGGAAAAACTGGCCGCGCTGGGCGTCAGCGATGTCGTGCTCAATATTTCCTGGTTGGCGGACTGTTTCGAACCCGTCCTCGGCGATGGCTCGCGATGGGGCCTGCGCCTGCATTTTTCAAACGAAGGTCCCGAACCCCTGGAAACCGGCGGCGGCATGCACAAGGCGTTGGCCCTGCTCGGCGATGCGCCCTTCATCGCGGTCAATGGCGACATCTGGACCGACTATGATTTTTCCCGACTGCCGCGCGAGCCGGCCAGGCTGGCGCACCTGGTGATGGTGGACAATCCCGCGCAGCATCCGCGTGGCGATTTCCATCTCGACGAAAACGCAGTCCTGCGCGCGCAAGGCGATCCGAAGTTGACGTTCTCCGGCATCGGCGTGTATCGACCAAACCTGCTCGACAACTGGCGTCAGGTGATCGGCTCGGTGCCCGGCACCGAACTCGACCCGCCGCGATTCAAGCTGGCGCCACTACTGCAGGCGGCGATGGCATCGGGCGATATACACGGCGAATGGCATCGCGGCCGCTGGACCGATGTCGGCACGCCCGAGCGTCTGGCCCAACTGGATGCGGTGTTGCGCGGGTAGCCCCGGGATTCGTGCGCAGGTCAACTCGCGTCGAGCACGCTGCGCACGAAGGGAACCGTAATGCGGCGCTGCGTCGCCAGGCTGGCGCGATCGAGTTTGTCCAGCAAGGCCGTCAGACTGACCAGGTCGCGGCCGACCCGCTTGAACAGGAAGTCGAGCACGGCATCGTCGAGTTCCAGCCCGCGCCGCGCGGCGCGTTCGCGCAATACCGATCGCCTCGTTGCCTCATCCGGCGCCTGCAGCGCCAGCCGCGTGCATTGCTCGAGGCGCGACACCAGGTCGGGCAGGCCAATGCCCAGGGCCAGGGGCATGGCGGTCGCTGCGTAAATCATCCGCCCGCCACGCTGTCGCATTGAATTGTGGAAGTGGAACAAGGCCACTTCGTCGTCGCGATTTCCCGCGATGGATTCGATCCCATCGAGGCACAGCAATCCCGTCGCATCCTGGCCTTCCAGAATATGCGCGAGGCGGCCCGCGACGCTTGCCAGCGGCAGGTAGCCGGCTGGCTGTTGCAGGCGGCGCGCCTCGGCACACGCGGCCAGCAGCAAATGGCTCTTGCCGCTGCCCGCAGGCCCGGCGATGTACAACCAATCGCCGCCCTCACCGCGCGCAACCGCCTCGACCGCTTGCCGGATTTCGGCGTTGCCGTGGAAGTCGCTGAATCGCCGGTCAGGTGGAAATTTCAGCGCAAGGGGAATCTGCGGACTCACGCCGGGGGCCGACTCGCGTCCGCGGGCGCAGGGGGCGCCGGAGCAAGGGGCGCCGACGCATCGGGCGTCAGCGCCGCATCCTCCATCACCACCACCGAGCCTGGGTCGGCTGCCGCAGCATCCGCCGCCGATTGCGCCTCGACATCGACGACTATTTCAGCGCCATACAATCCGCTGTGCGTGTATTGCTCGTGCCCATAGCGCAGCAACACCATAGCGATGGCAGCCACGGGCAAGGCGAGCAATACGCCGAGGAAGCCGAACAACTGGCCGCCCGCCATGATCGCGAAGATCACCGCCAGCGGATGCAGGCCAATGCGGTCGCCAACCAGCCACGGCGTCAGGATGAAACTCTCCAATGCCTGGCCGATCGAGAACACGCCGAGCACCAGCGCGAGGTGCAGCAGGTCGCCGTGTTGCACGAGCGTGGCGATGATGGCGGCCGACAGTCCGACGAAGGCGCCGAGGTAGGGAACGAAGCTCACCAGTCCCGCCACGAATCCGATCAGCAGGCCAAGATCAACGCCGACAGCCCACAAGCCGACGGCATAGATGCCGCCCAGGACCACCATCACACTCAGCTGACCGCGGATGAATCCGCCCAGCACCAGGTCCACTTCAGAAGCCAGCTTGGAAACGGTCGG
This sequence comes from Gammaproteobacteria bacterium, assembly GCA_031408815.1. Lineage (GTDB taxonomy): Bacteria > Pseudomonadota > Gammaproteobacteria > Xanthomonadales > Xanthomonadaceae > Arenimonas. The sequence continues at coordinate 68,208 of JANNWV010000037.1, forward strand.
CAGGGCCGGCCGCGGTAACAGGCCACGAACGCGCGCGATCATGACGTCCCAGTCGCGCAGGAAGTAGAACGTGAGCACCGGCACCAGCGCGATGTTGGCGAGGATCCCGAACAAAACGAGGCCCGAGTTTGAAATCCCGCCCAGCACCGTTGCCGCTATGCCGCCCGCTTCCGCCCAGTGCCCGCGAATCCACTCAATCAGGTAACCCGGATTGATGTAGCGGGCCAGGTCGATGTGGAAGCGGTGTTCGACCCAGGGCACGGCGATGCCGGTCACCCACACAGCCAGGCGCGGCAGCCAGTCGATCAGGTACTGGATCTGTTCCCACAGCAGCGGCAGCAGCACCAGCAGGGCGAGGGCGAGCACGGCGGTGATGAGCACGAACACGATCACCACCGACGTCGAGCGGGCGCGACCGGATCGTTCAAGGCGATCCACGAGTGGGTCGCCCAGCCAACCGAGCAGCGCCGAGATCACGAACGGCGTGAGGATAGGCGCCAGGCTCCAAATGATGAAGCCCGCGATCAGGATCACGGCCAGCCATTGCCAACGGCGGATATCGGACGCTGTCATCGTTTTCCCCTTCGCGCGCGCAGTGCGCGCAAGCTATATACCACCACGTAATCGATTCCGCTGACCACGGTTAGCCCGGCGCAGACCAGCAGCAACGGTTGCACCCAGCCGGACGGCACGTCGAGCCCGGCCAACTGTGCCATCACCATCGCCACCAGTATGAGTTGGATCAGCGTGGTCATCTTGCTGATTCCCGTCGGCGAAGGCTTGATCGATCCCGTCAAGCGCCACCACGCGAAGGCGCCGATGCCGATGACCACGTCGCGTGCCAGCACCACCGCGAACAGCCAGGCCGGCACGTGTCCGCCCCACCAAAGGCCCAGGAAGCACACGGTGAGCAACAACTTGTCCGCGATCGGATCGAGGATCCCGCCGAGCACCGACTGCCACGAATAGCGCTTGGCCAGGTAGCCATCGACCGCATCCGATGCGCCGGCGACCAGCGCGAGCCAAAAGGCCCCGGAGAATCGTTCCTGCACCAACAACCACAACAGCGGAAACGCCACCACCATGCGCACGACGGTGATGGCGTTGGGTATCTGTGACGGGGTCATTGCAGGCTGAAGCGGGTCACGCCGCCGGCGCCGGGCTCCGAGTCAGGGACCAGCACGCCGCCCGTACCCACCATCGGCAGGAAGCCGCGCATGCCCACGCCCAGGTCCAGTTGCAGGCGTACCTGGCCGGGCCTGGCTTCCACCACGCCGACCTTGCGCACCACGGCGAGCGTCTGCAGGTAGGCCATCAGGCGGATGTAATCGGACTGCGAATGGACGCCGGAAATATCCACGAGCTGCGGACCGGCCGCGCCCGTATCAAGGGAAACCGCGTCACGCTTGGCGATGGCGTTGGCGCCTTCGTCAACGCCCGAGGCGATGACCTTGCGCGGATCGGCATCGCTGAAGGACCAGCGCGCGAGCTCGACGCCATCGCGGGTCAGCAGCCAGTCGGCTGCCCAGCCCGGAGGCTGCCGGTAAACCTTGCCGATCAACTGCGAGTCGTTGCGATAGCGATCGGTCAGTACCTGCAGCGCAGGCGCATTCAGGGCCCAGATGGACGTGACGGCAGCCTGTTCGGCGGCATTGCCGGCAGGCAGCAGGAAGCGCATGCCGCGTTCCAGCCCGCGTGTCGCCAGCGGTTTGACCACAGTGGTCTGCTGGCCGGTGACCAGGCGCGCGCCCCGGCCGTCATTGATGGCGAGCCACAGGATCGGCTTGGGCCGGGTGCTGGTCCAGAATTTCAGGCCCGCAGCGGCAATCAGGCCGTCCACGCTTTCGGGATCGAAGCTGACCGAAAGCACGGTCTTGTAGACGGGCACGCCGTTCACCGTGTCCGAGTCCTGGCGCACCTTGGAGTCGAGCACCATCGCATCGATGCTCGATCCCGCGCGGCGGATCACCGGATTGGCGGCCGCCTGGGGATTGCCGGTGATCCGGACCACCGCCTGTCCCAGTGCGCGAATGGTCGCGCCCTGGCGTTCGCCGGCGTTCTGCGACGAGATGGTGAGTTCGACGTTGTAGAAGGCCGGATTGCGGGTCGGCTTGGGCTTGGCGACGGGGGTGACCGCCGGGTCGTCCGCCTTGTCGGCGGTCTGGGCATGCCCCGGGCTGGCCGCGACCAGCAAGGCGAAGGCAATCAGTCGGGCGACGGCGAGGGGGGCGTTCAAGGGCATGGTCAGCGGCAGGCAAGTGGCAATGCCCATGGTGCCGCAAGCGGGGTCGGCGCGTCCAACGATGCGGCGGCGGCCCGGCTGGTAGAATGGGCGCTTCCGACTCCCAGCACGACGCGACCATGGCCTCGACTCCCCTCACCTACCGCGACGCGGGTGTCGACATCGACGCCGGCAATGAAGTCGTCGAACGGATCAAACCCCTCGTAAAACGCACGTTTCGCCCTGAAGTGATGGGTGGACTGGGTGGCTTCGGCGCACTGTTCAACCTCGGCGGAAAGTATCGCGAACCGGTGCTGGTATCAGGTACCGATGGCGTCGGCACGAAGCTGAAGCTGGCACAACAGCTGAACCGACACGACACCATCGGCATCGACCTGGTCGGCATGTGCGTGAACGACGTGCTGGTGCAGGGCGCAGAACCGCTGTTCTTCCTCGACTATTTCGCCACCGGCAAGTTGCACGTGGACACCACGGTCGCCGTGGTCGGCGGCATCGCGCGCGGCTGCGAGCTGGCCGGCTGCGCGTTGATCGGCGGCGAAACCGCGGAGATGCCGGACATGTATCCGCCCGGCGAATACGATCTGGCCGGCTTCACCGTGGGCGCCGTCGAAAAATCCGAATTGATCGACGGCAGCAAGGTCCGTGCCGGCGACGTGCTGGTGGGAATCGCTTCGTCCGGCCCGCATTCCAACGGTTATTCGCTGGTGCGCAAGATCCTGGACCGTGCCGGCCGGCCACTCGACATCGATGTTGGCGGCGTGAAACTCGCAGATGCACTGATGGCCCCGACCACCATCTACGTCAAGCCGGTGCTCGAACTGATCGCCGCGCACGAACTGCACGCGATGGCGCACATCACCGGTGGCGGCCTGACCGAAAACATCATCCGCGTCATTCCCGATGGGCTGGGCCTGAATATCGACGCGACGTCGTGGACCTTGCCGCCGGTCTTCGACTGGCTGATGCGCGAAGGCCAGGTCACGAAACCCGAAATGTGGCGCACCTTCAACTGCGGCATCGGCTTCGTGCTGGTAGTGTCGCCAGCGCAACTGCCCGCCTTGGCCGCTGACCTCGGTCGCCTGCAACTCGCGCATTGGCAGATCGGCCAGGTCGTGCCGCGCGCCAACGGCGAACGGGTCCATATTTCCTAGGCTTTCCATGGCAACAGCCCTTCGCATCGCGGTGCTGGCCTCCGGCCGCGGTAGCAACCTGCGCGCCCTGCTCGACGCCAGGTCACGCGGCGATTTGTCGATCGATGTCGTAGGCGTGTTCTCAGATCGACCCGGCTGCCCTGCCCTGGTCGTCGCGAACGATGCCGGCATCCCCACCTTTGCCCAGCGACCCGCCGACTTCGCCAGTCGCAGCGAATTCGATGCGTCGATGTTCAGCCGCATCGAGGCCGTTCAGCCCGACCTCATCGTCTGTGCCGGATATATGCGTCTGATATCCGACGCGGCGGTCAGCCGATTCCAGGGAAAGATCATCAACATCCATCCGTCCTTGCTGCCGAAATACCCGGGTTTGCACACGCATGCGCGTGCGCTGGCCGCCGGCGACCGGGAACACGGCGCCAGCGTGCACTGCGTGATCCCGGAACTCGATGCCGGCGCGGTGATCGCACAGGCGCGCATTCCGGTGCTCAAGGGCGACGGACCTGAATCGTTGTCCAACCGCCTGTTGGAACGCGAGCACCAGTTGCTTGTCCAAACCGTGAAAGCCATCGCCGATGGCGATCTCGACATTTCCGGAAACCAGCCTCGCTGGCGCGGCCTGCCGATCAATACACCGTTGTCGTCCGGCCCCAACGGACACCTTGAGGATCACAGATGATGCGACGTTTCCTGATCGCCGCCGCCCTGGTGCTGGCGCCTGTCGCCGCAAGCGCAGCCCTGCCGCCGCCGTACACGGCCAATTACGAAGTGCGCCGCAACGGCGAAGCGCTCGGCACGGCCACGGTGACCTTCAAGCCGCTGCCGAACGGCCGCTACGAGCTCAAGTCCAGCACCGTGGGCAGCGAAGGCCTGGCCGCCATCGCCGGCGTGTCGGTGGACGAACGCTCGATCATTCGCCTGGCCGGCGGCCATCCGGAAACGGTGGCGTACAACTATCGGCAAAAGCTGGCGTGGAAGACGCGCGAGCGTTCGATGCAGGTGAACGCCGCAGGCAACAGCATCGCCAGCACCGACAAGGACAAGGTCTTCTCGCCGCCCTACCGCGCCGGCGTGCTCGATCGCAATGCGATTACCGTCGCGCTGATGGCCGACGTCGCCGCCGGCAAGTCCGGCGACCTCGAATACTTCGTACCCAGCAAGAACGACCTGGAAACCCACGTGTACCGTAGTGCGAGCAGCGAGCAGATCCAGACCAAACTTGGCGCGCAACGCGTGATCCGCGTGGAACGAATCCGCGAATCCTCGAATGGCCGCACTACGACTCTCTGGCTCGGGCAGGACCGCAACTTCATTCCGCTGCGCATGCTGCAGAAAGAACCTGATGGCGAGACCATCGAAATGCGCATTACCTCCATCCAATAGTCTTCCCCGCATTTGCCGCTTTCAGGCATAAAAGCGGTTTAGCGTACTAGCGGTTACGCGTCCGGGCGGGGCGGGGGTCGGTATTCATTTTGAGTCGCGTCGCTCCGCCTGCGGCGTCGCGCCGACTTTGTCAAAATGAACACCCACCCCCGCTTACGTACGCCATCCGTAGTTCAATCCTGCTGTCCTCACGACTAGGTAGTCATACAAGGCTTCCGCTGCGTCTCGGCGAATGGCAGGGTCAGATTGAACTCGCGATGGGCTCGTCGTGGCCGTTCTTATTCTGTCGAAGCGCGGCTTGTCACGTGGTGGAGCCACGTGTGCACTTTCTTTGATGTTGCGCGACTTCGAATTGCGGTCGCGGCTTCGGCTCTCACCCGAAACGTGCCCTGCCCCGGCGACGCGCGCCGATTCTGGGCGGGGATTCGAAGCGGTGCTTAAGACGCGACGCGGCGGATTTTTGCGCCCAGGCCGCTGAGTTTTTCTTCGATGTTTTCGTAGCCGCGATCGATGTGATAAATGCGGTCGACCGTGGTTTCGCCTTCCGCGACCAGGCCGGCCAGCACCAGCGATGCCGACGCGCGCAGGTCGGTGGCCATGATCGGTGCGCCGGTCAGGCGTTCGACGCCGCGGATGACGGCCATGTTGCCTTCGATCTGGATGTCGGCGCCCAGGCGCTGCAATTCGTTCATGTGCATGAAACGATTTTCGAAAATGGTTTCGCGGATTACGCCGACGCCGCTGGCCATGCAGTTCATCGCGGCGAACTGCGCCTGCATGTCGGTCGGGAAGGCCGGGAACGGCGCCGTGGTCAGGCTGACCGACTTCGGCCGCTTGCCGTGCATGTTCAATTCGATGAAGTCGGGGCCGGTGTTGATCTGCGCACCGGCTTCCTCGAGTTTTTGCAGGACGACATCAAGCAGGTCGGCGCGGGTGCGCCGCGCCAGTACGCGTCCGCCAGTCATTGCGCCCGCGACGAGGAAGGTGCCGGTTTCAATCCGGTCGGGCATCACGTCGTAGTGGCAGCCATGCAGGCTGTCCACGCCTTCCACCACGATGCGTGCCTTGCCGGCGCCTTCGATCTTCGCGCCCATGGCGATCAGGCAGTTGGCCAGGTCGACGATTTCGGGTTCTTCGGCGCAGTTGTCCAGCACCGTGGTCCCGCGCGCCAGCGCCGCGGCCATCAGCACGTTTTCCGTGCCGGTGACGGTGGCCATGTCGAACGTGTAGTGGCCGCCGCGCAGGCCCTTGTCGGCGCGGGCTTTCACGAATCCGTTTTCGACCACGACGTCGGCACCCAGTGCCTGCAGGCCGCGGATGTGCTGGTCCACCGGGCGCGAACCGATGGCGCAACCGCCGGGCAGCGAGACCTCAGCATGGCCGTGTCGCGCCAGCAGCGGCCCGAGCACCAGGATCGAGGCGCGCATGGTCTTGACCAGCTCGTAGGGCGCGATCGTCTCGACCATTGCGGTGGGTTCCACCGTGATGGTCAGCTTTTCATCGACCGTCAGGCTGACGCCCAACGCGCCCAGCAATTCCATTGTCGTGGTGACGTCGTGCAGGTGCGGCACGTTGCCAATGGATATCGGGCTGTCGGCGAGCAGGGTCGCGCACAGGATGGGCAGCACGGCGTTCTTGGCGCCGGAAATCTGGACTTCGCCGTCCAGCGTCTCGCCGCCGGTGATGATGATCTTGGCCATGCGTCAGGGCTTCTCTTCGTCAGGGGTCAGGGTGCGCAGTGCCAAGGCGTGGATCTCGCCGCCCATTCGGCCGCCCAGGGTCGCGTACACCATCCGGTGCCGGGCCAGGGGTAACTTGCCGGCAAAGGCTTCACAGACGACGGTCGCCTCGAAATGGACTTCGTCGGCGCCTTCCACCTGGGCCCGGGAGCCAGGCAGGCCGGCTTCGATCAGTTGCTGGATCTGTTGCGCATTCATTGATGGGCGTTCTTTGCTGGGCGTTCACGGGGGAGCAGGGAAAAAGCCGGTTCAGACCGGCACAGGCCTTACAATAGCCTTCTCATCATACCGCCTGCCCCCTGCGCATGAGTGCCAATCCCGCCAATCGTCCGGCTGACACCGACCTGCTGATCGCCAGCGGGCAGCGCGTGATCAGCATCGAGACCCAGGCCCTGCAAAGCTTGCAGGCCCGGATCGGCCCCGCCTTCGCCGATGCCTGCCGCGAACTGCTGGCCTGCCGTGGCCGCGTGGTCTGCACCGG